>JAHFVC010000255.1 GCA_023264765.1 Mycobacterium sp. | reverse complement strand
CGTCGTGGAGACCACCGACCACATCGACATCCCGGAAGGCGATCTGCGCGTCGACGTCTACCGCTCCAGCGGCCCCGGCGGTCAGTCGGTGAACACCACCGACTCCGCGGTGCGCCTGACGCACATCCCCAGCGGCATCGTCGTCACCTGCCAGAACGAGAAGTCCCAGCTGCAGAACAAGGTGGCGGCCATGCGGGTGCTGCAGGCCCGGCTGCTGGAACGCAAAAGGCTGGAAGAACGCGCCGAGATGGATGCGCTCAAGGGGGACGGCGGCAGCTCCTGGGGCAACCAGATGCGGTCCTATGTGCTGCACCCCTATCAGATGGTCAAAGACCTGCGCACCGAATACGAGGTGGGCAGCCCGAGCGCGGTGCTCGACGGCGATATCGACGGCTTCCTGGAGGCCGGCATCCGCTGGCGCAACCGCAAAGACGATGACGAGTAGCCCGTGAACTGGTGGTCGCAGCACTGGCACGACTTCTGGCGCGGAGAGATCGGCGAATGGATTCTCACCCGCGGCCTGCGGATCGTGCTGCTCGTGCTCGCCGCGGTGCTGGCCGCCCGGTTCGTCAACTGGATCGCGCAGAAGATCACCCAGCGGATCGACGCGGACTTCCGCGAGAGCGACGCACTGGTCCGCTCCGAGACCACCAAGCACCGCCAGGCCGTCGCGTCGGTGATCTCCTGGGTGACCATCGCGATGCTCGTGGTGCTGGTGTTCGTCGAATTCACCGACATCATCGAGATCCCGATCGCCTCCCTGGTGGCGCCCGCCGCGGTCATCGGTGCCGCGCTCGGTTTCGGTGCGCAGCGGCTGGTGCAGGACCTGCTGTCGGGGTTCTTCATCATCACCGAGAAGCAGTACGGCTTCGGTGACCTGGTCGCGCTGACGGTCTCCGGTATTGCGCTGCCCGCCGAGGGCACCGTGACCGACGTGACGCTGCGGGTCACCAAGCTGCGTTCGTCCGAGGGCGAGATGCTGACCATTCCGAACGGCCAGATCGTCAAGACCGTCAACCTGTCCAAGGACTGGGCGCGCGCCGTGGTGGACATCCCGGTGCCCAAGACGGCCGATCTGCACACCGTCAACGAGTTGCTCAACGGGGTGTGCGAGTCCGCGATGAACGACCCCCAGATGCGTGAGCTGCTGCTGGACAAGCCGCAGGTGATGGGCGTGGAGAGCATTCAGGTCGACACCGTGAACCTGCAGATGGTGGCCCGCACGCTGCCGGGTAAGCAGTTCGAGGTGGGCCGCCGGTTGCGGCTGCTGGTGATCGCGGCGTTGGCCGGTGCGGGCATCGCCTCGCCCGCCGAGAGCTCGACGCTGGCACCCGCGGTGTCGCAGGAGCCCAAGCTGTGAAATTCACCTTGCGCCGCGAAGGCGAGAACCGGCAATGGCCGGCCTATCTGTTCTGGGGCCGGATGCGCACGTCGACGGCCGGGCTGATCATCGCCTTCTTCGTCACGTCGTGGGTGTACAACACCTACCAACCGCCGGCCCCGGCGCCCGCGGTCCCGGCCCAGCAGGTGGTGCCGCCCGGCTTCGTGCCCGACCCCGACTACACCTGGGTGCCGCGCACCAACGTGGAACGCACCACCCCGCGGACGACCACCACCACGACGACACCGACTCCGACGACGACGGAAACCACCGAGCCGACGGACACGACCACCACGACGACGACGCTTCCGGGTGTGCCGCCGACCACTACGACGCCGCTTCCGAGCGCGCCGACGACGACGGTGATCGACCCGGATGGCCCCGGCCCGATTCCGCCGCTGACCTTGCCCGTCCTGCCGGGCGCGGCACCGCCGGTGACGACGGCGACGACGGTCGATCCGGGCGTCGCGCCCGCGACACCACCGCCGCCCGCACGCAGCGCCAGCTGACACGCGTCACCTTCCGGCTACACTGGCGTGCCGTGATGATCACCCTCGACAAAGTGAGCAAGCAGTACAAATCCTCGGCGCGGCCCGCGCTCGATGACGTGTCGCTCAAGATCGACAAGGGTGAATTCGTCTTCCTCATCGGCCCCTCCGGATCGGGCAAGTCGACGTTCATGCGGCTGCTGCTGGCGGCCGAGCACCCGACCAAGGGCGATATCCGCGTCTCGAAATTCCACGTCAACAAGCTCTCCGGACGGCACATCCCGAGCCTGCGCCAAGTCATCGGCTGCGTGTTCCAGGACTTCCGGCTGCTGCAGCAGAAGTCGGTGTTCGACAACGTCGCCTTCGCTCTCGAGGTCATCGGCAAGCGCAGCGACGTCATCAACCGGGTGGTGCCCGACGTGCTGGAGATGGTCGGGCTGTCCGGCAAGGCGAACCGGCTGCCTCATGAGCTCTCCGGTGGCGAACAGCAGCGAGTGGCCATCGCACGGGCGTTTGTGAACCGGCCGCTGTTGCTGATCGCCGACGAGCCGACCGGCAACCTGGACCCCGAGACCAGTAAAGACATCATGGATCTGCTTGAGCGGATCAACCGCACCGGCACCACCGTGCTGATGGCGACGCATGACCACCACATCGTGGACTCCATGCGGCAGCGCGTCATCGAGCTCGAACTGGGCCGGCTCATCCGCGACGAACAGCGCGGCGTCTACGGAATGGATCGCTAAGTGCGTTTTGGCTTCCTCATCAATGAGGTTCTGACCGGTTTTCGTCGGAACGTCACCATGACGGTGGCGATGATCCTGACGACGGCCATCTCGATCGGCTTGTTCGGCGGTGGTCTGCTGGTGGTGCTGCTGGCCGACCACTCCAAGACCATCTACCTGGACCGGGTGGAGAGCCAGGTCTTCCTGACCAACGACGTGTCGGCCAACGACCTCACATGCGACTCGGATCAGTGCAAGGCTCTGCGCGCCAAGATCGAGGCCCGCGACGACGTGAAGTCGGTGCGCTTCCTCAACCGCGACCAGGCCTACGACGACGCGGTGACCAAGTTCCCGCAGTACAAGGACGTCGCGGGCAAGGACGCGTTCCCGGCGTCGTTCATCGTCAAGCTCGACAATCCCGAGCAGCACAAGGACTTCGATCAGGCCATGCAGGGCCAGCCCGGGGTGCTCAACGTGCTCAACCAAAAGGATCTGATCGACCGGTTGTTCGCCGTGCTCGACGGGATCAGCAGCGTCGCGTTCGCGGTCGCGCTGGTACAGGCGATCGGCGCGGTGCTACTGATCGCGAACATGGTGCAGGTCGCGGCGTACACAAGGCGAACCGAGATCGGCATCATGCGGTTGGTCGGCGCGACCCGCTGGTACACCCAGCTGCCCTTCCTCGTGGAGGCGATGCTGGCCGCCCTGATCGGTGTGGTGCTCGCCGTCCTCGGCCTGGTGATGGTGCGGGCATTGTTCCTGGACAAGGCGCTGAGTCAGTTCACGCAGGCTAATTTGATTGCGCCCATCGATTACGCTGACATTTTCTACATCACCCCCGCCCTGCTGTTCGTGGGCGTGGCGATGGCGGGTCTCACCGCCTATGTCACGTTGCGTCTGTACGTCCGAAGATAGAGATGGCCAAGAAACCCGCCGCCAAGCCTGACAAGACCAACAACCAGGTCGTCGCGACCAATCGCAAAGCCCGGCACAACTATTCGATCCTGGATGTGTACGAGGCCGGTGTGGTGTTGGTGGGCACCGAGGTGAAGAGCCTGCGCGAAGGCCAGGCCTCGCTGGTCGATGCGTTCGCCACCGTCGACGACGGGGAGATCTGGCTGCGCAACCTGCACATCGCCGAATATCACCACGGCACGTGGACCAATCATGCGCCGCGGCGCAACCGCAAGCTGCTGCTGCACCGCCGCGAGATCGACAACCTGGTCGGCAAGATCCGCGACGGCAACCTGACGCTGGTGCCGCTGTCGCTGTACTTCACCGACGGCAAGGTCAAGGTCGAGTTGGCGTTGGCCCGCGGTAAAGAGGCCCACGACAAACGTCAGGACCTCGCCAAGCGCGACGCGGACCGCGAGATCATCCGCGAGATGGGCCGGCGCAACAAGGGCATGCGCTGATCGGGGTCATCCTCGCGCTGGTGTCCGCCGCGGGCTACGGGGTGAGCGATTTCGTCGGTGGTATCGCCTCGCGCCGGGTCGCCGCGCTGCGCGTGGTGATCGTGTCCTATCCGCTGGCCATGGTGCTGTTGACGGTGCTGGCGTGCTTCGTCGGCGGGCACGTCACCGGACCCGCGGTGTGGTGGGGCCTGCTGTGCGGGTTCTGCCAGGCCTTCGGTGTGTGGTGGTTCTACGCCGCGCTGGGTTCGGGCCCGATCTCGGTGGTGTCGCCCCTGACCGCGATCCTGGTCGCCGGCGTCCCGGTCGGATTCGGGGTGCTGATGGGCGAGCGGCCCGGGCCGGTGGCCTTGGCCGGTATTGCCGTGGCCCTGGTCGCGGTGGTGCTGGTGTCCCGGGGTGTGAGCGACGAGGACACCACCGAACACCGGTTCACCACCAAGGTCGCGTGGCTGACGCTCGGCTCCGGACTGGCGTTCGGCCTGAACTTCGTGGTGATCAACGAGGCCCCGCACGACGCGGGACTGTGGCCGCTGGTGTTCGCGCGGATCGCGGCGTCGGCGATGGTGGTGCTGATCGCGCTGGCCGCCCGGCAGCTGAAGGTGCCCACCGGGGTGCCGCTGAAGCTGGCTCTGGCGGCCGGGGTGTTGGACACCATCGCCAACGTGGCCATGTTGTGGGCGTTGCAGAATTCACTGCTGTCGCTGACCGGGGTGCTCATCTCGCTGTACCCGGCGGGCACGGTGGCGCTGGCGCTGGTGGTGCTCAAGGAGAAGGTCACCCGCTGGCAGGTGGTCGGCATGGTCGCCGCACTGACCGCGGTCGCCATGATCGCCGGGGGCTGACAGTCCTCACGCGAGCGGCCGTGTTTGCACGCGACACGCCGCACATTGTTGGCATTTTGGGGCCGCTCGCGAGTCACACGCGACGCAGTTGCCACCGCGCGATGCCCGCGAAGCCGACCGCCAGCACCCCGAGCATCACCATGTCGAACCACCAGGCGCTCGCCGTGTGCTGCCAATGCCCGTCCTGAGCGATGCCGACGACGAGGTTGCTCAGATCCGAGGTCGCCGCCGTCGCCGAGAAGCCCCACCGGGCCGGGGTGAACGACGCGATCGCCGACAGCGCCGGACGGCCCGTCACCGGGATGAAGCCGCCCGCGAGCACCAGTTGCGCGGTCAGCGTCACCGCGAGCAGTGGCATCACCTGATCGGCGGTGCGGGCCAGCGCGGAGATGGCCAGGCCGAGGATCGCGGCCACCAGACCGGAGGCGGCGACACCGGCGATCAACTCGAGCAGTGGGCTACCGAGCGTCGTCGCCTCCGCCGGCCCCGGCTTGCCGAGATTCACGATCAGCACCAGTAGCACCGACTGCGCGACGGCCATTGCACCGAACACCGCGATCTTGGCCAGCAGATAGGCGGTGGTGCACAGCCCGGCGGCCTGCTCGCGGCGGAACAGGGCCCGCTCGTTCGTCAGGTCGCGCACCGTGAGGGTGGCGCCCATCAGGATGGCGGCGAAGTTGGTCAGCGCGATCACCTGCTTGGCTTCGAACGGGGCCGACGCCGCGGCAGTGAGGAACCCGGCGTGCCCGGACACCGTCAGCGGCAGGATCCCGACGAGCAGCGGCAGGGCGGCCAGGAAGGCGAGATACCCGCGGTCGGCCAGCAGCAACCGGACCTGGCGGCGCGCGAGGATGACGAACTGGTCTTTCGGGGTGACCTTTTCGGGCACCGGCTTGGGGGCAAGTGTGATCAGGCGCAGCCGTGGCGGCGGGCTGGGTGCCCATCGGCGGTCGAGGTACCGCCGTTGCGCCCCTTCGGGATCGGCGCACAGGCCGGCGAAGATCTCGGCCCAGTCGGTACTGCCCATGGTCGGCCCGAGGTCGCCCGGGGTGCCGCAGTAGGCGGTCTTGCCGCCGGGCACGAGCAGCAGCACCTGATCGCACACATCGATGAACGCCAGCGAGTGTGTCACCACGATGACGATCCGGCCGGCATCGGCGAGTCGACGCAACATCGTCATCACTTGGCGATCCAGCGCTGGATCCAGACCGGTGGTGGGTTCGTCGAGGATCAGCAGCGCCGGGTCGGTCAGCAGTTCGATGGCCACCGAGACACGTTTGCGTTGTCCGCCGGACAGTTTGTCGATGCGGGTGCCGGCGTGGGCCGTCATCTCCAGCTCGGCGAGTACATCGGTGATGACGCGCGGGCTGGCGCCCCGCAACTCGGCCGCGTACTGCAAAGCCTTTGCGACGGTGAGCTTTCCGTGCACGATGTCGTCCTGCGGGACCATGCCGACGGAGCCGTCGAAACGCACGGTCCCCGCATCCGGGGTGATCGCGCCCGCCAAGGTGTTCGCCAGGGTCGACTTGCCTGCGCCCGACGGGCCGATGAGCGCGGTGAGGGTGCCCGGCCGGGCCGAGAACGACACCGAGTCCAGGCGGGTGTCGAGGGTGACGTCGTAGACGGCGAGGCTGGGGTCGGTCAATTGCATTGTCATGTCAGCACATACACCAGGGGGAGGGCCAGTAGGAGGGAGTCGATGCGGTCGAGCAGGCCACCGAATCCGGGCAGCCAGTCGCCGGCGTCCTTGACCGCGGCCTGACGCTTGAGCATCGATTCGAGCAGATCGCCGAACAGCCCGCCGAGGGAGACGGCGAGCACCAGTCCGACCGAGACGGTACCGAGCAGGAACAGCGCGGCCGTGGCGCCGACGATCGCGCCGACCACCCCGCCGAGGGTCTTGTTCGGGCTCAGCGGGGAGATGGGCCGCCGGGCCCAGGCCATGAAGCGCAGGCCTTTTCCGCCGCACCAGGCGGCGACGTCGGTGGCGGCCACCGCGAAGCACACCAGGAAGGCGTCCGGCCACAGCAGCACCAGGTGTGCCAGGGCCCAGCAGATCCAGATGGACCCGAAGGCGGTGAAAGCGGTTCGTCGTGAACCGTTTTCGACGTCGCCGGACAGTACCGACGGCGCCGCGCAGAGCAGGACCAGTAGCGGGGTCAGGCCCAGCAGCGACGGGCGCAGCCAGGCTGCCGTGGGGTAAGCGACGGCCAGCGCGATCAGGATGACGGTGTCGGCGCGGCCCAGCCGGACCAGGCGCGCGTATTCGATCACGGCCACCACCGCCAGCGCGGCGGCGAATGCGGTGGTGGTGCCGGGGCCGAGAACGGTCGGGATGCCGACGGCGGGGGCGATCAGCACCCAGGTGCGCCATTTGCGGATCAGCTCGGGCTTGCGCGAGATCAGCACCGCGACACCGGCGACGGCGAGGATGGCGACGGTCAGGATCGGCAGGAACCAGGGGCCCCGGTCGAAGTGCAAGGTCTCAAGCAGCGAGGGCATGACGCACTCCCGTCCGCAGGGCCACGACCTCGTCGCGCAGCTGCGCGGCTGAGGTGTGACGCGGGTCGACCGGGTCGCCGATGCGGACCTCCATCGGGGAGCCGGGGGTGAACGTGCCGCCCTTGGGGAGTACCTCGGCGGTGCCCAGCAGGGCGACGGGGATGATCGGCACGCCGCAGTCGCGTGCCAGCCGCACTGCGCCGGAACGGAACTCGGCGATGCTGCCGTCGGTGGACCGGGTGCCCTCGGGGTAGATGACGATGGTGTGGCCGGTGCGCAGCAGCGGTCCCGCGGCCTCCAGCAGGGCGGCGTACCCGCCGTCACCGGACCGGCGCAGGGGCAGTACCCCGATCAGCGAGGTGGCGATCATCCGGCGGACCGGGACGTCGAACCAATAGTCCGCGGCCGCACCGAACTTCACCTTCGCCGAGGCGGGCAACGCGGCCAGCAACACCGCAGTGTCGGCGTGCGAGGAGTGATTGGCCACGATCACGGCGCCGCCGGTGACCTGCCAGCGGCCGGTGACGGTCAGCCCGCCTGAGGCGCCGCAGACGGTGCGCCACAGCCAGTGCCGCAGGGCGCTCATGGCTGGTCGATTCGCTCGGCAAGCCTCGCTCATGCCGCCACCGCCCGCATCGGCACGGTCACCAGGACCGGTCGGCGCATCGGCACGGTCACCGCGTCCTCGTCCGCTTTCAGCTCGCGGTGTGCGCTGCGCAGCCGCAGCGCGGTGGTGATCAGCGAGCCGTTGACCAGTTGGGCCAGCAGGATCGGCATCAGCCCGGGGAAGGCGGTGGCCAGCACCGTGAAGACGCAGCGCTCGGTCTTGCCGAGCGGTCCACCGTTGATGCGGGTGGCACCGGCTCCGGCCGCGGCCAGCGAGGCGAAGGTGGGCAGCGTCGCGGCCAGTGCAGCGAGCACGACCTGCAGCACGGTCCAGGACAGGAAGTGCATCCCGGGTCCGTGCTGGCGGGCGGCCCAGACCGCGAGTCCGCCGAAGGTCAGCAGGTCCGAGGTGCGGTCACCGATCTCGTTGAGGACGAAGCCCCACGGCCGGCTGACGCCGCGGGCGCGGGCCACGGCACCGTCGAGGTTGGCGCCGGCGAGGCGCAGCACCAGGAACACCGCGGCCAGGTGCCACCAGCCGTGGGCGATGAACACCCCCGCGATGCCGGCGGCGAGTACGCCCGCAGCGGTGAACAGGTCGGGTGAGATGCGATGGGCGACTGCGGTATTGAGGATGGGGGCGAGACGCGCGGTGAACCACGGCTTCAACGCGTAGAGGCCGGCCATGCGGCGTCGTTGCGGGGAAGGCACATGCTGGTTCATGGCTGGCTCCTTTCGTGACGGGTCTTGTGGTCACGAATAGGTTGCGGCCAGGTGCTTGGCGGATTCTTGTGGGTCGAACTGGCCCAAACCGCGACCGACGGGTTTCGGCGCAGATGACCGTGGGCGGTGTGGACGTCACCTTCACGCCGGAGCCGCTGAAATGATCGTTCGTCCGGGCTGATGCGCAAGGATGGCGCCATGCGCGCGATGATCTTCGAGCGGTTCGGTGGCCCGGTGGATGTGCATTCGGTACCTGATCCGGCACCGCCGGCGGGCGGCGTGGTGGTGGAGGTACACGCCACGGGGTTGTGCCGCAGCGACTGGCACGCCTGGGCCGGCCATGATGACGGTGTCGCGGTGCCCCACGTCCCAGGTCACGAACTTGTCGGCATCGTCGTCGCGGTGGGTGCGGGGGTGCGCCGATGGCGGGCCGGGGATCGCGTCACCACGCCGTTCGTCTGTGGTTGCGGCATCTGCCGGTGGTGCACCACCGGTCAGGCGCAGGTCTGCCCGGACCAGACTCAGCCGGGTTTCACCCACTGGGGATCGTTCGCCGAGTACGTTGCCCTGCACGCCGCGGACACCAACCTGATCCACGTGTCCGATCTCATCGAGGACGCGGCGGCGGCCGCACTGGGATGCCGGTTCGCCACCGCCTACCGGGCGTTGACCGCACGCGCCGGGCTGCGCCCGGGAGAGTGGGTGATCGTGGTCGGCATCGGCGGTGTCGGTCTGAGCGCGGTGCAGGTCGCCGTCGCTGCGGGAGCCCGCGTCGTGGCGGTCGACCGCACGCCCGCGGCGCTGGACCTCGCCGTCCGCCTGGGAGCCGAGCATGCGGTGCTCGCCGACGGTCGCGACGTCGCCGCCCAGGCGCATGTAATCACCGACGGCGGTGCCCACGTCGCCGTGGACGCCGTCGGTTCGGAGGCCACGTGCTTCGATGCCATCCACAGTTTGCGGCGGCGGGGGCGCCACGTTCAAGTGGGATTGTTGCCCGCGCTCGACGGCCACCCCGCGGTACCGATGGACCGGGTGATTGCCTGGGAGCTGGACGTTTTGGGCAGCCACGGGATGGCGGCCGTCGACTATCCCGAGCTCTTGAGCCGCGTCGAGGACGGTTCCCTGCGCCCTGGGGACCTGGTCGAGCGCGTGGTCGGACTCACCGACGGTGCACGGCTGCTGCCGGCGTCTGGGACCGCCGCGCCCGTCGGCATCACGGTGATCGATCCGCGTCGGATATGAGCCATCTGACGCCCGCGGCGTTCAACCGCCCCATCTTCCTGCACGTCTACCCCGAGGAAGACCACAGCGGTACCGTGCTCGCCTCGATGGCCGACTCGACGCCC
>JAHFVC010000254.1 GCA_023264765.1 Mycobacterium sp. | reverse complement strand
AGAACAGGTACGCCGTTGCCACCACGAGGGTGAGCACCAGGGCGCCCGCGGACAGCCAGGTGCGCCGCCGGTGCGCGGCACGGACCGCCCCGACGGCGACGTCGGCGAGCCGGCCGATCATCGGGGTGGCTCCGGCGCCAGAGGGATCAACTGACCGGGCTGCACGGGATCCGGCACCACCGGCACCTGGGGCACACCGGGACCCTGCCCGACGACGCGCTCCTGCAACCGCCACAAGGTGTACTTCAACGATCCGATGATCTGCTGGAAGTTGTTCCACTTCGGCCCGTGCAGACCCACATCACCGCCGAAACCGATATCGGGGATCGATCCCAGCACCAGCCGGTCGATGCTGACCCGCACCGACATCGCGCTGCTGGACGTGGCTTTCACCAGCGGCGGCATCAGCCTGTTGAGCGCGGCCAGCGTGGCGTCGGGCGCCAGCGCGACGTCGTTCCATGCCGCGGCGACGGTATTGGCGTCCTTGACGACGCTGCGGCCGCTGGTGTCGGTGCCCGCGACCGACGGGAACTTCCGCAACTCTTCGGAGGTGTCCCCGAGCTGGCGCACGAGATCGGCGATGGCCGTGGTGTGTTCGGCCAGTGTGTCGGTCGCGGGCGCGGCGGCCGACAGCACATCGGTCAGCTCTTGATTCTTGGCGTCGATCGTCTTGGCCAGGTTCGCGGTCTCGGTCAGCGCATCCGAGATCTGATCCGACCGCGAATTGAGCCGGTCCAACACGTTGTTCGTCTTGCCGATCAGTTGGCCGAATGCGGCCCCCTGATCACCGGTGGCCTTGCCGAATCCGTTGATCAGGCCGGTGAAGTTGCGCACCGCACCACCGTTGACCAGGATCGCCGCCGAACTCAGTACGGATTCCACGGTGGCTGCGGCCCGGGTGGAGTCCAGGCCGATGGTGTCACCGTCATGCAGCAGCGGGGCACCGGCGGCGGTGTGGGCAGGCGGCTTGATCGCGACGAAAACGTCGCCGAGCGGTGTGGCGGAACGCAGTTCGGCAGTGCTGCCGACGGGCAGGGCCACTCCGTCCATGATGCGCAAGGTGGTGACCGCGGTGTAGTTGTGCGCGGTCATCGTCTCCATCTGTCCCACATCGGCTCCGGCCAGTTTGACCTTGGCGTTGGCCGGCAGGTTGAGCGCGTTCGCGAACACCGCGGTCAACGTGTATCCGCCCGAGCCGACCCCGGGCCGCGGCAGCGGCAAGCTGGACAGACCGCTCGAGGCACAGCCCGCCGTCGCGACCGCGACCGCGAGCAACGCACCGGCCGCCAGCGCGCGCCGGATCACTTCTGCCCCATCGCGGCGAGGCCGTCGAGCACGTAGGTGAGACCGAAGTCGGGACCGAAGTCCTGCAATGTGCCTGTGCTGCAGCCCAACTGCCGCAGACCCATCATGTTGCAGAGCTCCTTGGTGGACTGCGTGTCGAAGATGAGTTTGTCGGTGAGCACCCGCACGCGGGCCGAACCGTTGGTCTGGTCGACGATGTTGTACAGGTTGTCCAGCGTCATGGGGGTGAGGTCAAGGAACTCGGCCAGGTCGCGCTGGTGCTCGACCGCCGTCTTCAAGGTGGCGTCGCCGTTCGTCACGATCTGCTTGATCTGGTCCCTGTTGGCGTCCAGTACCTCACCGAGTTGTTCGATCACCCGGTTGATCTGACGTCCGGTGCTGCCGCTGCCCAGGTTCTCGTCGGCCAGCACGTCAGTGAGCGAGCGGATGGTGGAACCGAACTCCCGCAGCGTGGTGTCGTTGGTGGCCGCGGCGTCGAACAGTGAGCTGACGTTCTTGACGATGGTGGTCAGCTGCCCGCCCGTCTGCGCTCCGCCGTCCGCGCTGAGCCGCAAGGCATCCGATAACTCGCCGAGGGCGGATTTCAGCTGATCGCCGTTGCCTGCGGCGATGTCGCCGGCACTGTTGACCACCTCGGCGAGCGGGCCGCCGCCGTGTCCGTCGCCTTTGAGCGAGCTGGACAGCTTGTTGAGTACGTCGAGTACCCGCGCGAATTCGACGGGGGTCTTGGTGCGGGGCAGCCCGATGGTGTCGTGGTTGCCCAGGGTCGGCCCGCCGCGATACGGCGGGGTCAACTCGATCTGACGGTCGGTCAGGATCGAATTCGACACGGTGACCGCTTGGACGTCGGCGGGGATCTTCACCCCCCGGTCCACGGTGAACTCGACCTCCACATAACCGCTCTTCGGCGTGATCTTGGTGACCCGGCCCACCGGCATACCTAGCACCGCGACGGTGTTGTCGGTGTAAAGGCCTGCCGCGCTGTCGAATTGCGCGGTGACGTGGAGGACGTCGATGCGCGGGGCAATCACGCGCCACGCCACGACACCACCCACGACGGCCAGCACGGCGAGGCTGCACGCGATCAGCTTGGCTTTGGTGGTTCTCACTTGCAGTCCTTGTAGTACTGGATCATCCCGAACTGTTTGGCACGTCCGCTGATGGCACACATCCACGAATCGACGAGCAGGCCGTTGGGCACGCTGAGGTCCACGGCGTTTCCGGTACCGGTGGCGTTCGCCAGACCGCGCAATGCGATGGGCCCGGCCTGGAGGGTGCTGCGCAGCAGGTCGTCGTGCTTACCCAGCATGTCCGAGAGCGTTCGAAGTTCCTTGAGCAACTGCTCCAGCTGAGGCCGATTCTCGATGGCGAGGTCGCTCAACGTATTCACCAGGTCGGTGAGCGAGCGCATCATGGCATGGAAGGTCGCCTGGCGGGCCACGAACTCGCCGACCAGCTGCTGTCCCTGGTTGATCATGGTCCCGATGTTCTTCTGCTGGCGACGCAGGGTATTGCTCACCAATTCAGTGGTTTTCAGCAGCGCACCGATCTGGCCGCGGCGGTCGGCGATGATGGTCGACAGTGTGTGCACGTTCTGGATCGCCTGCGGCACCACCGGCGGGAGGGTGGACAACTGCTTGCCCAGGACGGCCAGCGACTGCGCGAACTGGTCGGTGTCGACCTGTTCGTAGGTGGTGGTGACGTCGGCGAGCGCTTCCTGCAGATCGTAGGGCACCTCGGTGTGGGCGAGGTCGATCATGTTGTGCGGCAGGCTTCCCGACCCACCCGGTTGCAGCGCCAGGTACCGCGAACCCAGCACGGTGGTGATCTTGATGACGGCGCGGGTGTCCGACCCCAGGCCGACATCCTTGCGCACCTTGAGCCGGACCTCGACATGGTCGCCGGTCAGTTTCATGCTGCCGACCTCACCGACCTGGATCCCGGCGATCGTGATCGGATTGCCGGACTGCAGAGCTGCAGCCTGCTGAAATTGTGCAGTGTACGAGCGATATCCGATGTCGAGCACCTTGGCCAGCAGCAGCGCGGCGATGAGCACCGTCACGACCGCTATCGCGATCAGACCGAGCATGGTCCGGCTGTAGGACTCCAGTGGCCGCTTCTTGGGATGCGTCTGTTCAGCCATTCGCCATGTTCCTGCACCTCGGGGTGTGCCACGCCTTGTTGCCCGGGGTGGCGGCGTCGACGATGATCGGGACCACGTCGTTGAGACCCGGGAAGAAACCGGTGATGTTCAGATCGCAGGAGTAGGCGTTGGCGTACGCACCCTCTCCGGTGATCCGGGCCAGGCCCTTGAGCAGCAGTGGCAGGTTGTCGCCGGTGAAGGCCAGTTGCGGTTCGATGTCGACCATGTGTTTGACGAAACCCGGCTGCCGCATGACCAATTCGTTCAGCGACGGATAGACCTCATCGGAGATGGTCGCCAGCTGCCGGATCACCCGCGCGGCCGACCCGGTCGAAGCGATCAGCTCCGGCCGCCGGGCATCGAGGGTGGACACCACATCCCGGGTCTGCCCGATGACGTGGTCGAGGTTGTCGTTCTGAGTGGCCAGCGTGCCGAAGAGTTTGTCCAGGCTGGTGATGGTGTCGCCCAGCGCCTGGTCTTTCCCCGCAAAGGATTCCGTCAGCCGCGAGGTCTGATCGACCAACGCGGTGAGCGAGGCCGGGTCGCCCTGCAGGGACTGGATGACGCCCTTGGTGAGGTTGTCGGCGTCCTGCACGTTGAGCACGCTGAACAACGGTTCGTACCCGTTGAGCAGTGTCCCCACGTCGAAGGACGGGTCGGTCCGCTCGGTCGGGATGACACTTCCGGGGCGCAGCGGCCGGGTGTCTCCGATGCTGCCCAGGGACAGGCCGAGGTACCGCTGCCCGACGATGTTCTGGTAGGTGACCGATGCGACCGTGTTACCCATGACCTGCTGATCGCTCTGCACGACAAAGGCCACCTTCGCGAGATTTCCTTGCAGTTCGATGTTTTCGACGCGGCCCACCCGCACCCCTGCCATGCGGACGTCGTCGCCGACCCGCAGGCCGAAGACATCGGTGAACACCGCCGCGTACGGTTCGGTGCGGCCCACCACGTCGCGGCGCAGCGTGACGTACACCAACCAGGTCAGGGTCATGGCGACCACCATGAACAGGGCCAGGCCGATGGCCGCGGAACGGTGCCTCATCTCGGGCCCTCCCCGTCGACGCCGACGGTGGTGCCGCGGGCTACCGGTCCGAGCAGTAATTGTGTTGCAGCCGTTGCCGGACGCCCCGTGATGATGCTCAGTTGCTGTTGCTCCTGCGGGCTGCCGACCGGGCCGACATTGCCGCCGTAGGAAGCGGGTGCGGCCTCGGCCGGTAGCAGGGGCGAGTCGGGGACGCCCGGCGGCGGGGGTGTGAAGGCCGGATTTGAGGTGCCCGGCACCGGCGGTGCGGGTGCGAAGCCCGGCGGCAGAGGCGGATTCGGGTCGGCGAGGTTGGGGTACGGGTTGACCAGCGGAGGTCCGACCGCCATCAGGTTCCCGTTGGGCCCGACCACGGTGCCCGGGGGTGGCGCCAGGTTCGTGGGTGGCTGGTAGTTCTGCGGCAGCAAGGTCTGCGGAAGGTCGGGACGGACCGGGATCAGCGGCGCCGTATGGCAACTCGGCCCCTTCAGCTCCCCGTATTGCGGGCAGTCCGCCCTGCTGTAGGTGTAGGACGGCGTGAAGGACAAGTTGACCCGCATGTTCGGCGTGTCGACTTCGGGCATCCACACCTCGCTGAAGAACTTGTCCGCCAACCCGTTGAGCTTGGTGAAGGCGGGGACGAAGTTGTGGGCCTGCTGGGCGAACACCCCGAAGACCGGGGTGAGCTGGCCGGTGATCCGGACGAGCTGATCGCTGTGATTGTGCAAAGCCGTACTGGTGGTGTTCATGGTGTGCACTCCGCCGTCGATCAGATCGGTCAGCTGGGCTCGCTGCTCCACGAGCGTCTGCATCGGCCGCACCGCCTGATGCAGGGCGTCGACCAGCTCGGGTGCCGTCTGTTGCAGGCCACGAGTGGCCTCGATCAGCGCCGACACCGTGGTGCCGTCCGGATCGGTGCTGACGATCCCGTCGAGTTGGTCGATGATCGCGTTGAGCTGCCCGCCCGCCGTGAGCAACGTGGTGCGGCGGTTCTGCGTGGCTTCGTTCACCGCGGCCAGCACGCCGATCGTCTTGTCCTCGCGACCGCGACCCGTCGATGCCAGGATGTCGCGCAGCTTGCTGATGGTGGTCTGGAACAGCACCGTCGGGAGTTCGGTGTCCTCGGGGATCCGGTCTCCCGTGCGGATGGCAGGCCCGGGGTTTCGGCCGTCGGGATCGACCAGCTGCACCGAAGAGACGGCGAACACGTTGCTCGGCACCACCCGTGCGGTGACCGATGCCGGAATCGCCTGCGCGTATTCGGGTTTGAGAGCGATATGGACGAAGTTGGGGTTGCCGTTGGCCGCGGGTACGACGTTGTCGACCGAACCGACGAGCAGGCCGTGGTACTTGACGTCGGACTTCTGCGGCAAGCCGTCGCCGACGTTGATCAGATCGGCGACCACCCGTACGTAGTTCTCCAGCCGGCCGGTCGCCTTGGCCAGCAGGATGGCGGTCACCATGGCGAACACCACGACGACCGCTACGCCGGCGAGCAGCAGCTGCCGGGTGCTCGCTCCGCGTCCGTCGGTGTCGAAGTTGTTGGCCATCAGCCACCGAACCTGGCGCCGGAGTCCACACTCCACAGCGCCATCGTGAGGAGCATGTTGACGATGACCACGACCGTGATGCTGGCGCGCATGCCGTGCCCGGCCGCGACGCCCACGCCTTCGGGACCACCGGAGGCGTAGTACCCGAAGTAGCACTGGATGGTGGAGGCGATCCACACGAACACAACGGCTTTGAGCAACGAGAATATGATGTCCGTCCCGGAGAGCATGAGGGTGAAGTAGTGCATGTAGGAGCCCATCGAGCTCCCGCTGATCGCGAACACCACGATCTGGGTGGTCAGGTAGCTGACCGCGAGGCACGCGACGTACAGCGGGACGACGGCCACCACCGATGCCATCAGCCGGGTCGTCACCAGGTACGGGATGGGCCGGATGGCCAGTGAGTCCAGCGCGTCGATCTCCTCGGCGATACGCATGGATCCGAGCTGTGCGGTGAACCGGCATCCGCCCTGCGTCGCGAAGGCCAGCGCGACCGCGATCGGCGCCAACTCGCGCGTGTTCACCAACGACGAGATGATGCCGGTCGCCGGGCCCAGCCCGAGCAGGTTGAGGAAGTTGTAGCCCTCGATCCCCACGACGGCGCCGACGGTGATACCCAGAACCACCGCGACTCCGGCGGTGCCACCGCCGACCACCAGCGAACCGTTGCCCCAGGCGATGTCGGAGAGCAGCCGGACGAACTCGGAACGGTACTGCCGCAGCGCGATCGGCACCGAGGCCGCGGCCCGGACGAAGAAGACCAGCATGTGGCCGAGGCGGGCGAGCGGCTGACCGGCCCGGTGGCCGGCCTTGACCAGCGGCGCCAGCAACGCGGGGCGGTAGGTGGATGCGGTCATCTCACAACCCGGTCCGTGGGAACAGCATCGTGTAGAGCTGGCTGATCGCCACGTTGACGATCATCAGGATCAGGATCGATTCGACCACCGCGGCGTTCACCGAATTGGCCACACCGGTGGGTCCGCCCTTGGTGGACAACCCTTTCTGGCATGCCACGACGGCGACGATGGCGCCGTAGATGACGGCCTTGAACAAGGCCAGCACCATATCGCCGGTGGTGGTGAACGACGCGAAGGTCGCCACGAAGCTGCCCGGGGCGCCGTTCTGGAAGTAGACGTTGAACAAGTAACTCGCCAGGAATCCCACGAAGCACACCACGCCGGTCAGGGCGACGCCGATGAGAATGGCTGCGGCAAAGCGCGGTACGACCAAGCGGCGCAGGACCGAGACACCCATCACCTCCATGGCGTCGATCTCTTCACGCATGGTGCGCGAGCCCAGGTCGGCGGTGATGGCCGAGCCGACCGCCGCGGCCATCAGGACTGCCGCCACCAGAGATGCGGCCTGGCGGATGACGGCCAGGCCACTGGCCGCACCCGCCAGCGAGGTCGCGCCGACCTGACCGGCCAGCAGCGCGAACTGGATCGAGAGGGTGACGCCGATCGGCAGGGCCACCAGCACGGTGGGCACGACGGAGGTGCCTGCCATGAACGCGCCCTGGCGGACGAACTCGCCCCACGGGAAGCGCCCGGTGACCAGGTCCGCGAACAGGTATTGCAGGGTGCGGACACCGACGACGAATTGGTCACCGACCGTGGCGATCGACGCGAGTGGGTGGCGTCTGAGGTACCCGCCTGCCCAGCCCTCGATGGCCGCGAGACCGGCGCCGTCGGTCCCGTCCGCGCGCGCATCCGTGCCGGTGTCTGTCACCGCCACGGGACCCCCTGGCCAAACTTCACTGTCAACGACCCTTCACCTGTTGCGACCAGCCCAGCGTTCCGATGGTAGGGAATGGTGATTCACTTCATCCGGCCCGTCCCCGACCGCGCCCCCGCTTGCGTCCTACCATGAATAGCTGCACTGTTGCGGCTTTATGCCAGTATTTCTGCCTGTCCCGGCGCGTCCCGGGCGCACTGTAAAGCTGAGGAACATCAGTTCACATCGTCCGAACCATCCTCAGATCAGCGCCGTGCGGCGCCGGATCCTGCGCCGGACGTCGCCCATCAACGCGTGCGTCGCCCCGTGCCGGACGAACCGCGGAAGCACCCGGTTGATCGCGGCGACGAGAACGAAAAGTCGTTCGAACCGGCGCTGGTCGCGCTCGCTCCAGTCCAGTCCCATCGCGTCCCGGAACACCGGGGCCAGGGTCCCGATGGTGAGGAAGCGCAACAGCGGGGCGAAGGTGATCCGCAGGGGCAGCCGGACCATCTCCAGATTCACGAGCGCCAGCAGATAGTCGCGCACGCGATCGTCGATGTCGATGCGCAGACAGGCGCCGTTCCAATAGTCGTCGAATTCGGCACGCGTGGCGGGCCACTGCTCCTCGGTGACCTGCAAGGTGGTGCCCCGCGGCATCGCGGTCGAGTAGAAGTGCTCGCGCTCGCGCACCGTCAGGCGACCGTGCAGCAACTCGTAGGTGTCCTCGAATCCGACGTAAAGGCAAGCCGCCACCCACATTTGGAGCGTGCGATCGAATGCGTTGTAGGCAACCGGGCTTCCGCTGTGTGACCGGACCTGACGGTGCGCGCCGTTCACGGCGGCACGGTAGGCGGCGCGCTCTTCCTCCGTACCGAGGATGGCGACCGCGAGGTACTGCGTGGTGGTCCGGGCCCGTTTCCACGGGTGGTGCATCAGGCTTCCGGACTCGACGCGGCTCTCGACGACTCCGTAGCCGACTTCAGGCCAGGACAACTGCATGATCACGTTGGCCGCGGCTCCCGCGAAGGACCAGAAGTCCACCGCATCCGCGAGCGCCAGATCCGGATTGTCCGCACGGGCCTTCACCCGCCTCGCCGGGATGGGGATCCGGGTCCGCGCCGTGGCCGCCGCCGACCGTGCGCCCTGCTCGACGGGCTCCGTGGTCACCGCAATCCCTCCGAAATCATGTGTGAAGCGTGTCACAACATGGTGCCGCATGCAAGCACTAAGTTAATCAGTATTCTACCTAGTTGGATGTGCCGGAGGCGGAACGATAACGGTTGATACACCCCATGATCTGTGGGTATTACGCGCGAACTTAGCTTCCGTCCGGCGCGACGTGATTGCTGTTTATGCCCAAGTTATCCGTCATTACGACGGCGGGTGGCCTATGCTGAGGAGATGCCCGAAACGCGGCGACGTCCCAAGGACCGTAAAGCGCAAATCGCCGTCGTCTCCGCCGAAGCGTTCAGTGACCTGGGCTATCACGCGGTCAGCATGGAGGACATCGCCCGGCGCGTCGGCGTCTCGGCCGCCGCGCTGTATCGGCACTCGCCCAGCAAGTACGAATTGTTCCGCGGCGCCGTTCTGTCCCTGAGTCAGCAGCTGGTCGACGGAACCGAGGTGCCCGATGCGTCGTCCGACGGCGGCGCCGAACTGTTCACCGCGTTGGTGAGCGGACTGGTCGACGTCTCGATTCGCAACCGAAGCACCGGCGGAGTGTACCGATGGGGCGGCCGCTACCTCACCGATCAGGACAGAACGCTCCTCGGCGGACAACTTGAGCTGGTCAACCGCAGACTCCAGGAGCCCCTCATCGAGTTGCGGCCCGACCTGAACTCGCACCAGCGCTGGACCTTGTCGGTCGGCGTGCTGAGCGTCATCGGTTCCCTGGTCGACCACAAGACCACGCTGTCCGCCGGCCGCATCCAGCAGTTGTTCGCCAAGCAAGCCTCGGCGGTCTTCTGGGCCGACATCCCCGACCTCGCGCCCAGCACCCCCGCGCCGCCCGCCGCGGCGCAGCCCGCACCTGGGGCCACCACGACGGGCCGGTACGAGGCGGTCCTGCGTGCGTCGATGACGTTCTTCCATCAGCGCGGGTACCGGGAGACCACCGTCGACGACATCGCCGTGGCCGTGGGCATGCCGGCCTCCGGCATCTATCGCTACTTCCCCGGCAAGGCCGATATTCTCGCCGCGCTGTTCCGCCGTGCCGCCGACCGGCTCTCCGGCGACACGGCCGAGATCCTGTCCGCCGAAGCGGACCCCAAGGTCGCGCTGGACCAGCT
>JAHFVC010000026.1 GCA_023264765.1 Mycobacterium sp. | reverse complement strand
TGTCCTGGCGCTGGCCCAACTGGGCCAAACTGTTCTTCAACAACAAAGGCGTCGCCGCCCACACCACCGACATCTGCCAGAACTACCCCGCAAACGACATGTCCGTCTGGGACTGGCACTAACCGGTCGGTACGTACACCGACTGATTGCCCCCTGCACGCTTGGCCTGGAACATGGCCTGATCGGCGTTGTCCAACAGGCTTTCCCATACCAGGGTCGCGCTGGCGGTCCCGGTTTCCAAGCTGGCGGCCGGTGTGCTGGTGACGCCGATACTTCCCGTGACGGGAACCGTATCGGGGGGCGAGCAGACAGCAGCGCACACGATTTCCGCAGCGCGAGCGCAGTCGTCCGCGGGCAGGACCGCGGCGACGAGAAACTCCTCCCCGCCCACCCGCGCGACGACGGAGTGCGGACCGATGGCTAACTGGATGCGGCGTGCGCTGCGGATCAACACCTCGTCCCCGACACCGTGCCCGTGCACCTCGTTGATGTCTTTGAAGCGGTCCAGGTCGGCGAGGATGACGACGATATGGTCGTTGCCGGGCGTCCTGCCGCTCAATAGATTTCGTAGGTGCAACCGCATTCCGCGGCGGTTGAGCAGGCCGGTCAGCGGGTCACGCAGTGACTCGTTGGCCTCGTTCTGCAGGGTCCAGATACCGAATTGGATGCCGACAGGCGCAAAGGCCAAGCTGGCTCCGGCGATCAGCTTCACGATCCCCAGCGCGGTATCTCCGCCGGCGTCGTGGGCCGCATTGACCGCGAGCAGCATGACCGTGATGAAGATCCAGACCGAGTGCAGCATAAGTAGTTTCGCGCCCGCATAGAACACCAAATAGAACGACAGCAGGACCAGAATCGTCGGGGCGAACCCCACGACCGACGCGTTCGTATTGACCAGCGCGAACATGGCCATCGACACGTCGATGTATACGACGAACATCCGCGAGGTGGTCCTGTTCGGCCAACCGCCGAACCACCACCGCAGCGCCCACGCCGCGGTACCGATCGACAACGCAGCCGCCAGGATGCGCGAGGAGGCGCCCCCGGGTCCCGCGGGCGAAAACTGGATGATGGTCGTGATGACCGCGACCATCATCGCGCCGGCACCGATCAACGTCTTGTTGACCTGCTTCAGACCGTGCGAGGTGAAATAGGCGACCTGAGCGTCGTATTCGACGGGCGTATTCCACCACCCGGCGAGCATCCTCGACACAGAAGCCCCCCGCGGATCCTCAATGGGAATCCACGGTCCCGCAAGGGAATCGGGCCTGCTCAGAACCATCGGGCAAGTGTAGGGCAAACACATGGGCACTAATTGACGATTCGGCAAGGATAATTCCGAACGCAACAATCCGCACCAGGCGGCTCCCGTTACAGAAAAAATGCCGATGCCGGTCGCGTCAAGCGCGCCTCGCATTTGCGATTACGAGACGATGCGGAGCAAACAGAACCCGCGGTTTTACGTCGCCGTCATTCGGTGCGTCCTCAACCGTCGCAGAGGCCGGCAGCCTTCTCTTCGCTGATGATCTGGTGCAGCGGCTGCCCGAGATGCGCGGCGAACTCGTCGGTGGCCCGCATGTTCCACACGCCGTCCTCGTAGACCATGAAGCGGGACCCGCCCGCGCCATGGTTCGCCACTCGCACGATCGCCTGGCCGTCGGGCTCCATGCGCAAACCCGATACGGACAGCCGCGGCCCGGGCGTCTTGCAGGTCTCGTAGAAGGTGACGAAGTCCGCCCGCGTGATGCCATGCCGGACGTCCTGCGCCATGCGGTCCCACACGTCGGCGAAATTACCGTCGGTGAAGTCGTCGACTATGGTTTGCGCGGCGACAGTGGCCGCACCCAGGGTCACCGCGGCGCCTCCCGGCGTTTCCGCAGGATAGGCGGCGAGCTGGGGAACCGGTGAACCGGACGTTCCGTAAGACGTGCCGCATGCCGTGGCCATCAAGGCGACGACCACCGCCGCGCTGGATGCGAGGACGGACTTCATCCCGCGCACATTAGTCAGGTTTCGGCGAAATTGTCGGCCTAACGGATGCAACCCTGTCCGGATGGAGGGGGCACACAGGCGCGGTTGACGATGCTGAGCTGCGGTTTCAGTGCGATGGAATCCGGCTGAATCTAAGCGGAGATCACCCGGCCGGCAATCTCCACCGCGTGATCGGCGAACCGTTCGTAGTAGCGGCTCAGCAGCGTGACGTCGACCGCAGTGGCCGCACCGTGCGGCCACTGCGGGTTCATGACGACGGAGAAGAGGTGCTTGTGCAGGTCGTCCATGGCTTCGTCATCGAACGCCAATTGCGCTGCAGTCGCCGAATCATGTTCGAGGACAACATGTTTGGCGTCATTGCCGATGCGCACTGCGATGCGGCCCATCTCAGCGAAGGCGGTGCGGACCTCATCGGGAACCGCGGTGGCGGGGTGCCGCCGGCGCACGATCTTGGCGACGTGCAGGGCCAGGGCACCCATGCGCTCGGCGTCGGCCACGTTCTTCAGCGCGCTCACCACGGCGCGAAGATCCCCGGCGACCGGTGACTGCAGCGCCAGGACGGTGAACACCTCGGTTTCCAGCCGTCCGCAGCGGTAGGCAATGTCTTCACTGCGGTCCAGCACATCCTCGGCGACGCTCAGGTCGGCTTCCAGGAGGGCGTGCGTGGCCTGTTGCATCGCGTTGCCGCTGAGCTCGCACAGCTGCGCCATCCCGGTGGTGAGGGCAGCCAGCTGCTCCTGAAATGCCGTCCGCATGGGGCTCCAAGGGTCCGAGGTGGGGAATGGCCTCGCACATACCCCTTCGGACCTGGAACTACACCTCAGCCGCGGCGGCCGCCTGCACCCTGCCCCGCGGATACGGAAGGTCGATGTCATGGGCGTCGTACGCCCGGTGGATCTCGCGGCGGAGACGGCGCTGCACCGCCCATTGCGCGTTGGGCCGCGTCTTGATGGTCATCCGAAGCTTGACCAGGTCCGGCGACCATTCCTGGACGCCGAGCATCTTGGGTTCGCCCAGTACCTTCTCGGCGATCGCCGGATCTTTCACCGCTTCCTCGGCCGCGTCGACAGCGACCTGCTCGGCCCGTTCGACGTCGGCGGTCAGGGCGACGGGGAACTCGATACGCGCCACCGCGTAACCCTGGCTCATGTTCCCGACCCGTGCGATCTCGCCGTTGCGCACATACCAGAGGGTGCCGTCGATATCGCGCACCGTCGTGATGCGCAGCCCGACACTCTGCACCTCGCCGGTGGCGTCCCCGAGGTCGACCGTGTCACCCACGCCGTATTGGTCCTCCAGCAGCATGAACACACCGGAGACGAAATCGCGGACCAGGTTCTGCGCGCCGAACCCGATGGCCAGCCCGATGACTCCGGCCGACGCGATGAACGGTGCGATGTTCACGCCGACCACGTTGAGGACCGCCAGGCTCAGCCACACCAGCAGCACGATCGAGACCGTGGATTTGAGCACGGAGCCGATGGTCTGGGCCCGCTGAAGTCGGCGTTCGGCGTTCTTCTGATCGGATGGCGACGGTATGCGGCCTCGCAGCGTCCGCAACATGGCGGGGCCGCCCTGTGGTTTGTCGTCGCTCTTACCCCGCTGACCGCTGGCCCGGTCGATCATCCGGTGTGCGATGTACCGCAGAACCAGCACCACCACCGTGTAGATGACGATGCGCGTCGGTACCTCGATGAGCCAATGCCGATTTGTGTCTGTCCATTCGAAAGCTAGGGCGTGAACGTCCATGATTCTTGTCCGTAGCCGTCGGCGTCGGTTCGCAAACCCCGCCCTCGTCAGCGGGGGCATCCGCACACCATTGCCCCATAACGCTACGGCGCGTAGCGTAACTCCGCGTGACGCGCAGCTTCCACGCCGGACAGCCGTTTGACACTCCGGACGCCGATATCGCGGCAGCCCTCGAGGACGTCAGCATCCCCACGTTGTTGCTGTCGCTGGTGCACCTCACCGGCGATCCGTCCTACATCCGGGACTTCAAGCAGGCCGGTCTGTTCCTCAACGAGGTGCAGGGCTTCATGAGCGAGGACGACAAGGCCCGCGCTCGGGCAGCGGCGCTGCCAGTGATCGCCGAGTACCGCGACCGTGGTTGCCCGGTTCCCGACCCGTTGACCGCAGACCTGGTCAAGGAGATGCTCGACTGGGCGGCCTGCGAGACCGTCGACGACGACAACCTGCCGCTGATGCTCGACGAGCTCGACCTGGCAGGCATCGACCCGCGCCGCCCCACCGCGCTGACCGGTGTCGAAAACTTCCACGTCGTCGTCATCGGCTGCGGCGAGTCCGGCGTACTGGCCGGGGTGCGGCTCAAGCAGGCCGGCATCCCGTTCACGATCGTGGAGAAGAACGCCGGACCGGGCGGAACCTGGTGGGAGAACAGCTATCCCGGTGCCCGAGTGGACGTGGCCAATCACTTCTACTGTTACAGCTTCGAACCCAGCAATCACTGGGAGCACTTCTTCGCCGAACAACCCGAGCTGCGCCAGTACTTCCGCGACGTCGTCGATCGGCACGACCTGGAACCCCACATCCGATGGAACACCGAGGTGCGGTCCCTCGTGTGGGATGGCGAGTTCTGGACCGTCACCACCGACGGCCAGACCTTGACGGCCAACGCCGTCATCACCGCCGTCGGTCAGCTCAACCGACCGCGGATCCCTGACTTCCCCGGGGCCGACACGTTCACCGGCCCGTCGTTCCACTCCGCGAGATGGGACCACGATGTCGACGTCACGGGAAAGCGGGTCGCGCTCGTCGGCGCCGGTGCCAGCGGCTTCCAGATCGCCCCGGCCATCGCCGAGCAGGTCGAGCATCTGACGGTGTTCCAGCGCACCGCGCAGTGGATGTTCCCCAACGCGATGTATCACGACCGGGTGCCCGGCGGTGCCCGCTGGGCCATGCAACACCTGCCGTATTACGGTCGCTGGTACCGCTTTCTGCTGCTGTGGCCCGGCGCGGACAAAGGCCTGGACGCCGCCCGCGTCGACTCCGACTACGCCGACCAGGACAACGCCGTCAGCGACATGAATGCCATGGCCCGCATCATGTTCACCGACTGGATCACCACCCAGGTCGGCGATGACCCCGATCTGCTGGCCAAGGTGCTGCCGGACTACCCGGCCACCGGCAAGCGCACCTTGCAGGACAACGGCAGCTGGTTGTCCACCCTCAAGCGGGACGACGTCGAGTTGGTGCGCACCCCCATCGAGCGGATCACGCCGACCGGTGTCGTCACCGCCGACGGGATGGAGCACGATGTCGACATCATCTTGTACGCCACCGGTTTTCGGGCCACCGACGTGCTCTTCCCGATGACGATAACCGGCCGCGACGGTGCCGACCTGCATACCGAATGGGGCACCCGCCCGTTCGCGTACCGCGGGATCACGGTGCCAGGCTTTCCCAACTTCTTCATGACCTACGGCCCCGGCACCCATCTGGCGCACGGTGGAAGTCTCATCATGAATTCCGAGTTGCAGATGCACTATATCAACCAGTGTCTCGAGCACCTCATCACCGGGGGGCTGCGGTCCATGGAGCCACTGCCGGAGCCGACCGCGGCGTGGCATGCGAAGTCTCAGGAGGCGATCCGCAAGACGGTGTGGGCGCACCCGTCGGTCAAGCACTCCTACTTCAAGAACGCCGATGGCGAGATCCACACCGTCAGTCCGTGGCGGTTGTCCGAATACCGTTCCGCCATCGACGAACCCGTCTGGCGTGATTTCCAGGAGGCATGAGTATGCGCGCGGTTGTCGTCGACGGTGCCGGCCAGATCAGCATCGCCGATCTGCCCGACCCGGTACTGCCGGGTCCCGACGGTGCCATCGTCGAGGTGAGCGCCACCGGCATCTGCGGATCGGATCTGCATTTTCTGGAAGGTCACTACCCCATCGTCGACCCCGTCTCGCTCGGGCATGAGGCGGTCGGCACCGTCGTCGAAATCGGCTCCGAGGTACGTGGTTTCGCGGTGGGTGACCGGGTGCTGGTGTCATCGGTCGCGGGCTGCGGGCATTGCGCAGGATGCGCGACGCACGACCCGATCCGCTGCGTGCACGGCCCGCAGATCTTCGGCTCGGGCGCCCTCGGTGGCGCCCAGGCCGAACTGCTCGCGGTACCCGCCGCGGACTTCCAGCTGCTGGCCCTGCCGGACGGTATCGATACCGATCAGGCGTTACTGCTGACCGACAACCTGGCCACCGGTTGGGCCGCCGCGAAGCGCGCCGACATCCCGATCGGCGGCACCGTCGCGGTGATCGGGTTGGGTGCGGTCGGCATGTGCGCTCTGCAGAGTGCCTTCACCCTCGGTGCCGCAACGGTTCTGGCGGTGGACCCGGTGGAATCCCGTCGCGAGCGAGCCGCACTGTGGGGCGCGGTGCCCGTGGCGACGCCGTCGGCGCAGCCGGTCCGCGAGTTCACCGGCGGGCTGGGCGCGGACTCGGTGATCGACGCCGTCGGCACCGACACCTCGATCAACGACGCCATTGAGGCCGTGCGCACCGGCGGCACGGTGTCGATCGTGGGCGTGCACGATCTGCAGCCCTACCCGCTGCCGGCGCTGGCGTGCCTGATCCGCAGCCTCACCATCCGGCTGACCACCGCCCCCGTGCAGCAGACCTGGCCCGAGCTGATTCCGCTGTTGCAAGCCGGCCGCCTGGACGTCAGCGGAATCTTCACCACCACACTGCCGTTGGACGCAGCCGCCGCGGGATACGCCGCGGCGATGTCACGTTCGGGTGAGCACCTGAAGGTGCGGCTGGAGCCGTAGACCGCGCCTGCTCAGGCGAAGGTGCGCGCGAAGAACGCGGCGATCGCCCCGGCATCGGCCGGACCCGCGTAACCCAGGTACCCGTCCGGGCGCACCACGACCGCCTGGGCCGCGTAGGCGCGCGCAAAATCGCCTGCGGTGTCGCGGATCAGCGGCAGATCGGTCGAGTCCACCGCCGCCTCGGGATGGGCGACGACGTAGACGTCGACGAGTCCGTGCGTGGCCTTGTGAGCGGCTGCCGCCACGGTTTCGACGCCTTCGACGGTGGCCGCGGCGTCGGCGTACAACAGCAATGTGTGCTGCGTCCCGTCCAGCAGCGCGAACAACCGGAACGGGTCCGTCACCGCATCACGGGTGAGTCCCCGCGCGTCGGGAGCCCGCCCACCCGCGCCGTCGGCGACGATGGGACTGCCCGCGTAGTCGATCAACAACTGTGCTTCGCGGCGCATGACGAAGTCGACGTCCGTGGAATCTGCACCCATGCCCTGCCGAGCACTGCGCACGGTGCGGCCCACCACTTCTTCACCGATCGGCCGGCGCTCGGCGTCGTAGCTGTCCAGCAGGCCATCGGCGCCGACGCCCGATACCGCAAGTGCCAGTTTCCATGCCAGGTTGTGCGCGTCCTGGATGCCGGTGTTCATCCCTTGTGCACCCGTCGGCGGATGGATGTGCGCGGCATCGCCTGCGACGAACACCCGGCCCCGGCCATACGCGTCGACGATGCGGTGACTGATCCGGAACACCGAGGACCAGCGCAGGTTGCTTGCGGTGGTCGGTTCCGGCGCCAACCTGTCCAGGACCGCCTGAATATGGTGCAGCTCAGGCCTTTTGCCGCCCTCGAAACCGTGCTGCAGTCCGCCACCGGCTTCGGAACTCAATTCGGGCGGCACCAGCATCGAGATCCGGTAGCGGCCCCGGCCAGGCAGTGGGATGCACACCAGCAGATCGTCGGTGACGCCGTCGGTCTGGTGCATGGACCGCACCGTGTACCCGTGTGGCAACGACCAGTCCACCTCGACGTCGCCGAGCATGTACTGCTCCTCGAACGCCGCGCCCTCGAAGGTCAGGCCCAAACCCTTGCGCACCACCGAATGCGCCCCGTCGGCGCCCACCAGATACCGCGCGCGCACCGTCTGCTCGCCTGCGTCGCCGGCCACGGTGACGGTGACCCCGTCGGCATCCTGCTCGAATGCACTCACTCGTATCCCGCGTTCGATCGCCACACCACGGCTGGTGAGTTCGTCACGCAGGATGCGCTCGGTGGCGTACTGCGGCAGACCGATGAACTGGAACGGCACATCGGCAGGCAGCGACAGTGTCACCTCGCCGACCGGCTCGCCGTTGAGGTAGACGAGTTGTCCGCGCAACTGCACGGCCGCGTCGAGTACCCGCTGCAACACACCCATGCGTTCGAAGATCTCCAACGTCCGCGGTTGCACACCAACGGCTTTCGCGTACTGCGGCGGTTCGAACAGGGGGTCGACAATACGGCAGGCGATGCCCCGCTTGGCGAGTTCGATGGCCGCGGTGAGTCCGATCGGCCCGGCACCGGCGATCAGAACGTCCGTGTCAGTCACTGCGTGATTATGCAACAACGGCACAGGTCAGGCGCGCTGTTCCTGTGCGTAATGGCGCAGGTTGTCGCGCAGCGTGGCGACGCCGCGCTGCAGGATCTGCAATTCGTCGAGCGACAGGCCGGTAGCCGCAACGAGATCCATCTCGACGCCCATCTCGCGGAGCTCGCGGCCCGCGGCCGTCAAGCTGACCACCACCTGCCGTTCGTCGCGCGGATCGCGGGCGCGGGCGACCAGACCCACCGACTCGAGTTTCTTCAGGATGGGCGTGAGCGTGTTGGATTCCAAGAACAACCGCTCGCCCAGCTGGCCGACGGTTTGATGGTCTTGTTCCCACAGCGCGACGATCGCGATGTACTGGGTGTAGGTGACGCCGAGCGGGTCCAGGATCGGTTTGTAGGCCCTGCCGTAGGCGAGGTTGGCCGAGTAGACCGCGAAGCACATGAAGTCGGCGAGCTTCGGAACGTCCGGTGACATCACTTCACCGTACCGAAAAAGAATCGGACCCGATTTAATCGGATGGGAATGATCTGACGCTGTGCGGCCGTTCTGGCTTGTGCAAGCTTCACACCGAGCCAAGGAGTCCCGAAATGTCCGTCCTCTACACCGCCCAAACCCACACCACCGGTGGCCGTCAGGGTGAGTCCTACAGCGCCGACGGCAACCTCGACATCCAGCTGACCCCGCCCGGAGGCAACGGCACCGGCACCAATCCCGAGCAGCTGTTCGCCGCGGGCTGGTCGGCCTGCTTCCTCAGCGCGATGGGCCTGACCGCCGGCGGCCACAACGTCAAGCTGCCGCCGGAGACCGCGGTCGACGCCGAGGTCGATCTGGTCAACACCGACGGCGCGTTCTCACTGCAGGCGCGGCTCAACGTGACGATTCCGGGAGTGGACCGTGAGGTCGCGCAGGCCATCGCCGACGACGCACACCAGGTCTGCCCGTACTCCAAGGCCACCCGCGGCAATATCCCGGTGACCATCACCGTCATCTGATCGCGGTCGCGGCTGCGCCGATCAGTGCTGGCAGCGGTCCCGGAAGTCCCTCAGCGGCTGGCGAATACCCTGGAAATCGGCCTGCACCCCGGGGTTGGCGTCCAGGTAGTTGCGCACCTGATCACGTTTGGCGTCGCGATCCAGATCCTTGAGGCTGGTGAAGAACGCATTCACGTCGGGATGGGTGAACAAGTAGACCGACGTCGATGCGCTGACGCCCGCACTGATCCCGGCCAGGTCGGCCGCGGTGCAGTTGGGTGGCGGATCGGCCAGCGCCGGCGCCGCCGTCCCGACGAGCATCGCGGCCCCGGCCAATCCGGCACCGAAGACTCGTTTCCAGGTGTTCACCAGCACTCCTCGCATCGGTTCGTCACTTATCCCCCACCACGACCACCGCCGCCACCGTGGTGGCCACCCCCGCCGCCACCGCCGCCGGGACGCCACGGCCGGTCCGGCGGATCGAGCGCGATGGACAAGCCGTCGTCGCACATCCAGTCGTACTCACACGGATACGGGACGTAGGGGCCCTGGTAGCCGGCACCGGAACCGCCGTCAGGACCGCGCACACTGCCTTGGGCGCACACCGTGGTCCCGTTGGCGTTGGTGCAATCGGCTGCGGCGTTCGGCGCTGACGAGATGCTCAACGGCACGGCCAGCGCCACAGCAGTGACACCCGTCATCGCGTACCGCTGCACTGTGCGCATGCTGTGAGGATAGGCCAGCAGTCGGGCCGCGGGTGCTACTCGGCCAGATCCAGCGTCGGGGTGGGCCGGGAGAATCCCCGGGTGACGCCGAGCAACCACACGAATCCGATGGCCAACCAGATCAACCCGACCACCAGGGCGGTGCCGGACAGGCTGGTCCACAGCCAGAGGGTCAAGGCGAAGCCGATCAGCGGGAGTATCAGACTGCCGAGCAGTTGCGCGCCTCCACGGTGCTTCAGGTCCACGAAGTAGTGCTTGATCACCGACAGGTTCACCACCGAGAACGCCACCAGCGCACCGAAACTGACGACCGAGGCCAGCAGCGCGAGGTCCACGAAGATCGCTGCCAACGAGATGACCGAGACGAACGCGATCGCGTACACCGGGGTGCTGAAACGCAACGAGACGTGGCCGAACACCTTGCGCGGCAGGATGCCGTCGCGGCCCATCGCGAACAGGATGCGCGCGACCGATGCCTGCGAGGTGATCGCCGACCCCAGCGCGCCTGCGACATACGCCGCGGTGAAGAAGGAGTTCAGGAACTGCCCACCTGCGGTCGTCATGACCTCCAGCGAGCCGGAGTCGACATCGGCGAACTGGTTGGACGGGTACACCAGCTGCGACACATAGGACAGCACGATGAAGATCAGGCCCGACACGACGGTGGCGATCATGATAGCCCGCGGGACGTTGCGTGTCGGCTCCTTCGCCTCCTCGGAAAGGGTTGACACCGCGTCGAATCCGAGGAACGACAGACACAGGATCGCCGCCCCGGCCGCGATCGGGCTGAAGCCGCTCGTCGAGCCATCCCCGCGCAGCGGGGCCATCACGTCGACGGTGCCGGAGTGCGAGATCGCGACGAAGGCCATGATGATGAACACCACGATGAAGATCGCCTGAATGCCGATGATCAGGAAGTTGGCCCGGTCGACGGAGACGATGCCGACGATGTTGAGCGCCGTCACGATCGCGATGGTGACGAGCACGATGACCCACGCCGGGATGGCCGGGATCGCCGCGTTGAGGTAGATGCCGATGACGAGGTAGTTCAGCATCGGCAGGAACAGATAGTCGAGCAGCAACGACCAGCCGGCGAGGAAGCCGATCGGAGCGCCGAAGGTCTTCTGCGTGTAGGTGTATGCCGAACCGGCCACGGGATAGGCGGTCGCCATCCGCGCGTAGGAGCGCGCGGTGAACACCATCGCGGCCAGGGTCACCAGGTAGGCCACCGACAGCCGGCCACCCGTGGTCTCGGTGACGATGCCGTAGGTGGTGAACACCGTCAGCGGAACCATGTACACCAGTCCGAACAGGACCAGCGACGGCAGGCCGAGCACCCGTTTCAGGTTGCCTTCGGTCTCCGGGATCGTCTCAGACATGTTGGCGCCTTTCACTGTTCGGCTGCGTACGCACGCCGGCCCTGCAGATAGGTGCCGCGTACCCGTAATCCGGGGAGATCCAGTGCGGCAGTGGTGGTGGGATCGCCGTCCAGCCAGACCAGATCGGCGCTGGCTCCCGGTTCGATACGGCCCCAGGTGTTCTCGGCGAAGGCCTGGTGGGCCACCGCTGCGGTGTAGGACGACAGCGCCCGGTCGATGGGCACGATCTCCTCAGGCGTCCAGCCTCCCTCGGGATCGCCTTCGGCGGTGCGCCGCGACACCGCGACCGCGATCCCGTCCAGCGGCGCCCCGGAGGAAACCGGCCAGTCCGATCCGAATGCCAGTGCCGCCCCCGAGGTTTCGAGGCTGTGCATGCGGTACTGCTTATCGGACCGCTCGACGCCGAGCCGTGGAATGGTCAGCACCGTCATGAGCGCGTCCATCTGCGCCCACAGCGGCTGCATGTTGGGGATGACGCCGAGTGCGGCGAACCGGTCGATGTCGGCATCGTCGACCAACTGGGCGTGCGCGATGACGGGGCGCCGGTCCCGCGGTCCGTTGTGCGTGACGACGTGTTCGATGGCGTCCAGCGCTTGGCGCACCGCGGCATCGCCGATGGCGTGGATGTGGATCTGAAAACCGAGCTCGTCGACTTTCTGGGCGGCCTGCGCCAGCGAATCGCCCTCCCACAACTGCATTCCATGACTGTGCAAGCCCGAGCAGTACGGAGCCAGCAACGCTCCGGTCTCGTTCTCCACCACGCCGTCGGCAAAGAATTTCACCGTGTTGGCGGTCAGCAGCGGCGAGTCCAGTTCGTGAACCCGGTCGCGCGCGGACGCGTACTGCTGCACCTGCACGTCGAAATGGCGTGGGTCGGCGTAGAACGCCAAGTTGAACCGCATCCGCAACACCCCCTGGGTGGCGGCGGCGATATAGGTGTCGACGTCGGCGGGTTCGACCCAGGCGTCCTGCACCCAGGTGACACCGCGGGCCAGGAAGTAGTCGGCCGCGGTGCCGAGCGCGCCGACGCGTACCGCCTCGTCGCGGGCCGGCATGACGTCGCTCACCAGATCGGTGGCACCCCACTCCCGCAGGGTGCCCAGGGCGGATCCGTCGGCTCGGCGCGGGATCTCCCCGAGTACCGGGTCCGGGGTGTCGTCGGTGATTCCGGCACGTTGCAGGGCAACGGAATTCACCCAGAACGTGTGATAGTCCCAGGCCCGCAACACCACCGGCCGGTCGGGCACCGCGGCGTCGAGCCAGCGGGCGTCGAACAGACCGCCGGGGACCAGACTGCCGTCATACGATGCTCCGGCGATCCACTCGAGGTCGGGGTTCTCGGCGGCGAATCTGGCTACCTCGGCGACGATTTCGTCGACCGATCCGCAGGATCGGACCTGTGGGCCCGCCGACTCCAGCCCGCCATAGAGCGGATGCGCATGTCCGTCGCCGAACGACGGCATCAGGAATCCACCCTGCAGATCGACGATCTCGTCGGCGTGCGCGTCGCGGGCCGCCTGCCCCAGTGCCACCACGACACCGTCGGCGACGAGCAGGGCGTCCGAGGTCTGCGTCCCAGTCCAGATAGTTCCGTTGTCAAACAGTGTCGCCACGTTGGGCACCCTACGCCCGGACATCTACGCGCGCAGGCTTATCGGCGACGGCTGCTGCTGGGTGATGCAGTGGATACCGCCGCCCCGCTCGAAGAGCGGCCGCGCGTCCACACTCACCACGGTGCGCCCCGGATACTGCTCGGCCAGGATGGCGGCGGCATCGGCATCGCGCGGATCACCGAAGCTGCAGGCGATCACACCGCCGTTGACCACCAGGTGGTTGATGTAGCTGTAGTCGACGTAGCCCTCGGCATCGGTGAGGGCATCGGGTGCCGGCATCTCCACGATCTCGAAAAGGTCCTCCAGCGCACCGCGGATCTCCTTGGACACCAATGTGTCCGGGTGTTCGTCGGCGGTCTGGGTGTGCAGCAGCAACCGCCCAGGCGACGTGATGGCAGCGACGATGTCGACATGTCCCCTGGTACCGAAACGCTGTGAGTCACGTGTGAGCCCACGTGGCAACCACACCACGTCGGTCGCGCCGATGGTGCGGGCCAGCTCGGCTTCGACCTGTGCCTTGCCGAGTCCGGGATTGCGGCCGGGGTCGAGCTGGACGGTCTCGGTGACCAGGACCGTGCCACGTCCGTCGACCTGGATACCGCCGCCCTCGTTGACCAACTCCGACGACACCACCGGTACCCCGGCGAGCGCGGCGACGGTGGCACCGATCTTCTCGTCACGGTCCCAACGGGCCCAGTCCTGCGCGCCCCATCCGTTGAACACCCAGTCCACCGCCGCCACCGATCCGTCGGCTGCGTGTACGAAGGTGGGTCCGATGTCGCGCATCCAGGCGTCGTTCAACGGTGCTTCGACCATCTCGATGTCCTGGGAGACATAGCGTTTGGCCGCAGCCAGCTCGGCGGGATCGACCAGCATGGTGACCGGCTCGAATTCGGCGATGGCGTGCGCGACGGCCGCCCAGGTGGAGCGGGCCTCGTCTTGCTCGGCCTCGGTGTCGCCGAGCGAGTACCCCTGCGACGGGAACGCCATCCAGACCCGGTCCTGCGGGGCGCCCTCGGCGGGCATGAGATACGTCATTTGACGACTGCCGTCGCGGCATGGCCCTGGCCGTACGGCCGCTCGGCGTCCACCGGTGCGGTCAGCCCGGCGTAGCTTTCGGGCCTGCGGGTCAGCAGGAACGGGAAGAGCTCGAGCCAGTCGCGGCGCTGATCCAGATCCAGATCGGCCACCAGGACGGCCTCCTCGTCACGCGGCGCCTGCACCAGCACCCGGCCGTACGGATCGGAGATGAACGACGAACCGTAGAACGACAACGCACCCTCGTTGCCGGTGCGGTTGGGCACCACCATGAACAGCCCGCTGTTGATGCCGTTGGCGACGATCACCTGCTGCCACAGCGGTTGCGTGTCGAACTTCGGGAACACCGGTTCGGAACCGATGGCGGTGGGATAGACGACGATCTCGGCGCCGCCGAGCGAGTAGTTGCGGGCCACCTCGGGGAACCATTCGTCCCAGCAGGTCGGCATGCCCAGTCGCGCGCCGAGCCCGTCGGGTTCATACACCGGGTACGGGTTGCCGTCGGCCGGGCCGGCACGGAAGTAGGTGTCTTCGTAGTAGCCGGCCGAGATCGGGATGTGCATCTTGCGGGTGCGCCCGACCAACTCCCCGGCCGGAGACACCAGGATGGCGGTGTTGAATCCCAAACCATCTGCCGCAGGCGACTTTTCATAGAGCGAGGCGTGCACGAAGATGCCGTTGGCGCGGGCGGCCTCGGCGGCCAGGGCGAACGTCGGGCCTTCGGTCAGCTCCTCGGCGTCGTCCCCGGGATTCGGGCCGGCCGGGGTATCGGCCGGGTAGCGCAGCAGGGTGATCTCGGGCAGGAACACCACCCGAGCGCCTTCGGCGGCAGCCCGGTCGATGGCGCCGCGCAGCACCTTGGCCAGTTCGGCGGCGTCGTCGCGCCAGCGGTGCTGCACGAGTGCGACCCGCAGCGGGGGCCGGTCGGACGCGGTGGTGCGTGACAGTGCCTCGGGTGCGCCGGCGGTCAAGATCTGCATGTCGATACCCCTAAAACGAATTGATTTCGTTTATTGTGTGATGGAAGACACGACTTCGCAAGTGTTCGGGAGAAATTCACATGGGCAGACCATCGGTTCCGATCCTGTCGACCGACCGCATCACGCGCGCGGCCATGGATCTGGTCAATGCGACCGGCGGATTCACCATCCCCGACCTGGCCCGCAAGCTGAAGGTGAGTCCGTCCTCGCTGTACAACCACGTCAGCGGGCGGGAACAGATCGTCGAACTGCTGCGCGAGAAGGCGATGAGTGCCGTCGAACTACCGGCCCTCGACGGGCCGTGGGCCGACGTCGTCGCTGCCATCATGCGGTCCTACCGGCACAGCTACGCGCGCTACCCGCGGCTGATCCCGCTGATGACGGCCTACCCGGTGAGCAGCCATCACGCCGTCGAGATGTACAACGCGCTCGCCCAGACGCTGACCCGGGCCGGGTTCCGGCCCGCCGAGACCCTGCACATCATCACCCTCATCGACAACTTCGTCCTGGGCTCCGCACTGGACGCCGCTGCCCCCGAAACGCCTTGGGGCGCAAGCCCGGAAGTCGGACCAGAGTTCGCCGCGGCGCTGGCCACCGGGGACAACAAACCGGGCCGGGCCGACGAGGCGTTCGAGTTCGGCCTGACCGCGCTGTTGCGGGGCATCGGCGCGCCGTAATCTGCCCCCGTGGACAACGATGCGCTGCTGCTGCGACTGCAAGAGGACGTCATCGCGATTCAGTCGACGGCGTTGGCCGGTGGCACGGACCTGACTCGGGACGTACCGACGTGCCCTGGGTGGACGGTCACCGATCTGCTGGCCCACCTCTGGGTGGTACAGAGCTGGGTGCGTTCGATTCTGCGTGGCCGGGAACCGCAGTCCACCCCGGAGCCGGGCCCGGCGCCCGTCGCCGATTTCATCGACGGCATCTCCGATTTCCTCACCGCCCTGCGCGCCGTGTCTGCCGAGGAGCCGTGTTGGAATTTCGGGCCGCCGCCCCGGACAGCGGGGTGGTGGATCCGCCGTCAGGCGCATGAGCACGCCATCCATCGCGTCGATCTGGAATCGGCCTTCGGGACGACACCCACCTTCGATGCGGCGTTCGCCGCAGACGGCGTCGACGAGCTGTTGTCGATGTTCTATCCCCGTCAGGTGCGAATGGAGCGCAGCGAGCCGGTGACCGAGCCGCTGCATCTCGTCGCCGCCGACACCGGCGACACGTGGACACTCGGGGAGGGCGAACCCGTCGCCACCGTGACCGCCGACGCACAGACGCTCTACCTCGGCCTGTGGAAGAGACTGGACCTGGCGGCCGCCGCGCGCATCGACGGCGACGAGGCCGCAGCCCGTCGCACCCTCGGTCTGGCGCTGACTCCGTAGACTCTCGCAGCGTGTCGACACATCTGTCCCGGCGCGGCTTCCTGGGAATGACGGCGGGGGTGGCACTGCTGGCCGCATGCGGTCGCGAGGCACCCGGCACGGTGGCCAAAGACGGCTCGGTGACCGTCAAGCACGCCTTCGGCGAAACCAAGATCCCGGCCGCACCCACCCGCGTGGTCAGTGCGGGCCTCAACGACGCGGACTTCCTGCTGGCGGTCGGCGTCGTACCGATCGCGGTGACGGACTGGTTCGGCGCCCAGCCGTTCGGGGTGTGGCCGTGGGCCACCGCGAAGCTCGGCACGGCGCAACCGGCGGTCCTGAACCTTGCCAACGGCATCGACACCGACGCCATCGCCGCGCTCAAACCGGACCTCATCGTGGCCACCAACGCCGGGTTGGACAAGGACACCTACACCAAACTCTCGGCCATCGCCCCGACCGTGCCGCAGTCCGGCCAGGAGGCCTTCTTCGAACCGTGGAAGGACCAGGCCGCCACGATCGGTCAGGCGGTCTTCAAGCACGACGAGATGCAGCAGCTCGTCACCGACGTGGACACCAAGTTCGCCACCGCGGGCAAGAACAGCGGGCAGTTCGCTGGGCACACCGCACTCCTGCTGGAGGGCACGCTCAGCGCCGATCACCTCATGGTCTGCTCGGGATGGCGCAGCGAATTCCTCACCGAACTGGGCTTCTCGGTGCCCACCGTGGACTCACCCGTCGCGCGTGATGACTTCAAGACTGCCCTCGCCGGCGCCGACGTCCTGATCTGGACCACCGACGGTGACGCCGCGCGCGACGCGCTACTGGCCGAACCGGAGATCGCGGCCCGTAAGAAGCACAACGTCTTCACCGACCCGGAGCTGGCTGCAGCCATCGCCTACTCGTCGCCGCTGTCGCTACCGTTGGTCGCCGACCGGCTGCCCGCACTGCTGACCGCCTCGGTGGGCTAGCAACCGACGCACAGGAACGGCCTGACAAGATATCCGGGTGACCAGCACCGAGGACCGAGAGCCGACCCGTTTCGCGCAGACCGGCTCGGCCTACTATCCGGTTTTCGTCGCGGTGTTCACCGCACTGATCATCATCTCCAATGTCACCGCGACCAAGGGCGTGGCCTTCGGGCCGATCCTCACCGACGGCGGCTTCATCGTGTTCCCGCTGACCTACGTGATCGGTGACGTGCTCTCCGAGGTGTACGGATTCAAGGCTGCCCGCAAGGCCATCCTGCTGGGCTTCGCCATGAACATCCTGGCGGCGCTGATGTTCTGGGTGACCCTGTACCTCCCGGCGGCGGATTTCTACGAGAACCAGCCGCACCTGGAGAACGTCGTGCACGCCTACACCCAGCTGATCATCGCCGGGCTGGCCGGGTTCATCGTCGGGCAGACCATCAACGCCTGGGTCGTGGTGGCCATCAAGGAGCGCACCAAGGAGAAGCACCTGTGGGCGCGGCTGGTCGGGTCGACGTTCGCCGGCCAGCTCGGCGACACCCTGGTGTTCTGCACCATCGCGGCGGGCGCCATCGGTATCACGACGTTCAAGGATCTGGCCGTGTACACCGCTCTCGGCTGGCTGTACAAGACCGCGGTCGAGGTGGTCATGCTGCCGATCACCTACCGGGTGATCGGCTACGTCAAACGCCACGAACCGACCTACGCGCTGGCCGCCTAAACAGGCCTTAAGGCTCCTCTGGCAAAGCTCACAGACCGCGGTGCAACGAACTTACTCGGCGGTAGCTTTGGTAGATGACCGTCACAACGGATTCGCCGGTGCTCAGCACCGTTCGTGAATACGGGGATCAGGCACTGCTCCTCGAGTTCGGCAGCACCTCCGAGGTCTTGGCCTGGGCCGCTGCCATCCGCCACGCCGACCTGCTCGGTGTGGTCGACATCGTTCCCGCCTCGCGCACCATCCTGCTGAAGCTGGCGGGGCCGCGGTATCTGGCCCCGACCCGGCAACGGCTGGGCACGGTGCGGGCCGAGCACGAGGCCACCGCGCCGCCCGCCGGGCCCGACGTGGTGATCGACGTCGTCTACGACGGCGCCGACCTCGACGCGGTGGCGGAGCTGACCGGGCTGAGTCCGGCCCAGGTGATCGCCGCCCATACCGAGAGCCTGTGGCAGGTCGGATTCGGCGGATTCGCACCGGGTTTCGCCTACCTGGTCGGCGGCGATCCGCGGCTGCAGGTGCCACGGCGTTCCGAGCCCAGAACCCGGGTTCCGGCCGGCGCGGTGGGTCTGGCCGGTGAATTCAGCGGGGTGTATCCCCGCGAGACGCCCGGCGGCTGGCAACTGATCGGGCGCACCGACGCCGTCATGTGGGACATCCACCGCGACCGCCCCGCCCTGCTGGTGCCGGGGATGACCGTCCGATTCCAGGAGGCACGATGAGCGTCACGCTGGAGGTGCTGCGCACCGGGCCGCTGGCCCTGGTGGAAGACCTGGGCCGGCCGGGCCTCGCGCACATGGGTGTCACCCGATCGGGTGCGGCCGACCGGCGCGCCCACACCCTGGCCAACCGGCTGGTCGCCAACCCCGGTGAGCATGCCACCGTCGAGGTCACCTTCGGCGGGTTCTCGGCCCGGGTGCGGGGCGGCGACGTCGCGATCGCGGTGACGGGCGCCGACACGGATCCGGCGGTCAACGGGAAACCATTCGGCACCAACAGCATTCACTATGCCCATGATGGCGAGGTCATCTCATTGGGGGCGCCGCACTCCGGGTTGCGCAGCTACCTCGCGGTGCGCGGCGGCATCGATGTGGCCCCGGTGCTGGGCTCGCGCAGTTACGACGTCATGTCCGCGATCGGGCCGGCCCCGCTGCAAGCCGGCGACGTGCTCCCGGTGGGCGAACACACCGCGGAGTTCCCGGAGCTGGATCAGGCGCCGGTGGCCGCCATCGAACCCGACATCCTGGAGATGAACGTGGTGCCGGGCCCGCGCGACGACTGGTTTGTCGACGCCGACATCCTGGTCCGCACCAACTGGCTGGTCACCAATCGCAGTGATCGCGTCGGCATGCGCTTGATGGGTATGCCGTTGGAGTACCGCCGGCCCGATCGGCAGCTGCCCAGCGAGGGCGCCACCCGAGGGGCAATCCAGGTCCCGCCGAACGGTTTTCCGGTGATCCTGGGTCCGGACCACCCGGTGACCGGCGGATACCCGGTGATCGGGGTGATCACGGACGCCGACTTGGACAAGGTGGGCCAGGCTCGACCCGGGCAGACCATCCGGCTGCACTGGTCGCACCCGCGCAGCGCGGCGACGTAGCGGCTCAGCGGTTCTGCAGGATCGCCACGCGCGCCGGTCCGTGGTGGGCGTGCCAGCCGGGCTGCATGTTCGGGGCCGGCTGTGCCTTGACCTCGGGGCTGTAGGAGTAGCCCGGGCCCTCGGCGACGGTCGCGGCGGACGCATGGCTTGCCATGCCGAGCGCTCCCGCGGTGATGAATCCGGCGGCTGCGATGGGGAGGAAGATTGCCTTGATCATTTCGAAATCCTTTGTGTGAGTGTACTTTTGGTTGTTCCTGTCGGCTTGTTTCGCCGTTGAGACAAGAATGCCGCGCCAACCCGCTCAGGGGTGTAGGGCATCCGGTGGATCCGCGGGATGAACCCGCTGTCCTCCGATTGGAGGAACCGCGATTGCGTTCGGGGACACATTCGGCAGCCTCGGCTGGTAGAACGACAGGTGTGGGTGTACACACCGCACGCCTGATCCACACCGCCGATCTCGACGACGAGACCCGTGCCGCTGCCGGGCAGATGGTGGTGGACGCGTTCGCCGGCGATTTCACCGACACCGACTGGGAGCACGCGCTCGGTGGCATGCACGCGCTCGTCTGGCGCCACGGCGCGATCATCGCGCACGGAGCGGTGGTGCAACGGCGACTGCTGCACCGGGGGCGTGCGCTGAGGTGTGGGTACGTGGAGGCGGTCGCCGTCCGCGAGGACTGTCGCGGGCAAGGCCTGGCCGGCGCCGTGATGAACGCCGTCGAGCAGGTGCTGCGCGGCGCTTACGAGGTGGGCGCGCTGAGTTCCTCGGACGCCGGGCGCACGCTGTACGACGCGCGGGGCTGGGTGCGGTGGCGCGGTCCGACCTCGGCACTCACCCTCGACGGGGTCATCCCGACCCCGGATGACGATGGGTCGGTCTACGTGCTGCCGGTGACCGCACAGCTGGACGTCGACAGCTCCCTGACCTGCGATTGGCGGGACGGCGACGTCTGGTGAAATCGCTGCTCACAGACCTCACCGGAGTACTCTGGCCCCGGTGAGCGGAAGTTCACAGCCGGGCTATCGCAGGCAGCGATAGCGCAACATAGCGTTCCTACCGTTGTCGACATGCGCAGCCCGCAGCCCCTTCGCGACGACGCGACACACGTCGGCAATGGCCGAGTAACCCATCCGAAACATGTCCTGAATACACAGGTGCCATGACTGAACCTGACTGGGCTCCGCTCACCGGGTTCCGGGTTGCCGTCACGTCGGCACGGCGGTCCGAGGAGCTGGGTGCGCTGCTGACCCGTCGCGGGGCCGACGTCACCAGCGCTGCCGCCATCACCATGGTCCCGCTGCCCGACGACGACGAACTGCGCACCCACACCGCGGCGCTCATCGCCAGCCCACCGGACATCGTCATCGCCACCACCGGAATCGGTCTGCGCGGCTGGATCGCGGCGGCCGACGGCTGGGGCCTGGCCCACGAGCTGACCGACGCCCTGTCCAAGGCGCGCATCGTGTCCCGCGGCCCGAAGGCCACCGGCGCACTGCGCGCTGCCGGATTGCCCGAGGAGTGGTCACCGGAGTCGGAGTCCTCCCGGGAACTGCTGCACTATCTCCTGGAGGGCGGCATCGTCGGGATGCGGATCGCCGTGCAGCTGCACGGCGCCACCGACGAATGGGACCCGTTCCCTGAGTTCGTCGATGAGCTGGAGGCAGCCGGCGCCGAGGTGGTGCCCATCCGGGTGTACCGCTGGCATCCCGCTCCGCGGGGTGGCGCCTTCGACCAGTTGGTGATGGCGATAGCCGACCAGCGATTCGATGCCGTCAGCTTCACCTCCGCCCCCGCGGTCGCGGCGACGCTCCTGCGCGCGGCCGACCTCGGCGTGGAGGACGCGCTACTGCACGCGCTGCGCACCACCGTGCACGCGATGTGCGTCGGGCCCGTCACCGCGCGCCCTTTGGTCCGGCTCGGCGTGCCTACCTCGGCGCCGGAGCGGATGCGGCTGGGTGCGCTGGCCCGGCACATCACCGATGAGTTGCCGCTGCTGCAGTCCCGCCGTATCCGGGTGGCCGGACACGTCCTGGAGATCCGCGGCACCTGCGTGATGGTCGACGAGGTGGTCAAGGAGCTGCCACCGGCGAGTATGGCGACCATCCGGGCGCTGGCGCACCGGCCGGGTGCGGTGGTGTCCCGCGCCGACCTGTTGGGCGCGCTGCCCGGCACCGGCACCGACACCCACGCTGTCGAGACGGCGGTCCTGCGACTGCGAACGGCATTGGGCGACAAGAACATCGTCGCGACTGTCGTGAAGCGGGGTTACCGCCTGGCCGTGGACGAGGTCCCGGCATGAGCTATGTTCTGGTGGCCCACGGCACCCGCAAGCCGGGCGGGGTGAACATGATCGGCGAATTGGCTCGACGCGTCTCGACGGTGCTGGACCGCGAGGTGCATGTCGCGTTCGTCGACGTGCTGGGACCGAACCCGTGCGAGGTGCTCGATTCGCTGCCCGCTCACGAACCGGCCGTCGTCGTGCCCGCGTTCCTGGCCGGCGGCTACCACGTGCGGGTCGACGTGCCCGCCCACGTCGCGGCCAGCAAGCACCAGCGGGTCGTCGTCACCCGACCGCTGGGGCCATGCCACGGCACCGTGCGGATCCTGGCTGACAGACTCTTCGAATCAGGCTGGCGGCCAGGAGATTCCGTCATCCTGGCGGCTGCGGGGACCTCGGATCGCAGCGCGCAGTCCGACCTGCGCAAGACCGCCGCGATGCTGTCGGCGCTAACCGGGGACCGCGTAGAGCTCGCTTTCGCCGCTACTGGGGCCCCCACCGTCGCGGACGCGGTCGAAGCTGCGCGCCACCGCACTGATCGCCGAGTCGCGGTCGCGTCCTACCTGCTCGCCGACGGACTGTTCCAGGATCGGCTGCGTGATTCCGGTGCCGATATCGTCGGCGACCCACTCGGCATCCACCCGGGCATGGTGCGCCTCATCGCCAGTCGGTTCCGCCGCGGCGGTGTCGTCGGCCTGCCCACCGCGGCGTAGCCGGCCCAGGAACGGGGCCGCGGACACCGACCCCAGCAGCACCGCTCCCCCGAGGGCGACCGTGGCCGCCACGGTACGCCGGGTGCCGATCAAGCCATCACATTGTTCGGCGTAGTCGCTGGTCTCGAACTGGGGACCGCTGAGAATGTTCTGGTCGAAATTGAGCCGGTCGACCTTGGCGGCGATCTCGAAGTCGGGATGGAAACCGTCTCCGCACGGGATGGGCGCACCGTTTCGGTCCACGGATTCGAGGCCAACCGCCATCGACAGGGCGCCCAGCGCACCCAGCACCGCCGCTGTACCCAGCATCAACGCACCCGAACGCATGCTCATGCCGCCCCGGCACCTCCCCTACTTCGGGGTTGATACTAGCCAGTAGCAGAGACTGGCTCGAGTTGTCCACCTGATGTTCACCTGCGCGAATGGTGATCGGGATTTACCAGATGGCGCAGCGGTTTTCAAATGGTCGGGGGCACCCTCACCCTCGACTACTATCTCTGCGATGGCTTCACAATGGGGGACGGCGCAGCTGCGGGAGTGGCTGCTGACGGCATTACACGCCACCGACGGCACGATGACCACCGCTGACCTGCGCGACTACGTGCAACTGAGGGGCAAAGCGCTGGGAAAAGGCACAGTGATCGAAACCGTGTACCGCAACCTCACCGTGCTGGAACGACGTGGGGACGTCGTGCGTCGGCCGGGTCCCGGCCGCGACGCCCACTGGGCCGCTGCCGCTACACGGCGATCTGAACAAGACCGTCCGGCGTAATCCGGGTCCGGAACACGGCCAGCGCCACGCTCGCGTCGTCCAGGCAAGTCCCGTCGTCAAAAGCGAAGGCCTGCTTCTTGATTGGCGTCTGCACGCAGGCCCGGCCACCGCGGTCGCCGACGATGCCCCGCGAGATCACCGCGGCACCCGAGAACGGATCGATGTTGCCGACGGCATGCAGCGACCCGTCATCCAAGCGGAAGAGCGCCACCTGGGTACCGTCGGGCAACAAGACGCCGACGCCGCGACACGGCAGTAGCCGATCGTAGGGGCACGCCTCGATCCACTCCCAGTCACCTTGGGCGTCAACGTCTTTGCGGTCGTCGAGCAAGGTCATGACTTCTCCTGTGCAGGCCGCAGCGTGGGCATCCCGATCGGTACCTTGCGGCCGAAGGACTCCGTGAATTCGATGGTCGGATCCGCTACGTCGGGGGCGTTGACGAACGACACGAACCGTGACAGCTTCTCCGGGTCGTCCAGGACGCCCTTCCATTCACACGCGTAGCCGTCGACATGGCGTTCCATGGCGGCCTCGAACTCGGCGGCCAGGCCGAGTGAGTCGTTGCACACGACGTCGCGCAGGTGATCCAGGCCGCCGTCCATGGCCTCCAGCCACGGCGCCGTGCGTTGCAGCCGGTCGGCGGTGCGGATGTAGAACATCAGGAAGCGGTCGATGTAGCGGATCAGCGTCTCGTCGTCGAGGTCGCCTGCCAGCAGCTGAGCGTGCCGCGGTGACATGCCGCCGTTGCCGCACACGTAGAGATTCCAACCACTTTCGGTGGCGATGACGCCGACGTCCTTGCTCTGGGCCTCCGCGCATTCGCGGGCACACCCGGATACCGCCATCTTGATCTTGTGCGGTGAGCGCAGTCCGCGGTAGCGCTTCTCGATGTCGACGGCCATGTTCACCGAATCCTGCTGGCCATACCGGCACCAGGTGCTGCCCACACAACTCTTCACCGTACGAAGGGATTTGCCGTAGGCCTGGCCGGATTCCATGCCGCCCTCGACCAGGCGCCGCCAGATCTCGGGCAGCTGGTCCACCCGGGCCCCGAACATGTCGATCCGCTGCCCGCCGGTGATCTTGGTGTACAGGTCGAAGTCCCGGGCGATCTCGCCGATCAGGATCAGCTGGGCGGGGGTGATCTCGCCTCCCGGCGAGCGCGGCACCACCGAGTAGGTGCCGTTCTTCTGGATGTTGGCCAGGAAGTGATCATTGGAGTCCTGCAAGGAGGCCTGCTCACCGTCGAGCACGTGCTCGGAACTGGTGGACGCCAGGATCGACGCGACGGTGGGTTTGCAGATATCGCAACCCTTTCCGGTGCCGAACTTCTCGATCAGGCCGGAGAAGGTGCGGATCTCGGTGGCGCCGACGATCTCGAACAGCTCGGCGCGCGATTGGGGGAAGTGCTCGCACAGCGCCTTGGACTGTTCGACACCTTCTGATTCCAGCAGTTGCTTGAGCAGCGGTACACACGACCCGCACGAGGTGCCTGCCAGCGTGCACTTCTTCAGGCTGGGCACGTCGTCGCAGCCGCCGCAGATGGCTTCCTTCAGGTCGCCTTTGGTGACGTTGTTGCACGAGCAGATCTGCGCGATGTCCGGCAGTGCCCCGACGCCCAGGGCAGTCGCGCCTTCGGCCCCGGCCGGCGCGATGAGCGCGAGCGGGTCACCGGGCAGCTCGCTGGCCACCATCGGGCGCAGCACCCCGTAGGCCGACGCGTCGCCGACCAGGATGCCGCCGAGCAGCGTCTTCGCATCGTCGGAGAGCACCAGCTTGGCGTAGGTCTGCTTGACCGGGTCGTTGACCACGACCTCGAGGCAGTTCGGCGTATGGCCTTGCGCGTCACCGAAACTGGCGACGTCGACGCCGAGCAGCTTGAGCTTGGTCGACATGTCCGCGCCGGGGAACTCGGCTTCGCCACCGAGCAGCCGGTCGGCCACCACCTCGGCGGTGGTGTAGCCCGGTGCCACCAGGCCGTAGCAGCGGCCCTCGATGGCGGCCACCTCGCCGATCGCGTAGATGTGCGGATCGCTTGTCACACAGGAGAGGTCGGTCAGCACGCCGCCGCGCTGGGCGATGTCCAGGCCGGCGGCGCGCGCCAGCTCGTCACGCGGGCGCACGCCCGCGGCGAAGACCACCACGCCGGCGTCGATGGTGCTGCCGTCGTTGAGGGTCAGGCGCATCGAATCGTCGACCGCGGACTTACGGATGGGGCGGTGACGCTGGGCCGGGGCGATGCTCTCGGTGGCCACCGCGGTGTGCACCTCGATGCCGAGGCTTTTGATCATCCGGCTCAGCAGTACGCCGCCGGCCTCGTCGAGCTGATTCGCCATCAGGTGCGGCGACATCTCCAAGACATGGGTGGTGAGCCCGAAACCGCGCAGGGCGTTCGCCGCTTCCAGGCCGAGCAGGCCACCACCGATGACGACGCCGACCTTCGCGGTCTTGCAACCCTCCCGGATGGCATCCAGGTCATCGAGGGTGCGGTAGACGTGCACCTGGGGCAGATCGTGCCCGGGCACTGGGGGCACGAAGGCGTACGAGCCGGTGGCCAGCACCAGCGCGTCGTACTCCAGCACCTGGCCGTCGCTGGCGGTCACGGTCTTGGCGACCCGGTCGATCTCCCGGGCCGCCAAGCCGAGGTGCAGGACGACGCCGTTGTCACCTGCATAGTCGTTACCGGCCAGCGCCAGATCTGCCCGGTTCCAGTGCTCGGTGTATCCCGTCAGACCGACACGGTCATAGGCCGCGTCGGCTTCCTCCGACAGGATGGTGACCCGCCATTCTTGGTGATCGTCGCGAGAACGCAGGGCTTCGACGAACCGATGTCCGACCATGCCGTGTCCGACCACGACCACATGCTTGGCTGAGTGCATACCGCGACGGTAGGTAGTCGATATTTCTGCAATGTCGCGTCGTGTGAAGCAGCCGTCACGGTGTTCTCACAATCGCCAGAGTGGACGTGTGAGTCGCTTGTGTGATGGGCTCGGCGGGGCGCGTGCGTAACGCGACGGCGGGATTCCCGGCCATTCTCGACCGTGATGTTACGAACACGGGCCTGTCAGTGAGTAGGCGGACACTGCCGCCATGGGGGATCCATTCATCGGCAGCGAGATGCTGGCCAGCGGCCGCGTGACTCGGCATCAACTACGCACCCGCTTCGTCGCGATACACCAGGACGTGTACATCGAGCGCGGTGTGCGACCCACTGCCGTCTTGCGCGCGAAAGCCGCTTGGCTGCGTTCACGGCGCCACGGAGTGCTGGCCGGCTACTCGGCTGCGGCGTTACACGGCGCCCGGTACATCGATCCGGGCCTACCCGCCAACATCATCGATACCAACCGGCGAGCGGCACGAGGAATCGCGGTGTGGGCCGATGCCATCGAGGAGGCTGACATCTGTCCGATCGGCGAGATGCGGGTCACCACGCCGCTTCGAACCGCGCTGGACTTGGCCCGACGCGTCGACGAAGACGCGGCAGTCGTCATCATCGACGCGTTGGCCAGGGCCGCCCGGCTCAAGGTCGCCGACATCGAGCTGACTGCCGAGCGCTTCGAGGGATGCAAGGGAATCAAGAAGGCCCGCAAAACCATCGGGCTGGTCAATCCGGGCGCGGAGTCCCCGCAAGAATCCCGGCTGCGACTGCTCATCGTGCGCGCGGGGTTTCCGCCTCCGGAGACGCAGTACCCGATCTTCAACGAGTACGGCGCACTCATCGGCGAGGCAGACATGGCGTGGCCAGGTCTCAAGATCGCAGTCGAGTACGAGGGTCGCCACCACACCGAACCGGATCAGCTCCGTAAGGACATCGCGCGCATGGACGAGATGATGGAGATGGGCTGGATGGTCATCAGGATCACGGCCCGCGATACACCAGCGGTCACTCTGCGAAAGATCAGTCGGGCCTGGACCTTACGTTCGTAACGCCGCGGCGGGTTCAGCCCCGAAATGTCGCCGCAGCGTTACGCGCGCAACCAGACCTAACTACTTCCAGGCGGCCAGGATCTCGTTGGTCCGCTCGGTGAGCGCCCACTGCAGGAACGGGCCGAAGGTGATCCGCCCGACGCCCAGTGCGGTCAGCTCCGCGAGGTCGTTGGACGGTTGCACGGTGACGCTGACGGGCAGGGGCACGGCCTTGACGAAGGTCGCCAGGCCCTCGGGGTCACGCAGGCCCGCGGGGAAGAGCGAGTCGGCTCCGGCCTGAGCGGACAGGGTCAGCCGGTCGATGCCGCGCTGCACCCGGTCGGCGTCATCGCCTTCGTTCTTGATGAAGATGTCGGTGCGGGCGTTGATCACCACGTGCACGCCGGCGGAGTCGGCGGCGGCTCGTAACTCGCCCACGAGAGCGGCGTGCTCCTCGGGAGTACGCAGCCGGTCCCCCTCCTTGTGCACGGTGTCCTCGAGGTTGAACCCGACGGCCCCGACCGACAGCAGGCCTTCGATCAACCGGGCGGGCGACTCGCCGTAACCCGACTCGATGTCCACCGAGACGGGCACATCGACTGCCGCGGTGATCTGTGCGACGCGGGTCAGCAGATCGTCGAAGGTGATGACTTCGCCATCGGGCTTCCCGAGGGAGTCCGCGACCGGGTGGCTGCCGACGGTCAGAGCCTCGAAACCGGCCTTCACCACGGTGTTCGCCGACCACGCGTCCCACACTGTCGGCAGCACCCCGGGGTTGCCGGGGCGGTGCAACGCCAGCAACGCGGCGGCCTTTTCGACCAGAACCTGATTCGACAATTCGGTTACCTCTCGTTTCGTATACGTGATCTGTCTCACTCTGAAGTCCGTGTTGTGGCTAACATCGAATGCGTACTGTGATGCATGACACCCTTCAGCCCAAGGAGGTCACTAGTTTGACTACTACGACCGAGATTGCCGAACTGCACGAACTGATCGGCGGCCTGCGCCGCTGCGTCACATCGTTGGCAGCCCGGCATGGCGACAGCCCAGCGATGCGCCGCATCGTGAACGACGCCGAACGCATGCTCAACGATATCGACCGGCTCGATATCGACGCCGAAGAGCTTGAGATCGATCGCGGCGGTCGAACTGCGCACCACCCCCATTCGGTGGAGAAGATCTCCATCCCCGATACCGACTATGACAGCGATTTCTGGCGCGACGTCGACGACGAAGGGCTCGGCGGCACGCGGTAAGTACCGCGCCAGTTCACAACAGAAAAAGAGGGAACTACGTGAGCGCACCGACCTCGAATAATCAAGGTACCGGCGTCTTCTCACCCACACGAGCTCAGATCTCGCAGCGCACCTTGCGTACCGACGCATGGTGGAAGTCTCCGCTGATCACCGATCTCGGGTTCGCCGCGTTCGTCATCTACGCAACGGTGCGCGCGTTCCTACAGAACAACTACTACGTTCCCGCCTATCACTACCTGACACCGTTTTATTCACCATGCGTCAGTAAGGGCTGTGTGCCGGAAGCAAGTCACTTCTGGCCACAGTTCCTTCCTGATGTGTGGTGGCTGCCCTACGCGGCGCTGTCGCTGCCGTTCCTGCTGCTGTTCCGGCTGACCTGCTATTACTACCGAGGCGCCTACTACCGCTCGGTGTGGCAGTCCCCCACCGCCTGCGCCGTGGCCGAACCGCATGCCAAGTACACCGGCGAGACGCGCCTGCCGCTGATCGTCCAGAACACCCACCGGTACTTCTTCTACATCGCCGGCATCATCTCGCTGATCAACACCTACGACGCGCTCATCGCCTTCCACTCGGACAAGACCGCCAGCGGTTTCGGCTTCGGCCTGGGCAACATCATCCTGCTGATCAACGTGATCATGCTGTGGGTGTACACGATCTCCTGCCACTCCTGCCGCCACGCCGTCGGAGGCAAGCTCAAGCACTTCTCCAAACACCCTGTGCGGTACTGGATGTGGGTACAGGTCAGCAAGCTCAACACCCGGCACAAGCTGTACGCATGGGTCACGCTCGGCACGCTGATGCTGACGGACTTCTACATCATGCTGGTGGCCAGCGGGACCATCTCCGATCTCAGATTCATTGGTTAACAAGTCAATTCATAACTTTAGAGCGAGGGTTTAATGGTTGAGCTCGAACGGCACCAGTACGACGTAGTCGTGATCGGTGCCGGCGGTGCAGGGTTGCGAGCGGTCATCGAGGCCCGCGAGCGGGGTCTGCGGGTGGCAGTGGTCACCAAGTCCCTGTTCGGTAAGGCGCACACCGTGATGGCCGAGGGTGGCTGCGCTGCGGCCATGAAGAACGTCAACACCAAAGACTCGTGGCAGGTGCACTTCGGTGACACGATGCGCGGCGGGAAGTTCCTGAACAACTGGCGGATGGCCGAACTGCACGCGCAGGAAGCCCCGGACCGGGTCTGGGAGCTGGAGACCTACGGTGCACTGTTCGACCGCACCAAGGACGGCAAGATCAGCCAGCGCAACTTCGGTGGCCACACCTACCCGCGTCTGGCGCACGTCGGTGACCGCACCGGGCTGGAGATCATCCGCACCCTGCAGCAGAAGATCGTCTCGCTGCAGCAGGAGGACAAGGCCGAACTCGGCGACTACGAAGCCCGGATCAAGGTCTTCCACGAGTGCTCCATCACCGACCTGATCAAGGACGGCGACCGGATCGCCGGCGCGTTCGGGTATTGGCGCGAGAGCGGCAGTTTCATTCTGTTCGAGGCGCCGGCGGTCGTGCTCGCGACCGGCGGTATCGGCAAGTCGTTCAAGGTGTCGTCGAATTCGTGGGAGTACACCGGCGACGGCCATGCCCTGGCTCTGCGCGCGGGATCCAACTTGATCAACATGGAGTTCATCCAGTTCCACCCGACCGGCATGGTCTGGCCGCTGTCGGTGAAGGGCATCCTCGTGACCGAGGGCGTCCGTGGCGACGGCGGAGTGCTGAAGAACTCCGAGGGCAAGCGGTTCATGTTCGACTACATCCCCCCGGTGTTCAAAGGTCAGTACGCCGAAACCGAGGAGGAAGCCGACCAGTGGCTCAAGGACAACGACTCGGCGCGCCGCACCCCTGACCTGCTCCCCCGCGACGAGGTGGCCCGCGCCATCGTCGCCGAGGTCAAGGCCGGCCGCGGCACCCCGCACGGCGGCGTCTACCTCGACATCGCCTCGCGCATGCCCACCGAGGAGATCAAGCGTCGCCTGCCCTCGATGTACCACCAGTTCATCGAGCTCGCCGAGGTCGACATCACCAAGGACATGATGGAAGTCGGTCCGACCTGTCACTACGTGATGGGCGGCATCGAGGTCGATCCCGACACCGGCGGCGCCGCGACTCCAGGACTGTTCGCGGCCGGCGAGTGCTCCGGCGGCATGCACGGCTCCAACCGCCTCGGCGGCAACTC
>JAHFVC010000521.1 GCA_023264765.1 Mycobacterium sp. | reverse complement strand
GCCCGAAGACGACACCCACCCGTACCGCACCGGTGCGTGGCGCCCGCAGACCACCGAATGGGATGCCGAGAACCTACGCGCCGTCGACGGCGAGATCCCCACCGACCTGGACGGGGTATACCTGCGCAACACCGAGAATCCGCTGCACCCCGCGTTCAAGACCTACCACCCGTTCGACGGTGACGGGATGCTGCACATCGTCGGCTTCCGGGACGGAAAAGCGTTCTACCGCAACCGCTTCATCCAGACCGACGGCCTGCTCGCCGAGAACGCGGCGGGCGGACCGCTGTGGCCGGGCATCGCCGAGCCGGTCGAGCTGGCCCAGCGTGACCACGGTTGGGGCGCACGGACGTTGATGAAGGATGCATCGTCGACCGACGTCACGGTGCACCGCGGGGTGGCGTTGACAAGCTTCTACCAGTGCGGCGACCTGTACCGGGTAGACCCCTACACCGGGGATGCGCTGGGCAAGGAGGACTTCTCCGGCCGGTTCCCCGCGGACATGGGCGTATCGGCGCACCCGAAGGTCGACGGTGATGAACTGCTGTTCTTCAACTACGGCAAACATGCGCCGTTCATGCATTACGGGGTGGTGGACGCGAGCAACAATCTGGTGCACTACGTCGACGTGGAACTGCCCGGCCCACGGTTGCCGCACGACATGGCGTTCACCGAGAACTACGTGATCCTCAACGATTTTCCGCTGTTCTGGGATGCCGAGATGCTCAAGCACAACGCGCACATCCCCCGGTTGCACCGGGACCTGCCGTCCAGGTTCGCTGTGCTGCCCCGGCGCGGCGGGCCCGTGCGCTGGTTCGAGGCCGACACCACCTATGTCCTGCATTTCACCAACGCGTTCGAGGACGGCGACGAGATCGTGCTGGACGGATTCTTCCAGGGATCACCGGAACCCACCGTCGACGACGCCGACTTCGGGATGGACCGCAAGTGGCAACGGTTCTTCCGGTATCTGTCGCTGGACGGGATGCAGACCCGGTTGCACCGCTGGCGGTTCAACCTGGTCACCGGGCAGACGCGCGAAGAGCAATTGTCCGACAGCCTCACCGAATTCGGCATGATCAACCCGGCGTACGCGGCCAAGGACTATCGCTATACCTACGCCGCGACCGGGAAGCCGGGCTGGTTCCTGTTCGACGGCCTGGTGCGCCATGACCTGCACACCGGATCCGAACAGCACTACACCTTCCCGGACGGGGTGTACGGCAGCGAGACCGCGATGGCACCCCGCGTGGGCAGCAGCGGCGAGGACGACGGCTACCTCGTCACCATCACCACCGACATGACCGCCGACGAGTCGTACTGTCTGGTGTTCGACGCCGCCCGACTCGCCGACGGACCGGTGTGCAAACTCCAACTGCCGGAACGAGTCTCCAGCGGAACCCATGCGACGTGGGCGCCGGGTTCGGAGCTTCGGCGCTGGCGGGACTGATGGAACCCGGCCCGAACGTCAACGCCGTCGGCCGGATGTTGGGTGTACTCGGCGACGAGTGGACGCTGCTGATCGCTCAACAGGCCTCGATGGGAGCCACCCGGTTCAGTGAATTCGCTGCGCGGCTGCCGATCTCGAATGCGGTACTGACCGCACGGCTCCGACGCATGACCGTCGATGGGCTACTCGAGCGCGACGACCGCCGGTATCTGCTCACCCCACGCGGCCGCGCGCTGTGGCCGGTACTGGTGTCCATCTGGGCGTGGGAACGGCGCTGGGTGCCCGAACATGCGTTACCGGCCATCCGGCACAACGGATGTGGTGCCGACTGCGCCCCCACACTCACCTGCGGCGGGTGCGGCGAGGCCGTATCGGAAAAGGTCCTCGATGCCCGATGGGGCCCGAGCGGGTCATGGGCGCGCTCAACCCCGGTGTCCACCACCCGGCGGCGGTCACACGGCGACCGGACCGGCCTGTTCCCGCAGACCATGACGATTCTCGGCAATCGGTGGTCCTTCGCCGTCATGGTCGCCGCCTTCGTCGGCACCAACCGGTTCACCGACTTCGCGGAGCAACTCGGCGCCCCACCCGGTTCGCTGTCTGACCGGCTGCAGATACTGGTGGCCAACGAGGTGCTCGACGCCCGCTACCAGCTGACCGAAAAGGGCCGCGCGGTGTTGCCGATCCTGGTGACGGCGCTGGACTGGGGGCAGCGCTGGCTCGTCGGGCCCGAAGGTCCCGCAGTCGACGTCACGCACACCACGTGCGGCAGCGCGTTCCATGCCGTACTGGTCTGCGACCAGTGTGGGGAACCGTTGCGGGGCAGGGATATCGAAGCCGTGGCGTATGCAGCCGACTGAACACACCGTGCTGGGGCACAGCTGCGGGCGGGTCCTGAAAATCACGAAAAAAATCCCACCGCGGGGCTGGCACTCTCCGCATGAGAGTGCTAAAACGTAGGTGCACAGTGATTGGCTGCCCACCAGGGTGGTGGGCTCTTGAGCGAATGAGGAGGTGGATTACTGTGCTGCGTTTCGATCCCTTCAGTGACCTTGATGCCTTGACCCGGGGCTTGGTGACCAGCCAAACCGGATCACCACGCACCCCGCGGTTCATGCCCATGGACCTGTGCAAGATCGCCGACCACTACGTCCTGACCGCCGACCTTCCCGGCGTAGATCCGGGTTCGGTGGATGTCGACGTCGACAACGGCACGCTGACCATCTCGGCGCATCGCACGGCGCGGACGGACGACTCGGTCCAGTGGCTCACCAACGAGAGATTCTTCGGCAGCTATCGCCGACAGCTCTCGCTGGGCGAAGGCATTGATACATCGGCCATTTCGGCAACGTACGAGAATGGTGTGCTCACCGTGACGATCCCGCTGGCCGAAAAGGCCAAGCCCCGAAAGATCGACATCGCTCACGGCGGCACACAGAAATCGATCCAGCCCACCACCGTCGACTCGCATTGAGTCGACACCGCCGGGGGTGGTTTCGACCACCCCCGGCGGTTCACGGTCGGTCCAGCCGGGATCGCAAGTTGTTGCGCACCGCCGGCCATTCGATGTCCAGGATCGAGTAGACCACCGTGTCGCGGCGGGACCCGTCGGGCAGCAGTTGGTGGCTGCGCAGGATGCCGTCGAGCTTGGCACCGAGACGCTCGATGGCCGCCCGGCTGGTGGCGTTGAAGAAGTGCGTACGGAATTCGACTGCCACACAGTTCAACTCGCCGAAGGCGTGGCCGAGCAGCAGCAATTTGGCTTCGGTGTTCACCCCGGTGCGCCGTACCGATGCGCGGTACCAGGTGTGCCCGATCTCCAGTCGGCGGTTCGGCCCGTCGATGTGCAGGTAGCTCGACGACCCGACCAGTGTGCCGTCCAGGGCCCGCACCACGAACGGGAACAGGTCGCGATCGGACAGGCGGGCCCGCACCCAGTCGCCCGCGGTCGCGGGCGTTGGGGCGCTGGTGAACCACAGATCACCGCCGTCGGCGGCCGCGTCGGCGATCTCATCGAT
>JAHFVC010000520.1 GCA_023264765.1 Mycobacterium sp. | reverse complement strand
CGCCCGCCGGCTGGCTGCCGTCGCGCGCGACCGCTGGGAGGCGGCGACCGGCCAGGCCCTGGACGGCCTGGACCCGACGCACCGCGCGTGGCCGCGCGGTCTGGAGCCCGACCTGCGGGACGTCGGGGTCGGTATCGCACGGACGACACCGGATCTGCCGGACCGTGACGAGGTGCGCGAGGTGGAGGCGCTGAATCTGGCCGCCATCGCCGCCGCACGGCACACCATCTATCTGGAGAATCAATACCTGGCGTCGCGCACCCTGGTCGAAGCGCTCGCCGACCGGCTCCGGGAGACCGACGGCCCGGAGATCGTCATCGTGCTGCCCCGCCGCTCCGAGAGCAGGCTCGAGCAGGAGTCGATGGACAGTGCCCGCAAACTCCTGCTGGAGTTGCTCTGGGCCGCCGATGAAGAGGATCGGTTGGGCGTCTACTGGCCGGTGGCGGACAAAGGGACGAACATCTACGTCCACTCGAAAGTCCTGGTGGTCGATGATCGGCTGCTACGCATCGGGTCGTCCAACCTGAACAACCGCTCGATGGGTTTCGACAGCGAGTGCGACGTGGCGATCGAGGCCGGCGCGGACGACGACACCATTCGACAGGCGATCACCGCGTTCCGGAACCGGCTGATCGGCGAGCACCTGGGTGTACGGACAGACGACTTCGGCGCGGGCCTGCGTGACGGCGCGACCTTCCTGCAGGCTGTCGAGGCGCTGGCCGGTGAGGGCAGGACACTGCGCCGGTTCACCGCGGACACGGTCGCTGACGAGGGCAGTCCGCTGGCCGAGAACGACCTGATGGACCCCGACCACGTACCCCGGTCGCTGGCCGAGAGCTTCCGGCGCTTTCTCACGGGACTGGCCGACTAGCGTCGGCACAGGCCCGTCGGCGCGTCAGCCGGTCGGATCCGGTATGCGGTCACCGAACAACCGCAGCGCGTTCTCGTAGCCGACCTTGCGGCGGTCGGCCTCACTCATCGGATGGGCCGCCAGGAAATCGGCGCCGGCCACGTTGTCGTCCATCGGGTAGTCCACCGAGAACATCACGCGGTCGGCCCCCAGCACCGACAAGGTGCAGGCCATCGCCGGCGGGGAGAAATTGCCGCTCGTGGTGACGAAGAAATTTTCCCGCAGGTAGTCCGACGGCAGCTTGGCCAGGTCACCGCCGCCCGAACCGCCCAGCCCGTAGTACCGGTCGGTGCGAAAAGCGGTGAACGGCAACATCTCCCCGAGGTGCCCCAGGATCATCTGCAGCTTCGGGTGCCGGTCGAACAGTCCGGAATAGATCAGCCGCAACGCGTGGGTGCCTGCCTCGACGGCGAAACCCCACGACGCCAGGTGCAGCCCCTGATCGGTGTAGGGAGCGAACCAGGCGTCCATGACCGCCGGATGCGGTGTCGTCGGGTGCAGGTAGATCGGCACCCCCAACGTGTCGGCGGTGTCGAACAGCGGCTCATAGGCGGGATCGTCGAGATACCGGCCGTGCGTGTGGCCGTTGACCAGCGCCCCCACAAACCCGAGATCGGTGACCGAGCGTCGCAACTCGGCGGCGGCGGCGTCAGGGTCCTGGGTGGCCAGCGTGGCGAAGGCGCCGAAGCGGCGGGGATACTGGCGCACCGTCTCGGCCAGGTTGTCGTTCGCCCGCCGCGCGTAGTCCACGGCCTGCCCGGCGTCGGTGTACTCCTGCACGCCGGGGTCGAACAGCGACAGGATCTGGAAGTCGATGCCGGCGGCGTCCATCTGCTCCAGGCGCAACGGCCCGCGATCGTAGAGCCGGTCATAGCCGAGCTGATTGTGCGAGTGCAACCACGAGGCCACCACGTTGCCATCGCTGGCTGGATCCCAGGCGTAATGCTCTTCCAGCGCGATCAGGTGCATAGCGCCGAGGATACGTTCCGCGACTGCCACTCGGCGGCCAATTGCTGCCAATGGAATTACCTGGCGAGGGGGTGCGTTATGCACACCAGAACCACCCGAGCATCCCACGAAAGGGATTGGAAATGAAGAAGTTTGGATTCACCGGAATCATCGCCTCTGCCTTCGCGGCTGCCGTCGTCGGGCTGGCCGCGCCCGCCCAGGCGGACATCGCCCACCACGAGTGGGTGCACGACAATCAGCAGCGTGCCACCACCGGTCAGGTCACCTCGACCTTCGGCAACGGTCGTTGAGCCGGCCGCTGATCGACGCGGTCAGGAGGGGCACCCCAAACGGGGCGCCCCTCCTTTTTTGTCGTGTTTCGTCCAGTCGGAACCGCCGTTCACCGCGCCGGGGGAATAGCCGTCCGGCACAGGTGGTTGGCAAGCCATGACGACAACAGCGGGGGAGCGCGCATGAAGTTCGGAATCTCGACGTTCGTGAACGACGACACCATCGACGCGGTGACGCTGGCCAAGGCCGTCGAGGAGCGTGGCTTCGAGTCGCTGTCCATCGCCGAGCACACCCACATCCCGGCCAGCCGCGAGACGGCGTACCCGATGGGTGGCGATCTGCCCGACTACTACTACCGAACACTCGACCCGTTCGTCACCCTCGCCGCGGCGGCGGCCGTCACCTCCAGCATCGAGCTGATCACCGGTATCGCTCTGCTCATCCAGCGTGACCCGATCGTCACCGCGAAGGAGGCCGCGAGCATCGACGTGATCTCGAACGGCCGCTTCGTCTTCGGCGTCGGCGCCGGCTGGAACCTGGAGGAAATGCGCCACCACGGCACCGATCCCAAGACCCGTGGCGCGCTGCTCGATGAGCGCATCGAGGCCATCAAGGCGCTGTGGACCGCCGAGCCCGCCGAATACCACGGCAAGTATGTCGACTTCGATTCGTCCTATCTGCGGCCCAAGCCGGTCCAGACACCTCACCCGCCGATCCTCATCGGTGGCAACTCCGATGCCACCGTCAAGCGGATCATCCGGCACGGTGCGGGGTGGATCTCCAATCCGCTGCCCGTCGATGCGCTGACGCAACGCGTCGAGCAGCTGCGCACCGGTGCCGGACACGATGTGCCGCTGTTCCAGTTCAACACCCCGGTCGATCCCGAATACTGGAGTGCCGTCGAGAAACTCGGGTTCGACCACCTGGGTCTGGAGTTGCCGATCTTGCCGCGGGACGAGTCACTGCGACTGCTCGACGAGTACGCGGCGAAGGTTGCCGCCTACCGCGGTTAGCCGGCGGGTGCCGATGCGTGGCTGGGCGCCAGCAGCGCCGCGCGCATCAGCGCGCACACCACGCCGCGGGCGGTTTCGCTGTTCTCGTATTGGGTGAGCCGGCCGAGGTCGATGACGAGTGCGAAGGCCGCGTGCACGACGAAGCGGGCTTCTCTCTCGGTGAGGTCGGAGTGGATGGCGGAGAGCAGCCGGGACCACTCCTCGACGTTGGCCCGCTGGATGTTGTGCAGCATGATGCGATCGCTGGACGGCAGGCTCGTGCGTTCGGTGAAGTACAGGTAGTCGATCTCCGGATTGTCGAAAGACCTT
>JAHFVC010000253.1 GCA_023264765.1 Mycobacterium sp. | reverse complement strand
AGGCGAAATGAGCGGGCTTTCATGCGGTCTCACTCCTTGCTTCGTGAACGCGGCGCGGCGTACCAGGAGACGAATCTGACGACGCCATGCCAACAGCGTGACATTTTCGAGTGTTTCTGTAAAGCTCTGGTTCATGAGTCTCTACGCCGGCCGGGGCCCGTTCGGCCCCGATCCCGCGGGATGGTGCTTTCCCCCGCTGCCCGACGACGTCGTGTTCGCCGAGCCACACCCCCGGCGCGTACAGGCAGTCGTCAACGGCCGCATCGTCATCGACACCGAAGCCGCGCTGCTGGTTCACCGGCGCGGCCAGCCACTGGCCTACGCCTTCCCGGCCGGCCAGACCGGCGATCTGCCTGCCACCCCGATGCCCGAGAAGCCAGAATACGTCCAGGTGCCCTGGACGGCGGCGGACACCTGGCTGGAGGAGGGCCGCACCCTGGTGCACTACCCGCCCAATCCCTACCACCGGGTCGATTGCCGGCCCGGCCGGCGCGGGCTGCGAGTCAGCATCGGCGGCACCACGCTGGTGGACACCGCGGACTCGACGGTCCTGTTCGAGACGGCCCTGGCGCCCCGCCTGTACGTGGCTCCCGCACACGTGCGGATGGACCTGCTGCGCAAGTCGCCGACCACCAGCTACTGCAACTACAAGGGGCACGCAACGTACTGGTCGGCCGCCATCGGGGACACCGTCGTCGACGACATCGCCTGGAGCTACGAGACGCCGCTACCGGAATCGGTCCCGATCGCCGGGTACCTGAGCTTCGACGACACCCGCACCGAGATGCTCGCCGAGTTGCCGGGAGACGACCACGGCGACTGCGGTTGCGCTACCTGACCCCTCCACCCGAAAGGCACTGTCCGTGGGCATCGTGACCACCAGTTCGGCAACCACTTTCACACACCCCGCCGAGACGATCTACGACTTCGTGACCAATCCGGCGAACTGGACCAAGACCTACCCCAACGCCCCGCGCATCAGCGGTCTGGACGGTACGCTCCCGCTCCGCGTCGGCGACACGTGGCAGGAATCGCACCCGACCGCCGACCGCACCTTCACCTGGCAGCTGGCGATCGCCACTCGCCCGCGGATGTGGGTGTTCAGTTCGGTGGGCCGCCTCAGCGCGGACAGCACCGGCGAGGTCGGCTTCGACGGCCGGATGACCATCGAATACCATTTCAGCGCGCCGGGTCCGGGGCTCACCCTGTTCAGCAGGACGATGACCATCGAGGCGTACCGCGACGCGCCCATGTCGGACGGGTTCTTCCGGATCGTCAACCCGTCCCACATCGACGCCTATCACGCGGCGGTGGCGCGGGAACTAGCCGTGTAGCGCCCGGGCCAGCGCCGCGCCCTGCATGGCGAACAGCTGCCGACTGGTCTCCCACTGCGGCACAAGCGAATCGAACCCATGGCAGGTGCCCGGGAAGACGTGGAGTTCACATGCGACCCCGGCCCACATCAACCGGAGCGCATAGTCGACGGCCTCGTCGCGCAGGGGGTCGAGTTCCGAGCAGCTGATGAAGGCGGGCGCCACGCCGGTGAGATCGTCGCGGCGGCCGGGAGCGGCCCCGGCCGGGACGGGTTCACCGCCCAGGTAGTGCCGCCACATCAGGCGTGCGGCGGGACCGTCAAAGCCTGGGGTGCTGTCGAATTCGTCCTTCGACGGCGTCAGCCGGTCGTCGAGCACCGGTTGGTGCAGCAGCTGGAAACCGACGGGCGGCAGCTCCCCCGCGGCCGCACGGTGCGCCAACCCGGCCGCGATCGCACCACCGGCACTGCTGCCCGCCACCGCGATCCGGTCCGGGTCGATACCGAGGGCGGTCGCGTTGGCGACTGCCCACTCCATAACCTGGCCCGCATCGTCGGCCGCAGCCGGGTACGGGTTCTCCGGTGCCAGCCGGTAGTCGACGGAGATGACGGTCACCCGAGCGCGGCGGGCGAGTTCGACACACTGGTGGTGATCGGTGTCGAGATTGCCCAGCACGAATGCGCCACCGTGACAGAAGATCACCGCCGGCTCGCCGCCGCCGCGATAGATCCGCACCCCGATCCCCGCGACCACGTCGTCGCCGATCTGCACCCCGGTCGTTTCCACCAGCCGCGCGGTATCGCGGCGGCGGGCATCGAGTGAATCCCTTGTCGGACGGATGTTGTCGGCCGCCAGATCTGTGCGTGCCGCGGCAAAGTGCCGCAGCGCCGGTGCCAGCCGGTCGTCGATGTTCACCGGGTCAGCCGATCTTGAGGATCTGGCCGCCGTCGACGACGAGCTCGGAACCGGTGATGAAGGACGCCTGCGGCGACACCAGGAACGCCACCGCATCCGCGATCTCGGCGGGCGTCCCCAGGCGGCCGTGAGCGGCCAGCCGGTCCTGAGTGCGGTCGTCGAGCATCGGGGTGGCCACCGGGCCGGGGAACACGGCGTTGACCCGGATACCGGAGGGGGCGAGCTCGACGGCGGTGGCCTGCGTGAGCCCGCGCAGCGCCCACTTCGACGACCCATAGGCGGTGTGATTCGGAAACGGCCGCACAGCGCTGGTGCTGCAGGTGTTGACGATCGAGGCACCGTGGGCCGTCGTGAGTGCCGACAGCGCGGCCCGGATACCCAGGAACGGGCCGAGGCAGTTCACCCGCCAGCTGCCCTCGAAACCCGCGGCCGTCTCGTCGGCCAGCGCAGCCCGGTGCAGCACACCGGCATTGTTCACCAGCGTGCTCAGTGTGCCGAAGCGGTCGACTGCGGCCGCCACCGCGGCTGCCCACTGTGCTTCGGACGTGACGTCGAGGGGCACCGTGATGACGTCGTCGCCGTAATCGGCGGTACTGGAGCGTAGTTCGTCGGCGAGGACGTCGCCCGCGACGATCCGGAATCCGTCGGCGAGCAGGCGCGCGACGATGGCGGCGCCCTGGCCGCGGGCGGCGCCGGTGACCAGGGCGACGGGTGTCGCGGTCATGTGTATCCCCCGGGTTTGTCGGTGAACGGTGCGGTGTCGTGCGCCTCGGCCAGGTGGGCCGCCGCGCCCCGGCGCAGGGCCTGGGACTCCGAGGCCAGCGTGATCATCCGGAAACCCAGTTCTGCCATGGCTTTTCCGAGCGTGCCGCTGCCCGCGTGTATCCCGGTGATCAGCCCAGCCGCCGCTGCGGCATGCTGGATGCGCGTCATCGCGGCTTTGACCTGCGGATGGGTCCAGGCATCGGCCAGACCGAACCCCATCGAGATGGCCAGATCCGCGGGGCCGACGTAGACACCGGCCACGCCGGGCACCGCGCAGATGTCGTCGAGGGCGGCCAGCCCGCGGGCGGTCTCGATCATCACGTACACACCGGCGCGGGACTGCAGTTCGCCGATATCGTGGCCGAGGCTGGCGCGCAGCGGCCCGAAACTGCGCACACCGGCCGGTGCGTAGCGGGTGGCTGCGACCGCGGCGGCGGCCTGGTCGGCCGACTCTACCATGGCGATGATCACCGCGTCGGCGCCCGCGTCGAGCACCCGGCCGATCGGCGCCGGATCCGCCGACGGCAACCGGACCGCCGTCGCGATCGGTACGTGTTCGAGCCTGCGCAGCAGCAGCGCGATGTCGGCGTCGTCGAGATAGCCGTGCTGGGCGTCGAATCCGACGTAGTCGTACCCGGCCTGGGCGAACTCCTCGGGGCCGAGCACGGTGGGGCCCACCACCCAGCCGCCCCAGACCTGTTCCTTGCCGGCCAGCGCGTCCTGCAAGCGGGAAGTCATGGCACCAGCGCAATCTTGACGCGAGACGGTTCAGGACGGCAGGCCAGTTCGAAGGCCTGCTGCGCCTCTTCGACGGTGAAGGTGTGGGTGAGATAGGCAGGTAGCAGGGCGGGATGTTCGCGGGCGAACGCATCGGCGCGCTGCAGGACACGCCGCCGCTCCAGGGTCACACCGGATTTTAGGGTCAGGTTGTTACGCAACATGATTCGCATGCTGATCGGGTAACTGTCGTCGTCGGGCACGCCGAAGTAGAATACCGTTCCCCCGAACGCCGCGGCCTCCACCGCGTGGCCGAGCGTGGCCACCTGGTGCCCCACGGCCTCGATGACGATATCGGGCCGCTCCCCTTGGTCGAGGTGGCGTACCCATCGGTCGCTGGTGGATCGCACGGTGGTGTCGACCCCGAAAGTCCCGGCCAGCCCCGACCGGTCGACGGGATCCACGCCGGTGACGTGCGCCGCACCGAGCGCCTTGACGACATAGGAGAACAGCAGGCCGATCGAGCCCTGCCCGATCACCGCGACCCGCTTTCCGTCGAGGTCGCCGAGCTGCTCGACAGCGTAGAGCACACACGCCAGGGGCTGCAGCCCGATCGCGTGTTGCGGCGTCAAAGATGTTTCATAGCAGGATAACCCGTTGCCATCGGCAACCACCCGCGCCATCAGGCCGTCGAATCCCGATGCCCACCCGACGACCCGGTCGCCGACGGCGTGGTCGGGGTGTGCGGTGGCCAATACCTCGCCGGCGATCTCGTGGATGGGAAACCCGTCCATCTCCGCAGCACAGCAGCCGGTGTCGCCGGGCAGTTTGCCCTGCGTGCCGCGGAAGCCCGGTAGGTCGCTCCCGCAGATGCCTGCGGCCAGGAACCGCAACAGCACCTGGCCGTCGCGAAGGTCCGCGGGTTCGGGAAGGTCGACGCGCTCGAAGGTGTACGGCGCGACAAGGCGGTAACCCCACATCTCACACCTCCACGGGGACACGGTTCCAGCCCCACTGGAAACTGGAGGGCGGTCGCGACGCGGACTGTTCCAGGATGGTGAAATCCGGTACCCGCTTGAGCCATTCGGTCACCAGGATGGTGATCTCGAGGCGAGCCAGATGCACACCGAGGCAGAAATGTGTGCCACGGCCGAAGGACAGGATCCTGGTGTTGGGCCGATCCCATCGGAACGCATCGGGGTTCTCGTATTCCCGGCCGTCGCGGGCGGCCGAGCCGAGCAGCGTGATGATCCGTTGGCCCGGGCGCATCGTGGTGCCGTGCAGGGTGAACGGCTTGCGCAGCGTGCGCGCGAACCATTGCGCCGGTGCGCAATACCGGATCATCTCTTCCCGGGCGACCGGGACGGCGGCGGAAGGATCCGCGCGGACCGCGGCCATCTGTTCGGGATGGCGCAGCAGTTCCCACAACCCGTGCGCGACGATCTTGGGCACCGTCTCGGTGCCACCGATGAAGACCCCGAGCATCTGCACCGCGGCCTCCATGTCGGTGAAGCCCGATCCGTCGGGCAACCGGTGCGCGATCAGATTGTCGGCGATGGCCAGCGGTGACCCCGCGCCGGCACGGCGGCGCTCGATGATCGGGGTGAGGTATTCCAGGAAGCCCGGCCTGGCGTTGGCCACCTCCACCCCGCTACCGGGTTCGGCGAGACTGCCCGCGTTCACCGTGGCCAGCACATCAGGCGCGAGATCGACCGGCAGACCGACCAGTTCACACACCATCGAGGCGGCCACGATGCCACCGTAATCCTGCGTCAGGTCGAACGAACCCAGCGGCAGCAGTGTGTCGAGGCGTTCGTTGGCCAGTTGCCTGATCCGGTCGGCGAAGGTGGCGGCGTTGCGGGGGCGGAACTGCCCGGAGGTGCAGCGGCGGACGTCCTCGTACAGCGGGGAGTCGAAGTTGGCGTGAAACGGCATCGGATGCAGCGGCGGGTCGGCCACCGGTCCGTCGTTGTGCCGCGCGAGAACCGTTGCGGCGGGCAGGGTCCCCTCCGAGGGGACGAAGGTGCCGTCGTTGATCGCCAGCACATCCCAGATGTCGGCGAAGCGGGACAGCGCGTAGGTGTCCCACGTCGGTAGGTAGTAGACGGGATGCTCGTCGCGCAGCACCTGGTAGTACGGCAGCGGGTTCGCCATCACCGCCGGATCGAACGGATCGTAGGCGAAGTCATGCATGAGGGAACCGGTGGGCTGGCGCACCAACCGAGCGTGACATTTAAGGCGTGTTTTGTAAAGGTGCGGCGCGCCTGTCGGCTATCGTGACCCTATGACGGTGCAGTCGCTGGCCAATGGATTCTGCTTCGGCGAGGGGGCTCGCTGGTTCGAGGGCCTCGTGTGGTTCTCCGACATGCTCGGCGAGGCGGTGCACACCGTGACCCTGGCCGGCGAGATGTCCACCCTGGCCCTGCCCGGACACGCCCCGTCCGGGTTGGGCTTTCGGCCCGACGGGACGTTGCTGATCGTCTCGACCCAGGCGCGCCAGATTCTGCACTACGACGGCGAAAACGTCGCTGTCCTTGCCGATCTCAGCGATGTGGCGCCCGCGGACCTCGGCGATATGGTGGTCGACGCCCAGGGCCGGGTCTACGTCGGCTCCCAAGCCCGCACCGGCGGTGTCATCGTACGGATCGACACCGACGACAGTGTGTGGGTGGCAGCACGGGATCTGGAGTTCCCGAACGGCATGGTCATCACACCGGACGGCGGCACGCTGATCGTGGCCGAGTCGACGGCCCGCAGGCTGACCGCATTCACCATCGACGACGCCGGGCGCCTGCACGACCGCCGGGAGTTCGCGGCCGGGCTGGACGGGCCGCCCGACGGTTTGGCCGTCGACGCCGAGGGTGGTGTCTGGGCGGCCATGACGCTGGCACACCGGTTCGACCGATTCGATGCCACCGGCGCGCGCAGCGACCACATCGAGATGGACGGACGCACCGCGATCGCGTGCGCGCTGGGCGGCCACGAAGACCGCACGCTGTTCCTGCTGACCAGCACCGATGCCTACCCACAGCGCCTGATCGGCACCAAACTGTCCCGGCTCGATGCGGTGATGGTCGACGTTCCCGCACCCTGAAACAGAAAGCCACACATGTCGGACTGCTACTACGAACTCATCGACGCCGACGACACCGGGAGCGAGAGATTCCGGGCCACCGACATGGTGCGCAGCACGTGGTCGGCGGACATCCAGCACGGCGCACCCCCGTCGGCGCTGTTGGTGCGCGCCCTGGAGCGGTGCGAGCAGCGCGAGGACACCCGTCTGAGCCGGGTGCTCGTCGACCTGCTGGGACCGGTGCCGGCCGCCGGCGATTTCTGGGTGCGCGCCACCCGAGAGCGTGCGGGCAAGCAGATCGAGCTCATCAGCGCCGAGATGCTGGCACCAGGTCCGGACGGCACCCTACGGCCCGTGGTACGGGCAAGCGGCTGGCGATTGCAGCAGCAGGACACCACCGATGTGGTGCACGCCGCCGCGCCACCGCTGCGTCCCTTGGAGCAGGCCCGCAGCCGCGACATGGCCAAAGAGTGGGACCCCAACTACGTGCACAGCATCGACTGGCGTTGGCTGACAGAGCCTTTCGGCGAGGGTCCCGGCGAGTCCTGGCTGTCGCCGACGGTGGACCTCGTCAAAGGTGAGACGCTGACCCCGTTGCAGCGGCTGTTCACCGTGGCCGACGACGCCAACGGCATCGGCACCAAGGTCGACATCCGGAAATTCACGTTCCTCAACACCGACCTCGCCGTGCACATCCACCGGATCCCCGACGGGCAGTGGATCGGGATACGCGCCGAGACCAACTACGGGCCGGACGGGATAGGCACCACCCTGGGCACGTTGTTCGACGAGCGCGGCGCGATCGGCGCGATCCAGCAGTCCGTCCTGGTGCGGCGACGCCAAAGTCGTTGACCGGTCACCGGAGTAGGTGATCCTCGGGCGCCACCGACTTCGTGCGCCGCCAGTAGTCGACGGAACCGAACGGGCTCAGCACGTACACGCCCCCGTCGGGCGCCTTGTACCAGGAGTGCTCTATCGACGGATGCCCCCACATCAACGTGGCGACTTCGGCCTGGAGTTCGTCGTTGTACCGCCGGTCGGCCTCCGCGGTGGGTTCGATGGTCTGCTTGCCGTTCTCGAGGATCGTCCGCAGCGCCGACCCGATGTAGCGCATCTGGCATTCGAGCATGAAGATGACGCTGCCCGCGTGGGCCAGTCCGGTGCCCGGGCCCGCCATCATGAAGAAGTTCGGGAACCCCGGCACCGAGATCCCGTTGAACGCGCCGGGTTTGCCGTCCCATCGGGCCGAGATGGGCACGCCGCCGCGCCCGATCACCTCCATCGGGCACAACACCTCGGAGGCACGGAATCCGGTGGCCAGCACGATGACATCGACGTCGTGACGGCTCGCGGCGGTGCTGATCGAGCTCGCGTCGATGCCGGTGATGCGGTCGTTCACCAACTCGACGTGTTCGCGCCGCAGGCATCGCAACCAGCTGCCGTTGTCCTGCAGCATGCGTTTGGCCATCGGCGGATAGTCCGGGGTGACCTTGGCCGCCAATTCCGGGATGTCGCCGACCTGATCGTCGATCCACTTCGCGAAGATCTCCCGGCGCGCTGCACTGGCCGCGTTGGCCGTGTGCGGGAAGTCGTGCCAATCCGGGTCAGCACGAACAAGTTCCAGCAATTTGTCGCTGGACTGCCACATCAACATGAACCGGTACCACCTGGAATAGCCGGGCAGGTGCCGCATGGCCCAGCGTTCACCGTCACTCACCTCGGCGTGATAGCGCGGGTTGGGCGCCATCCACTGCGGGGTCCGCTGGAACACCACCAGCTCTGCGACATCGTCGACGACGGCCGGGCCGATCTGGAATCCGCTGGCACCGGCGCCGACGAGGGCGACCCGTTTACCGTTCAGGTCCACCGAGTGATCCCACCGGGCCGAATGGAAGACCGGGCCGCCGAACTCGTCGAGGCCCGGAAGGTCCGGGATCATCGGCCGATTCAGGAAACCGACACAGGAGATGATCGCCGAAGCGGTCCGCACTTCGGCGTCACCGCCAGCAGTGCGCAGGGTCACCGACCACTGCGCGGTGTCCTCGTCCCACTCGGCGCGCTCGGCCTCCCGCCCCCAGCGCACGTGCGGTTCGATCTCGTGCTGCGCCATGACGTTCCGGAAGTACTCGTGGAGTTCGGGCTGGCCGGTGTAGTAGGCGGTGAAATCGCCCACGCGTTCGAACGAGTACGAGTAGTAGTGACTGGCCACGTCCACCCGGCAGCCGGGATAACTGTTCTCGAACCACGTGCCCCCGACATCGGGGTTCTTGTCGACGATCTCGAACGGGATTCCGGCCTCTTTCAAGCGGATCGCGGCGAGCAGTCCGGACGCCCCGAATCCGATGATCAGCACCGAGAACCCGGGCGGCGCGGTGATGCCGGCCGGACCGGCGATGGCGCGCGGGTTCGCACCCGCAAGATCCATTTCCTCCATGTACAGCGCGGCGTTGTCGTCGGGCACCGGCTCGCAGGCGATCCAATCCATCACCTCGCGGATCACCTCCGCCGCCATCGGCGGTGCCGGCGGGCAACCGGCGTCTCGCCACGCGCAGATCGCCGCGGCGGCTTCGCGACGCAACTGCCGTCGGGCGGCGTCGGGGAGCATCCCCTGGAATTCGTTCTGCACGAACTGGATCGGGCGGATCGGACCGCGGACGAAGTCCGCATCACCGGTCAGCTGCACCACCGAAGCCATCAGCGCCGGCACCGAGAGCTGGTCGAGCGCCGAGGCGATCGTCGCGTCGTCGACCCCGACGATCGATTCGGTGGCGAGATGCCTACCGGACATGAAGCCTCCCTGATTCGACACTGGAAAGTGTCGTTGATGGCACTCATGAGTGTCAAGTGCGCCGTTCCGGCGTTAGACTCTCCCCCGTGTCCAAACCCGCTCCCGTCACGGTGGCCGAAGCAAAACGCCAGGCCACCGTCGATCACATCCTGGCGCTGGCACGTCGCCTGGTGTTGCAGACCGGCCTCGATGTCACCATGGACCAGCTGGCCGAGGCGACCGGAGTCAGCCGCCGGACCCTGTTCCGCCTGTTCGACACTCGCGAGAAATTGGTCGGTGCAGCATTCGAGGCCGGCATGGGTGGCTATGTGCGGCAGCTGCCCTCCTACGGCGTCTATCCGGGCGACCCCGGCCGATGGCTCCGGGATACCTGCGACACCGCGCACCGGATGAACGCGGCCATCGGCCCCGGCTTCTTCGAGCTCGCGTCCCGCCGCGATCTGCCGCCCGACCTGGCGGCCGCCGAACGTCTGCGCCGGAAGTAATTCCGGGGCGCCATGGCGGATATCA
>JAHFVC010000252.1 GCA_023264765.1 Mycobacterium sp. | reverse complement strand
CCAGTGGCGCCGCGTACGGATCGTCGATCAGGCCGTGTGGTTCGGTACTGGCGATGGCGCGCCCCGCCGCCACCAGGGTTGCGGTGGCGCCCACGCTGGAGGCCACGTCCCAGGAATCGCCTTCGGTGCGGACCATCGTCACTCTCCCAGTGTTGCCGACAGGTACCCAGAGTCTCCGCCGAAGGTGCGCCATTCGTCATCGGGTTGCTCGAATCCGTTGGCGGCGAACGCATCTTCGCTCTTGAGTACCGATGTCTGCCAGCCGTGCCCGCGCAGATAGGTGGCGGCCGACGCGCGCTTGCCCGTGTAGAACAGCTCGGCGAGATTGATCCCTGTCCCGGCCCGCTGGGATCGCTCGGTGAGCTTCTCGGCCCAGTTCGCGGGCAGCGACGTCATGTCCATCTCCTCGGTCGCCAGCCGGCTGCCCGGAGCGGACAACGCGGAGATGTTGTCGAACAAGCGGTCCTGCGCTTCGGGGGGCAGGTAGACCAGCAGGCCCTCGGCAATCCAGGCGGTGGGCAGGCCAGGGTCGAACCCGTTGTCCCGCAGTGCCGTGGGCCAGTCGTCGCGCAGGTCGATGCTCACGGTCCTGCGGTCCGCGGTCGGTGCGGCGCCCAGCCCGGCGAGGGCCTGTGATTTGAAGTCGATGACCGCGGGCTGGTCGATCTCGAACACCACGGTGCCTGCCGGCCAACCCAATCGGTATGCGCGGGTGTCCAGCCCGGAAGCCAGGATCACGGCCTGGCGGATACCTGCCGCGGTGGCATCGGTGAAGAAGTCGTCGAAGAACCGGGTGCGCACGGCCATCTGCTCGCGCATGTGCTGGCGGGTGAACACGGGATCGGCCGCGGCCGGCAGGTCATCGTCGACCAATTTGACGAACGCTTCCAGTCCGACGGCGCGCACCAACGGTTCGGCCAGTGGATCGGCCAGCAAGGGATCGGGTCCCTGGGAGGCGATGGCGCGCGCGGCGGCCACCGCGGTGGCGGTGGCGCCGACGCTGGAGGCCAGATCCCACGTGTCGCCGTCGGAGCGCTGGGTTGTGTTGGATGTCATGCAGATTCCTTCAGTCACGAATGGCGGTGATGGAGACGGAGTTCCGCAACGGATTGGCCAGTTCGGGCAGCTTCCTGCCGTACTCGGTGAACACGTCTGCGCGGCGGCGGCTGTGCACCTGCCAGCCACGTGCGGTGAGGTAGTCGACGACGTCGTTGCGTTCGCCTTTGTAGAACAGCTCCGACAGGTCGACATCGAAACCCTGTGTGCCCCACTGTCCCATCATCTGGGAGGCGCGTTCGCCGAGAGTCTGGCCGAAGTCGCCACCGTGGTATTCGGTGGAGAGTCGGCTGCCCGGCGCAGACAGGGCAGTGATCTCGTCGAAGAGCCGATCCTGAGCCTCGGGCGGTAGGTACATGAGCAGGCCTTCGGCACTCCACGCGGAGGGGAGCGCCGGATTGAATCCGGCCTCCCTCAGTGCCGTGGGCCAATCCTCGCGCAGATCGATCGCGACGGTCCGGCGGTCGGCAGAGGGCGTGGCGCCGAGCGCCTTCATGGATTCACTCTTGAAGACGATGACCTCGGGTTGGTCGATCTCGTAGACGACGGTGCCCGCGGACCACGCCAACCGGTACGGCCGGGTGTCTAGGCCGGACGCCAGGATGACGGCCTGCCGGATACCGGCGTCGCCGGCGCCGATGAAGAAGTCGTCGAAGAATCGCGTCCGCACTGCCATCGTGTCGGTGATCAGCTGGATGCCGCCCGCTGCCTCGTCATCGGGAGCTTCGACGTCACCGTCCACCAGGCGGGTGAAGAAGTCCATGCCCACCGCACGCACCAGGTCGGCCGCGTAGGGGTCGTTGATGATCGCGTCGGGTTCGGCGGTGGCAAGAGCGCGGGCCGCGGCCACCATCGTGGCGGTCGCGCCCACGCTGGAGGCCAGGTCCCAGCTGTCGGAGTCGGACCGCGCCACTATTTGACCGCGGTGATGTAGTGCGGCTGCCCGAACTGCGCGTCCTCATCGAGGCCGGGCAGGCCATGACGAATCAACAGTTCGTTGGTCGGTACCGCCGAGGTCTGCCAGCCGAGGCTGTCCAGGTGGGTGGCCGCGTCGGTGCGGTCGCCCATGTAGACGAGTTCGCTGAAGTCCAGGTCGAATCCGTGCTCGGACCACTTGTCGGTGACCGACTGCATCCGCTCCCGGATGACCTCTGGGTCGACGTCGCCGGTACCCGGTACCGCCTCCGCGGCCACCCGGCTGCCCGGGGCACTGTTCTGGGTGATCAGTTCGAGCAGCCGGTCCTGGGCTTCTGACGGCAGATAGCCGAACAATCCCTCGGCGATCCACGCGGTCGGTGCGGCCGGATCGAAGCCCGCGGAACGCAGCGCCGACACCCAGTCGTCACGCAGGTCGACGGCCACGGTGCGGCGCTCCGCGGTCGGCTGTGCTCCGAGGTCGGTCAGTGTCCGGGTCTTGAACTCGATGACCTCGGGTTGGTCGATCTCGTAGACGACGGTGCCGGCGGGCCAGTTCAGGCGGTAGGCCCGCGCATCCAGACCGGAAGCCAGGATCACGGCCTGCCGAACACCGGACGCGGCTGCCTGCTCGAAGAACTCGTCGAAGAACCGGGTGCGCGCGGCCATGCCGTTGGCGAACCGGACGATGTTCATCGACGGGTCGTCGCCGAGGTCCGCTTCGGTGAGGTCGCCGTCGACGAGCTTGGTGAAGAAGTCGACGCCGACCGCACGAACGAGCGGGGCGGCGAACTGATCGTCGATCACCGGATTCGGCGCGGCCGAGGCAATTGCCCGGGCGGCCGCCACCATGGTCGCGGTGGCACCGACGCTGGACGCCAAATCCCAGGTATCGCCCTCAACGCGTGCCATGTCCAGACCCCTCTCACAGTTTTACTTAGCTGATGTAATGAACGCTTCCAACTGTACGCCTCGAATCTGTTTGCTTACTTTCGGAACGAACGGCGCAGGCCGAACACGAACGAGGCCCCCGGCAGTGATGCCGGGGGCCTCGCGTCATGCAGTGGGTGGATTACGCAGCAGAGCTGTGCTCTCCGGCCGACGAAGCCGACGATCCTTCGGAGCTGCCGGCTTCGGTCTTGCGGTGCTTCCCACCGGTCGAGGACTTCGTGCCGGTGGAAGCCGACACGGTCGAGTCGGTGCCGTCGTCCTGGCGGGCGTGCTTGCCGTAGGTTGAGCCCTTCTTGCCGGTCGTCGTCTTCCCGGTGGTCGTGTCCTTGGCGTCCTTCTCACCGGTCTTGGTCTCGGTGGTGTCCTTGACCTCGGTGGTGGTGTCTTTCGTCTCGGTCGGGGTCTTGGTCTCGGTGGTGTCCTTGACCTCGGTGGTGGTGTCTTTCGTCTCGGTCGGGGTCTTGGTCTCGGTGGTGTCCTTGACCTCGGTGGTGGTGTCCTTGGTCTCAGTCGAATCCTTGACCTCGGTGGCGTCCTTGGTCTCGGTCGAGTCCTTGGTGTCCTTCTTGGTGCCGGTCACCTCGTCGGCGGAGGTCGGGGTACCGGCCTCGATCGACGTCTTTGCCGTCGGCAGGGCCAGCGTCGAGACCCGCTCGCTCTGGACGAAGGTGGTCGCCGTCGCCGAAGCGGGGTTGAAGGCGTTCCCAATGACCGCAAGGTTGTACTTGATGAGCGTCTGCGGGAGCGCGAGGACCTTCTTGAAGGCTGCGACCTCGTCGGTCCAGGCTTTCTGCAGGTTGGCCGGAATCTGGTCCCAGTTGCCCTTGTACAGGTTGCCGAGCGCCAGGTTCAACCCCGTGACGAAGTTCGTCAGCCCGCCGAGGGTGCTCAGTGTCGTGTTCACGTTGTAGAACGGGAGGCTGAGAATGCCGAGCAGGCCGGCGGCTGACTGGGCGGTGGGCAGCGCGGCGGCTGCGGTGCTGACCGACTTGTTGCTGCTGGCCAGTGTCGCACCGGCACCCAGGCCGCCCAGAAAATTCCCGATGACCGCGGCGTCGTACTTGATCAGCGTCTGCGGCAGTGCGAGGACCTTCTTGAATGCCGCGACCTCGTCGGTCCAGGCCTTGGCCAGGTTGGCCGGGACCTGGTCCCAGTTGCCCTTGTAGATGTTGCCCAGCGCCAGGTTCAGCCCGGTGACGAAGTTCGTCAGCCCACCGAGGGTGCTCAGCGTGGTGTTCAGGTTGTTGAACGGAATGCCGGCGACGAGCAACAGGTTCTGCAGAGCCTGGGACGAAGCGGTCAGTGCGTAAGGGTTCTCCAGCACGGAGACGCTACGGTGCTGGACTACGGGCGCCTGCCCCGCCGCAGCGTGCGGCGGGGCGACAACAAGTGACGCGGTGATGCACAGCGAGCACACACCGGCCGTCAGCGAAGCGGGCTTATTCACGGCAGAAACTCCCGGGGTCTGGGTAAGTTTGACAGCCAGAAAATACCTCAGGATTTGCTAATCCACTACCTACCAAGGCTTTTAAATCCGATGGGATTGAAACAGCAAGCCTTCTACCAGCGATTCGTTTGGAACGGCCTGAGGAAGTTCGCCAAATGTTCACCGAATCCTCCGCCGCCGGAGCGGATTTCGGCCCACAAGCGGTGGCTGTATGGCGCGTCCGGTGACCGACTCGAACACGGGGATCGCTGCTGAAATGCGGTCATTGGGGTGACGAATAATATTGACACGCAGTGAGTTATGAATCTGGACAGCGATACACAAAGCTGGGCATCGCATTTCGGATCAATGTCATTGGGGTGATCCCAAACGACAAAGAGACCGTATCTCAATGGATTCAAATCCATTGAGATACAGCCTCTTTCGCGCCAACGATCTGGCGATGAATTTTCAGCCCGGCGGCGGGGGAACCGGAGCCGGAGGAGCAACGTCCGGCGGTGCCGGCGGGTCGGGCAGGTACTGGCCGAGTCCGGACGGAATATTGGTGCCCGGCAGCGGTGCGGTGCCCGGTAAAGGTTCTCCGAGCTGCTGCTGTGGCAACTGGCCGAGCAGTCCGCCCCTGAGTCGACCGTCGCGGTACAGATCGATGTACCGGCCCAGCCATTCCCTGCGGCTCACATCTGCGTGCTCCTGGCCGGGTGCGACATCGAATTGCTCGCATTTACCTGGAGCCGAGGGAACTTCGCACTGCGGCAACCCATAGGCGTTGTTGAACGGGTTGAGGTTCGGCACCACGCCGGGACCGGCGCCGGGTGCAGCCGGTGCAGCGAGCTGGCCCAGGACGGTGTCGCGGTCCAAGCCGCTTACCGCCGGGGCGCCGAGCCCGCCGGGCACATCAGCGGCCGGAACTCCGTTCTGCGCCAACACATTGAACCCACTCGGCCCGAGCGGTGCGCCGATCACCGGCACGTTCGGGGCGGGCGGGGGAGGTGGACCGGGATCCACGGGGGCCGGTGCGGGCGCCGGCGGCAGAGGCTCCGCAACGGCGGCCGCCGGGAAGGCGACCGCCGCTGCGAATGCGACTAGACCAGCTGCCGTTGCCACCGCGTACCGGGTGTGCGCTGAGCGATCTGGTGTGGAGACCATGTCGATGTCAGACAGCCTTGGTCACACCGTAGTAGGCCACGATGTCATCGGTGTCCTCGGTGGAGCTCGTCAAGGTCGCGTACGACCGCAGGAACGACTGGCCGACGCAACCGTCGACCTTGATGTGCGTGTCCTTGATGGTCACGCGCACCGGTGCCGCCTTGTATTCCTTCTTGTTGACGGCGACGTTGGAGACCGTGCCGGGCTTGGCGTGGATCTCGATGGTGCCGGACAAGGGGAAGGAGACGCCCGTGGGGATGAGGCCACCGGTGAGGGACGAACCCGAGGTGCTGATACCCGCGGAACCGATCAGGCGGACCTGGCCGAGCTCGATACCGCAACCGATCTGGTAGCCGGCCTCCAGCGTGCCGCCCTTGAGGGTGGTCTTGCCCGAGCCGGTCACCGTGCCGGTGAACGTGCCGCCCACCAGGTATTCACGAGAGGACACCGCGGTGGTCAACGGCGCCACCGGCAGCTGGGTCTCGTCCTTGGCGACCACGGTCAGCACCCAGCCGTCCGGGGTGGTGACGATGCCGGGCTCAGCCGAGGCGACGATGCCGTTGTCCGGCGGGGGCCCGGCGTCGTCGACCGGCGGGTCGGCCAGTGCGAGCGGCGCCGTCGCGAGCGGCAGCGCCATGCAAGCGGCAACTGTGGCAAAACGCTTCAACATTTTCTCTTCCGTTCCGGTGCGCATGTGTCAGACGGCCTTGGTGACGCCGAGGTACGTGATGATGTCGTCGGTGTTGTCCGTCGAGCTGGTCAACGTCGCGTACGAGCGGATGAACGACTGGCCGGCGCACTGGTCCGTCTTGATCCGGACGCCGGTGATCGTGATGCGGGTTTCCTTGCCCTTGAACTTCTTCTTATCGATGGCGACCGTCGTGACCGTGCCGGGCTTGAGGTAGATCTTGCCCTGCAGCGAGACGCCGAAACCGGCCGTCGCGTTGCCCGTGAACGGGATTCCGATGCCGGGCGTGAAGCTGGCGCCGGGGTTGATCTCGACCTCGTCGGAAATGATGCCGCAACCGATCTGCTCACCGGCTTCGAACGATCCACCGGTCAGCTTGGTCTTACCGCTGCCGGAGACCTTGCCGGTGAACGTTCCGGCGATCAGGTATTCGCGCGAGGAAATGGCGGTGGTCAGCGGGGCGACCGGCAGCTGGGTCTCGTTGGTGCCGGTGACCTCGAGGCGCCAGCCGTCCGGCGTCACCAGGACTCCGGGAGGCCCGGACGGAACGCGACCTTCGTCCGGCAGCGGGTTGGTGACGTTGAGCGCAGCCGCAGGATCGGCGGGGGCGGGCGGCGGCGGCGGGTCAGCCTGTGCGAGAGGTGCCGTCGCAACCGGCACCAGCACGCAGGCAGCCAGAGCGGCAAGATGTTTGTACATGGTGGTGATTTCGCCCTCTCATGTTCGGAATACCGAAGGTCCAACAGTTCTGTAACGAATACGTCGCGTCGGAGCCTCTAATGGCCGGGTTTCCGGACGGTGAACGGAGGGGAAATTGTTCACGCCCGGCACCTATCGAGTGAGCGTCTTGGAGCTGGGGTTCTTTCCGGAATCACATGCGGCCCCAATGAATTCCACAGACCGACGCAAGCGAATGGACGACGACTGGCAACCGGTGGTTGGGTACTCGTTCACCATTTGGACACCTGATGAATGGACCGTGAGTCGCGTTGCTGTCTCGGGTCCGTACGGGCCGGTTCGTCACGAGACCGAATGCAATTGGAGGAACGTCTTGAAGTCAGCTGGGCGGAGTGGAAAGGCCGCGGCGGCATTGCTCGTCGCGCTCGGCATCGGATTGACCAGCGCCGCCACGGCGTACGCCGATGACCTCGATAGCGAGCCGGCTCCGGCTCCGGTGCAGGGTGCTCCGGTGCAGGTCGGCGCCGTGACGTCAGACAACGCAGACCCGGCCGCGGTGGCCGCCTGCGCCCAGTTCGCCCAGGTGCTCGACGGCTCCTCGACCTACTACGAGAGCTTCGCGGAGTCCTTTGAAGGCTCTGACTACGGTGATCCGGCGGTGGCGAGCAGCAATACGACAGGCCGGACTGCGCTGCGCGAATCGGCCGGGCTGGCGATGGACGCCGCCAACACCCCCGGTCTGCCCGGCGACGCTGCCGACCCGATGCGCAACTGGTCCCTCGGCGCCACCAAGCTGCTGGTGAAGATGGGCTTGCGGATCCCCGGCGACAGCCTGAACAACACCGTGACGGAGATGAACAATCAGGCCACGCTCGCGCAGGAGGCCTGCGCCCGGGCCGGGACGCACGCCTGAGCCGGTGAGGTTCTTTGTTCTCGGGGCGCTCGCGCTCGTCCTCGGGTTGGCCGGTTGCTCGGATGGGACGGCCGCAGAAGCGTCGAAACCGCCGAAATCGGTGGCCGACTCGGCCCTGCCCGGTCTGCTGCTCACCGCCAAGGACATCGACACGATCATGGGTGTCTCCGGCATGACGCCGCAGAATCCGGTGGACGTGATGGGAGACCATCGCAACCTGCTGCCGAACCTCAATTGCCTCGGCGTGTGGCAGGTCAATGAGGCCCCGATCTACGACCCGAGCCATTTCAAGACGCTGCGCCAGCAAATGCTGCGGACGCCCAACGCCGACAATTGGGACAGCCTGGCGGTGCAGTCGGCGGTCACGTATCGGACGGCCGACGCGGCCCAGGCCTTCTTCGCCGATTCGGTGGACCGGTGGTCCAAATGCGCCAACCACACCGTGAACATCCGGCTCAACGAGCAGGTGCTCCCGAAATGGGTCAGCGGCGGCCTGGACAAAACCGACACGCGATTGTCGATGCCGTACACCCGGACCGATGGCGACCAGGTCCGGTCCTGCCAGCGGGCCCTGGCGGTCGCTGCCAACGTAATCCTCGACATCCAGGCCTGTAAGCCCGCGCAGCCGGAGCCGATCACCGCGGCGGTCGACATCGCCGAGAAGATCGCATCGAAGATGCCCCGATGATCAGGTGTGCCGGGAGCCGGTTTCCCCGGCGGGGCTCCGGCGTGCGACTGTTACTCTCGTAGACTGTTTGACGCGCGACTGTGCAGGCTGGGAGCAGCTGTTAGGGGCACCGCGCACGACTTGACCAAACGCTGGATCAACCAGCCCCATTGGCACGCCGCGACAAGTGCTCGGCTGCGCAGGAGGAAGAGTGCTTTCGGCTTTCATTTCGTCGTTGCGGACGGCCGACCTCAGGCGCAAGATTCTTTTCACTCTTGCAATCGTGATCCTGTACCGCGTCGGCGCATCGATCCCGTCACCCGGGGTCAACTACCCGAACGTGCAGAAGTGCATCGAGCAGGTCAGTGGCGGTGACTCTGCGCAGATCTACTCCCTGATCAACCTCTTCTCCGGCGGCGCGCTGCTGCAGCTGACGGTGTTCGCCGTCGGTGTGATGCCCTACATCACGGCCAGCATCATCGTGCAGCTGCTCACGGTGGTCATCCCGCGCTTCGAACAGCTGCGCAAGGAAGGCCAGGCAGGTCAGGCCAAGATGACGCAGTACACGCGTTATCTGGCGGTCGCGCTGGCGATCCTGCAGGGCACCAGCATCGTGGCGCTGGCCGCCAACGGCGGCCTTCTGCAGGGCTGCAACCTCGACATCATCGACGACACGTCGATCTTCGGCCTGATCGTCATCGTCCTGGTGCTGACGGCGGGCGCGTCGCTGGTCATGTGGATGGGCGAGCTGGTCACCGAGCGCGGCATCGGCAACGGCATGTCGCTGCTGATCTTCGCCGGTATCGCCGCGCGGATCCCGTCCGAGGGCAAGACCATCCTGGACAGCCGTGGCGGCATCGTCTTCGCCGCGGTCTGCGTCGCCGCGCTGGCGATCATCGTCGGCGTCGTGTTCGTGGAGCAGGGGCAGCGCCGCATCCCGGTGCAGTACGCGAAACGTATGGTCGGCCGGCGCATGTACGGCGGCACCTCGACCTACCTACCGCTGAAGGTCAACCAGGCCGGCGTCATCCCGGTGATCTTCGCGTCCTCGCTGATCTACATCCCGCACCTGATCACCCAGCTGATCCAGAGCGGCCGGACCACCCCGAGCAACGGCTGGTGGGATCAGTTCGTCGCGAACTACCTGACCAACCCTGCGGACCCGGTCTACATCGCGATCTACTTCGGTCTGATCATCTTCTTCACGTACTTCTACGTCTCCATCACGTTCAACCCCGACGAGCGGGCGGACGAGATGAAGAAGTTCGGTGGCTTCATCCCCGGTATCCGGCCGGGCAAGCCAACTGCGGACTACCTGCGCTATGTGCTGAGCCGTATTACTCTTCCGGGGTCGATCTACCTCGGTGTGATCGCCGTACTGCCCAACTTGTTCCTGGAGATCGGTAACTCCGGATCGGTGCAGAACCTGCCGTTCGGCGGTACGGCGGTGCTGATCATGATCGGTGTCGGCTTGGACACGGTCAAACAGATCGAGAGCCAGCTCATGCAGCGCAACTACGAAGGGTTCCTGAAGTGAGAATCGTTTTGCTCGGCCCGCCAGGTGCCGGAAAAGGCACGCAGGCCGAGAAGCTCGCCGAGAAGCTCGGGATCCCGCAGATCTCCACAGGTGA
>JAHFVC010000519.1 GCA_023264765.1 Mycobacterium sp. | reverse complement strand
GACGCGCTGGCGCGCGCCGAGTTCGGGCCGGCCGGACGGACCCGCTTCCGTCCGCACTTCTTCCCCTTCACCGAACCTTCGGCCGAGGTCGACGTCTGGTTCGAGAACAAGAAGGGTGGCCCCGGCTGGGTGGAATGGGGTGGTTGCGGCATGGTCAATCCGAACGTGCTGCGCGCCTGCGGAATTGACCCGGCCGAATACTCCGGCTTCGCCTTCGGCATGGGATTGGAGCGAACCCTGCAGTTCCGCAACGGAATTCCCGATATGCGTGACATGGTCGAGGGCGACGTGCGCTTCTCCCTGCCGTTCGGAGTGGGCGCCTGATGCGTATTCCCTACAGCTGGCTCCGCGACGTGATCCGGGCCGGCGCCCCGGACTGGGATCTGAGCGTCGACGAGCTCGAAGCCACTTTGATCCGTATCGGCCACGAGGTCGAGGAGATCCTGCCGCTCGGGCCGGTGACCGGTCCGCTGACCGTGGGCCGGGTTGTCGAGATCGAAGAACTGACGGAGTTCAAAAAGCCGATCCGGGCGTGCAAGGTCGACGTGGGTGAGGCCGAACCCCGCGATATCGTCTGCGGTGCACGCAATTTCGCGGTCGGTGACCTCGTGGTGGTCGCCCTGCCGGGCGCGGTGCTGCCCGGTGATTTCGCCATCGCCACCCGCAAGACCTACGGTCGAACCTCCGACGGCATGATCTGCTCGGCTGCCGAGCTGAACCTGGGTGCCGACCAGTCCGGCATCATCGTGCTGCCGCCGGGAACCGCCGAACCGGGCGCCTCCGGTATCGAGGTGCTCGGCCTGGATGACGTGGTGTTCAACCTGGCCATCACCCCGGACCGCGGCTACTGCCTGTCCATCCGTGGCATGGCACGCGATCTCGCCTGCGCCCTGGACCTCGATTTCGTCGACCCCGCCGATGTCCCGGCGCTACCCGTCGAGGGCGAGGCCTGGCCGCTGACCGTGCAACCCGGAACCGGCGTCCAGCGCTTCGGGCTGCGTCCCGTCACCGGCATCGACCCGGCCGCAGTGTCGCCCTGGTGGTTACAGCGCCGGTTGCTGCTCTCCGGAATTCGCGCCATCTCACCCGCGGTCGACGTCACCAACTATGTGATGCTCGAAATCGGGCACCCGATGCACGCCCATGACCAATCCCTGATCACCGGTCCGTTCAACGTCCGCTTCGCCGAACAGGGCGAGCAGGTGGTCACCCTCGACGATGTCACTCGCACGCTCAACGACGGCGACGTGCTGATCGTCGACGACGTGGCGACCGCGGCGATCGGCGGTGTGATGGGGGCCGGTACCACCGAGGTCCGCGATTCCACCACCGATGTCCTGCTGGAGGCCGCGGTGTGGGACCCGGCCGCGGTGTCGCGCACCCAGCGCCGACTTCGCCTGTCCAGCGAGGCCGGACGGCGTTACGAGCGCACGGTGGACCCGGCCATCTCGGTGGCCGCGCTCGACCGTGGCGCCGCCTTGCTGGCCGAGATCGCCGGTGGCACGGTCCAACCCACGCTGACCGACTGGCGTGGCGAGCCGCCGCGCGGCGAATGGGCGCACGCCCCGGTGAGCATGCCGATCGACCTGCCCGACCGCACAGCCGGCGTGACCTACGCCGGCGGTGTGACGGAGCGTCGGCTGACTCAGATCGGTGCGCAGGTGTCGGTCACCGACGGTGTGCTGACGGCGGTCCCGCCGAGTTGGCGTCCCGATCTGCGCGAGCCCGCCGACCTCGTCGAAGAGGTGTTGCGGCTGGAGGGGCTCGATCTCATCCCGTCCGTGCTGCCGCCCGCGCCCGCGGGTCGCGGCCTGACCGCTCTCCAGAAACGGCGCCGAGCGGTGGGGAAGTCCTTGGCACTGGGCGGTTTCGTCGAGGTGCTGCCCACGCCGTTCCTGCCCGCCGGGGTGTTCGACACCTGGGGTCTGCCGGTCGACGATCCACGCCGGAACACCACCCGGGTACTCAACCCCCTGGAGGCGGACCGGCCGCACCTGGCCACCACCCTGCTGCCGGGTCTGCTGGAGGCGCTGGCGCGCAACGTGTCCCGTGGCGCGGTCGACACGTCGTTGTTCGCGATCGCGCAGGTGGTGCTGCCCACCGCGGACACTCGCGCGGTGGATCGCATCCCGACCGACCGGCGTCCCACCGACGAGGAGATCGCCGGGCTGGACGCCTCGTTGCCGCGTCAACCCGAGCATGTCGGCGTGGTGCTGACCGGGTTGCGTGAACCGGCGGGCCCGTGGGGCGCCGGCCGCAAGGTCGAGGCCGCCGACGCCTTCGAGGCGGTGCAAGTCATCGCGCGCGCGGTCGGCGTCGAGCTCACCCTGCGCTCGGCACAGGAATTGCCGTGGCATCCGGGCCGCTGCGCCGAGGTGTTCGTCGGCGACGTGTCGGTCGGCTTCGCCGGGCAGCTGCACCCCGCCGTCATCGAGCGGGCCGGGCTGCCCGCCGGCACCTGCGCCGTCGAGCTGGACCTGACCGCGATCCCGGTCGTGGAACGGCTGCCCGCCCCGTCGGTGTCGCCGTTCCCGGCGGTGTTGCAGGACATCAGCCTCATCGTCGCCGAGGATGTGGCCGCCCAGGCCGTCGTCGACGCGGTCCGCGCCGGAGCCGGCGAGTTGTTGGAGGACGTGCGATTGTTCGATGTCTATACGGGTCCGCAGATCGGGGAGGGGCGCAAGTCGCTGACCCTGGCACTGCGGTTCCGGGCCCCGGACCGCACCCTGACCGAGGACGAGGCCAGCGCCGCACGCGACGCGGCCGTCGCCGCGGCCACCGAGCAGCTCGGCGCCACCCAACGCACCTGACCCCCTCCCGCCCAATTGATGAAACGGGCGGGAAAGTGCGAGTAGAGGCGGGCATTTCGTCAATCTCGGCGGACCCGCTTGTAATGGGTTTGCAATCGGCTGCATAACAATGCAAAGATCGCTGTATGACTTCGGTAGCTGTCGCCGGTGCCAGTGGCTACGCCGGCGGCGAGATTCTGCGTCTGCTGCTCGGACATCCCGCCTATACCGGCGGACGCCTGACCATCGGCGCACTCACCGCGGCGGCCAGTGCCGGCACGACGCTCGGCGAGCATCACCCGCACCTGCTCCCGCTGGCCGACCGGGTACTCGAGGCCACCGACGCCGACCTGCTCGCACAACACGACGTGGTGTTCCTCGGGCTGCCGCACGGGCACTCGGCGGAGTTGGCCGAACAACTCGGTGACACCGTCATCATCGACTGCGGGGCCGACTTCCGGCTGACCGATGCCGCGGACTGGGAGCGGTTCTACGGGTCCACGCACGCCGGCAGCTGGCCCTACGGGCTGCCCGAGCTCCCCGGCAATCGGGAAGCGCTCAAGGGTGCCACCCGGATCGCGGTGCCCGGCTGCTACCCGACGGCCGCGCTGCTGGCGCTGCTGCCCGCCGTCGCAGCCGACCTGGTCGAGCCCCACGTCACGGTCGTTGCTGTCAGTGGCACCTCCGGGGCGG
>JAHFVC010000251.1 GCA_023264765.1 Mycobacterium sp. | reverse complement strand
CGGGTGGTACGCGGGCCGAAGCGTGAATTCATCTCGCGCTCATACAATTTCATCCTGCGCGGCGCGCTGGGTGCGCAGTTCTCCGACGCGCAGTGCGGGTTCAAGGCGGTGCGTGCCGACGTGGCCCGCCAACTGCTGCCGCTGGTCGCCGACACCGGCTGGTTCTTCGACACCGAACTGCTGGTGATCGCCGAACGCGCCGGATTGCGCATCCACGAGGTGCCGGTGGACTGGGTCGACGACCCGGACTCGCGCGTGGACATCATCGCGACCGCGATCGAAGACCTCAAGGGCTGCTGGCGGGTGGGGCGTGCGCTGGCCACCGGTGCGCTGCCACTGCGCGAACTCCAGACTGCCCTGGGCCGCGAACCGCTGGTGCCCGGAGTACCGCCCGGCATGATCGGTCAACTGGCCCGGTTCTGCATCGTCGGTGTGATCAGCACCGCCATCTACGCCTTACTGTTCATCCTGCTGCACGCCGCGATGGGCGCTCAGGCCGCCAATCTCACCGCACTGCTGCTCACCGCGATCGGGAACACGACGGCCAACCGCGCCTTCACTTTCGGTATCCGCGGGCGCACCGGTGTGGCCCGGCATCAGGCCAGTGGACTGTTGGTGTTCCTGTTCGGGCTGGCGATCACGAGCGGGTCATTGTTGGTGCTGCACCACTTCGGCTTGACGAAGGACAAGGCCGTCGAGCTGTCGGTGCTGGTGGTGGCGAACCTGGTGGCGACACTGGTGCGGTTCGTGGCGCTGCGCCGGGTGTTCGGCGTGCATCGGCACTGACCGTTCACAGGATGGCGTCGGCGAGAAAGTCGAGCTGCTCGACCCCCGCCGTCGTCGGATGAAACAGCAGCTTGTCGAACCCCAGGTCTCGATACCGCCGGATCGTGTCCCGGGCATCATCGGGGGAGCTGATCATATCGTCGACATTCACCTGCGCGTACTGCGGGTTGAATCCGTAATACCTTGCCAGGTGCTTCTTTCCGGCATCGACAGCATCGTCGGGGCCGAGCCCGAAGTTCACCGACGCCTGAAGGTACGGGTGTCCTGCGCGGCCGGCGGCGGCCCAGTCGGTCCGGATACGTTCAGCCAGCTCGGTTTGCACGGCCCAGTGCCGCACCGCTCCGGCGGCCCAGCCGTCGCCCACGGTCGTCACCCGGCGCAGCGTGGGTGCACCTCGGCCACCGAACAGCAACGGGATCCTCACGGGTGCAGGGGAAATGCAATCCTCACCGACAGCGGATCCGCCATCCCAGAGTTTGCGCATGCGCTCCACCTGGTCGTCCAACACGCGCCCGCGGTTTTCGAAATCGGTGCCGCTGGCTGCGTAATCGTCCACGCGGTTGCCGACGCCGAGCCCGACGACCAGCCGCCCGCCGGACACCTGCGCGATGCTCGCGAGTTGCTTCGCCAACGGGACCACCGGATAGACAGGGGAGAGAAGGACATTGGTCACCAATGTCAGATCCGTGGTGGCTGCGGCCGCGGTGGTCAGCGCGATCAGTGAATCGATGCCCGGGTAGAGCAACCGGTCGATCGTGGTGACCGATTCGAACCCTCGCTCCTCTGCCCGGCGGGCCCATTGCGCCATGGCCGGGCCGGGAACGCCGGCGATGTGGTTGGGCAGGCCGATTCCGAGTTTCACAGCACGTCCTTGGCATCGATGGCGGAGTTGATGGCGGCAAGTACCACGTCGTAACGGCCCTCGCGTTCTGCATGACGCAGCATCCGGGCGGCCTCGACGATGATCTCGGTCGTGTCGGGGTGTGTTGCGAGGGTGGTCAGCACTTCGGTGACGAACGCATCCACGTGCACAGAGCCGGACCGCGCGGGACCCTCCATCTCCGTTTCGATTCGAGGCGGCGCAATCTCGATGACCTGGATGCCACTGTCCTGCAGCAGGATACGGATGGCTTCGGTGTACGCGTGCAGACCGGCTTTGGACGCGCTGTAGGTCGGCGCGATGGCCAACGGTACGAACGCCAACGCGGACGTCACGTTGACGATCACGGCATTCGGCTTGTTTCGCAGACTCGGTAGGAGCAGCGAGGTCAGTGTTACCGGCCCTGACAGATTGGTCGCGATGACGGACTCCGACCTCGCCGGATCGGGCTCGGTCGAACTCTCCAGCGCCATCACACCCGCGTTGTTGATCAGCACGTTCAGCTCGGGTCGGCGGTGCTCGAGCATCGCGGCGAAATGCTGGATGCACTCGGTATCGGTGAGGTCGAGGGGGTGCCAATCGATGCCCGGGTAGTCCTGCGCGAGGGCTTGAAGAGGGCCGGTGCGGCGCCCCGCGACCAGTACATGATTGCCGCGACGGTGCAGCGCGATGGCGAGTGCACGCCCGATCCCGCTGCCGCCGCCGGTGATGAGGACAGAATTGCCGGTCAGATTCATGGTGCTCAGCATTGGGCGTTGGCCCGCCTGTAGCCAGAAATCCCTATGAAACCGGCAAAAAGAGGCGCCGAGGTCGCAGTCTACGTAGCGTTGTCGTCACTATGGAGCTTATCGACGGCCATATTCTGCATTCTTTGCAGATCGCACCGCGGGCGCCGTTCCGCAGGATCGCCGAGGTGATCGGCGCCGGCGAGCAGACGGTCGCCCGGCGCTATCGGGCGCTGCGCCGCAACGGCGTGCTCAGGGTGGTCGGAGTGGTCAACCCGAGGATTCATGGCGAATGCCAGTGGATCGTGCGGGTGCACGCCAAACCGGACGACCTGCCCAAGCTGGCGGAGGCGCTGGTCCGTTGGCCCGAGGTGACGCATGCCAACGTGCTCTCCGGTGGTACCGAACTGATCTGTGTTGTCCGCGCGCCGATCAGCGATACCGGCGACGGTCTGCTGCACCGGTTGCCCAGGACGTCGGCCGTTCTCGATGTCCGGGTGGATTTGGTGCTCAACGTGTTCGGGCAGGCGTCCGGTGGCCACTGGACCGGTCATGGCTGGGCGCTCAGCGCGGAGCAGGTCGCCGCGTTGCAACCGTCGGCGGCCGCGCGCCCGAATCAGCCCCGTGCGCCGTCCGTCGATGACCAGCGGCTGATCGATGCCCTGGCCGATGACGGGCGTATCTCTGATAGCGCCCTGGCCGCACTCACCGGATGGTCGCCGGCTCGGGTCAAGCGTCGGCTGGCTGCACTACAAGATGCCGACACCCTGTCCTACGACCTCGATGTGTTACCCGAATTGCTCGGATACACGGTCAACGCGACGATTTGGATCTCGACCTCGCCGAAACATCTCACCACGGTGGCCGAGCAGATCGTGGCCCACGACGAGGTGGCCTCGGTTGTCGCCGTCAGCGGCTCGGCCAACCTGATGGTCGTGGTGATATGCCGCGATGTTGAGCACTTGTATCGCTACCTGGCCGAGCGACTGGGCTCCGTCGACCACATCGGGGCCTATGACGTCAGCATTCGCAGCAAGCGACTCAAACAGGTCGGTTCGCTGATCGCGCACGGACGGTTGATCCGCGCGGTCTAGCCTCCGATCAGCGCGCCAACTTCTTCGACCGTGTAGGGTGCGATGTCCTTGTGGTCGCGGTATCCGATGAATCCGGTTGCCGGCCTGGAGAATTCGCCGACGAAGTTACCCGCGGCGATGAAGATCCGGCCGGTCACGTCCTTTGCGAGATCACTGACCAGATACCCGTAGGTGGGTGCGACGTACTCGGGCGCGGCGGCGTCCAGCGCGCCCTGGGCGCTGACGTCGTCGAGCATGCCGCGCCGGTTCAGCGCCGCGATGTGCTGCTCGTAGTCCGAGCCCTGCGACAGCCGGGTCCGTGCGCCCGGACACACGACATTCGCCCGCACGCCATGCTCTTTCAGCTCCGCGGCGACGGCCAGCGTCAGGCCGTTGACACCGCCCTTGCCCGCTGGATACCCGGTGCCGCCGTAGTCGCCGAGGAAGGCGAACGAGCTGGTGTTCACGATCGCCCCGGAACCCTGCCGGACCATGTGCGGTGCGGCGGCGCGGCAGGTCTCGAAAGCCGTCAGCAGGTGCGCGTCGAGCAGCTCTCGGAATTGTGCAGAACTCACGGTGAGGATGGAAGATCCGGCGGGCTCGGCGGTGCCCGCACACGTGACCAGGATGTCGATCCGGCCATGGGCGGTCACGCAGGTCTCGATCAGGCCGTCCGCCACCTCGGGGTCGGCCGGTGACCCGGCGAAGCCGATACCCGAGACACGCTCTGCCGCTTGATCGGTGGCCCGCGGGTCGCGGCCGTTGACCACTACGTGGGCACCTTGGGCCGCCAGCAGTTCGGCGACGGCCAGTCCGATGCCCCGGGTGCCGCCGACGACGACGGCGGCACGTCCGGCCAGCAGACCGCTAATCAGCCTTCGCCTCGGTGAAGGTCATGGCGTCCATGTTCCAGTAGCCGCGCAGGTTGGTGATCAAGCCGGCATCGTTGACGCGGTAGGTGAACACGCCCCGCACGCTGGCGACGAAACCGTTGGGAAACTCGGTGCGCAACACCAAGATGTAGGCGATCTCGTTCGGTGAGCTGGACGGGAACGTCGCCTCGGTGGTCACCGTCAGCGTGTTCGGTCCGATGTTGGTGTCGTAGAACGCGGCCAGGGCTTCCTTGCCTGCGACCCCAGTACCGCCGGGGTTGGTGATCGCCTCACCGATGGGGTCCTCGACGAGGATGTCGTCGGCCATGAGGGCCAGCCAGCCCTCGCGATCGCCGGATTGCACTGCGCGCCAGGAGGCTTGGGAGGCCGTGACGACGGGTGACTGCTCTGTCATGGTGTCCTTTCGACGACATCGGCGCGCTTACCCGCGATGACCGGGGGTAAGCGCGCCGAAATCACACTGTGTGTCTAGCGGTCGGCGTCCGTGTAGCGGATGACGCCGCGGATGTTGCGGCCCTCCAGCATGTCGGCGTAGCCGTCGTTGATCTGTTCCAGCTTGTACTGGCGGGTGACCATGTCGTCGAGGTTGAGCCGGCCGGCCTTGTACATCGACAGCAACTGCGGGATGTCGTGGTGCGGGTTGCCGCCACCGAAGATGGTGCCCTGCAGGCGCTTCTGCAGCAGGGTCAGCATCGACAGGTTGAGCTTCACGTCGCTCTCGGCCATGTTCGCGACCGCCGTCGCCACCACGGTGCCGCCCTTGGCGGTGATGTTCATGTAGTGGTCGATGTCCTCGCCCTTGAGCTCGCCCACGGTGACGATGGTCTTGTGCGCCATCCGGCCCTGGGTGACCTCCGCGACCCCGGCCATCGCGCTGAAGATGTCGGGGTAGGCGTGCGTCGCGCCGAATTTGAGGGCGTTGTCGCGTTTGAACTCAACGGGATCCACCGCGAAGACGTTGCGGGCACCGGCGTTCAGTGCGCCCTGCAGGGCGCCGGTACCGACACCGCCGACGCCGACGATGACGACGTCGTCACCGGGGCGCACCTCGCCGCTGCGCACCGCCGAGCCGTACCCGGTGGTGACACCGCAACCGACCAGGCAGGCCACCTCGAAGGGGATGGACGGGTCGATCTTCACGACCGAGCTCTTGTGCACGACCATGTACGGGCTGAAGGTGCCCAGCAGGGTCATCGGGATGACGGGCGTGCCGTCGGCTGCGTGGATGCGATGCGTGCCGTCGGACACCGCGGTGCCGCCGAGCAGTCCCGCGCCCAGGTCGCAGAGGTTGCGCAGCCCTTCCTGACATGCCGGACATTCACCACAGGACGGGATGAACGACAGCACGACGTGATCGCCGGGGGCGATGTGGTCGACACCCGGGCCGACCTCGGTGACGATGCCGGCGCCCTCGTGGCCGCCGAGCACCGGGAAACCTGCCATCGGGATGTCACCCGTGACCAGGTGGTGGTCGGAGTGGCACATGCCCGAGGCTTCCATCTGGATCTTGACCTCGTCCTTGACGGGGTCACCGATCTCGATTTCCTCGATCGACCACGGCTGGTTGAATTCCCAGATCAGAGCGCCTTTGGTCTTCATATCTCCTGCTTTCGACGAGAGCCTCTAGGGTCCACACTAGAGGCTCTAGTTAGCCACATCACACCGCCCCCAAGCAACCGCTTGGTGGTGAGTCACCAAATGGGCAGAGGTGCTTCGCCGAGCGGGTAGTAGCCGGGCAGTTTCTCACCCGCCAGGGACCGCTCGATGCGCTTCTGCATGGTCGGCGTCAGGTCACCGGAGGTGATCAGGTCCAGGAACGCCTTCTGCACGTGGCCGAAGTCGAAGAAGTCGCGCTGCCACTCGATCTGCAGTTGATCGTTGAGCCGGAACCAGCTGCCGCCGATGCCGTAGATCTCGGAAGTGGTGCCGTCGGACTTCTTGGCGATCTGCTTCCAGAACCCGACGATCTCGTTCTGCTTCTCGTCGATGAGCACCTTCTGGTACTCGTAGACCCAGTTCTCCAGGCCTTCCATCTCCAGCCCGAGCGCGACATCGCGGATCTCGTCGCGGCCGACGCACATCACGTCTTCCTTCGGGCCGATGTTCCAGCCGTAGGTCGCGTCTTCGGTGTAGAAGTCCGCCAGCGGCTTCCAATCACCGGCCGCCTCGGCGTCCTGGTTGGCCTTCAGCCAGCGGTCCGACCAGTCTTCGAGCTGTTCACGTGACGCCATTGTCGTTGTCTCCTAGTCTTTTTCGATCAGGGATAGTGCTCGGGTGGGACACATGTCGATAGCCCGTTCTACGTCGTCGCGCAGTTCGTCGGGCGGTTCCGCGTCGACGATCTCGACGACGCCGCGTTTGGGCACCTTGAACACGTCGGGTGCCTCGAGCTCGCACATCGCGTGGCCCTGGCACAGGTCCTCGTCGAGTTCGATGCGGTAGCAACCCATCTGGACTACTCGGCGCGCTTGCGGTAGCGGACCTTGGCCGGCTGCGCCAGCTGCACGACCATCTTGGAGTGGTCGTTCTGGTAGCTCTCCGACGGCTGCGACATCTCGAACTCGTACTCGCGCAACAGCACCGAGAAGATCGCCTTGATCTGCATCTGCGCGAACGCGGCACCCACGCAGCGGTGCTTGCCCGCGCCGAAGGGGATCCAGGTCCACCGGTTGATCAGATCTTCCTGGCGCGGCTTCTCGTACCGGGCGGGATCGAACGCGTCCGGATCGGGGAAGTCCTCCGGGATGCGGTTGGAGATGGCCGGGGAGGCCGCCACCATCTGGCCCTTGTGGATAGGGTGCCCGGCCACCTCGAACTCGTCTTGGGCGACGCGCATCAGGATGATCAGCGGCGGATGCAGGCGCAGCGTCTCCTTGAGCGAGTTGTCCAGCTTCGGGATCTGGCGCAGCGCATGGAAACTCACTTCCTGGCCGTCGGCGTAGAGCTCGTCGAGCTCCTGCTGCACCTGGGTGTACACGTCAGGGTTGCGCAACAGTTCGATGAGCGTCCACGACGACGTACCCGAGCTGGTGTGGTGCCCGGCGAACATCAGCGAGATGAACATGCCGGTGACCTCGTTGGCCGTGAACCGGGGGTTGCCCTCGTCGTCCTTGATCGAGACCAGCACGTCGAGCAGGTCGCGATCCTCCTTGCCCTTGGGTGGGTTGGCGATCCGGCCGTCCATGATCTCCTGCACCAGCGCAACGAGTTTGACGCGGGACTCGTCGCGGATGCGGAAGCTCTCGATGTCCAGGTACGGGTCGACGTAGCACAGCGGGTCGGTGCCGCGCTCCAACTGGTGGTAGTAGTCGGCGAACCGGCGGTCGAGCTGTTCGCGGAACTTCAGCCCGATCAGGCAGGCGGTCGAGGTGTAGATCGTCAGCTCGGAGAAGAATTCGAGCAGTTCGATCTCGCCCTCGTCGCCCCAGTCGGCGATGATCTTCTTGACCTCGTTCTCGATGGTCGCCGCGTGGCCCTTCATCTGCTCACCCCGCAGAGCGGTGTTGTGCAGCATCTCGGCGCGGCGTTCGGGATCGGCGTCGAACACCACGCCCTCGCCGAAGATCGGCGTCATGAACGGGTAGGCCTCGGCCTGATTGAGCTCGCTGTCACTGGAACGGAAGAAGAACTCGTTGGCCTCCGAGCCGGACAGCATGACGACCTGCTTGTCTGCCAGCTGGAACCAGCCGGCGTCACCGCATTCGTCGCGGATCCGCTGCATCAACCCGATCGGGTCGGTGCGGAACTCCTCGAGGTGGCCGTGCTCCTCGCCTTCGCCGCCGGAGACGCGCTGTACTTCCTTGAGATCGGTCACTGTGCTGTTCCCCCTGTCGCTTCGCTCTTGCCCGCCGACGGCATTCCTTCTTCGCCGAGGGCGAGCTTCTGGCGGTCTTTCACGTCGGCCAGGGGGGCTTCGGGCTGCAGTTCCATGGTGGCGACGAAGCTGCCGCGGGGGGTCTCCGCGACGAAGGTGATGGCCCGTGCGAGGTCGGCCGCGCGCATGAAGTAGTCGTGGCGTGCCTGGCCCCACTTGGCCCAGTCCTCCAGCGCGGGACCGATCAACTCGGCGGGCAGGCTCCAGCCCATCGCGGTTTTCGTCGGGCCGGGATGCACGATGGACGCGCGCACACCGGTGCCTTCCAGTTCCATCTGATAGTTGGTCACCATCGACACCAGGGCGGCTTTCGCCGCGCCGTAGGCGCCCATGTGCGGCCGCGGCCGCAGCGACACATCGGATCCCACGAAGATGAGGTCGCCACGCTGCCGTTGGAGCATGCCGGGCAGCACGGCGGCGGCCACCCGGTAGGCGCCGACCAGGTGGATCTGGATCTGGGAATCGAACTCGTCGGTGCTGATCGCGTCGAGCTTGCCGAAGTACGTGTCGCCGGCTCCGGCCACCAGCACCTCGATGTCGCCGAGTTCGGAGGTGGTCTGTTCGACGGCGGCCTTCACCGAATCGGGATCGGTGACATCCAGGTGCACCGCGATGGCCTCGCCACCGTCGGCGCGGATCTTCTCGACGATTTCCTGCAGCTTCTCGACTCGGCGCGCACCGAGCGCGACCGGAAATCCGTTGGCGGCGAGCTTGATCGCGGTGGCTTCACCGATTCCGGAAGAGGCGCCGGCGACCAGTGCCGGCCGGCGTTCGGGCAGAGGTGCAAATCTGGGCATGTAGCGAGGCCTCTCAGGCTCAGCGTGGCTGGACGGTGATCGGGAGATGAGCGAATCCACGGACACTGCTGGAATGGACGCGGACGGCATTGGCCTCGTCCACTTCGTATCCGCGGATTCGCTTGAACAACTCGGTCAGTGCCACCCGGGCCTCCATGCGCGCCAGATGCGCGCCGAGGCAGAAGTGGGCACCACTGCCGAAACTCGTCAGCTTCGGACCGATTTCACGGTCGATGCGGTATTCGTCGGGGTTCTCGAAAACTCGTTCGTCGCGGTTGGCGGAACCGATCAGCAGCACCAGCACATCGCCCGCGGGAACGGTCGTGTCGTAGTAGGTCTGGTCCTCCGTGACCAGCCGCGCCAGGATCTGGCTGGAGGCGTCATAGCGCAGCGTCTCCTCGACCCACGGCACGACCAGGTCGTGGTTGTCGAACACCGGAGCCAACTGGTCGGGGTTCTTGTGGCCCCAATATGCGGCATTGGCAAGAAGTTTGGTGGTGGTCTCGTTGCCCGCGACCACCATGAGGAACAGGAACGCCATGATCTCGTCGTCGGTGAGCCGGTCGCCGTCGATCTCGGCTTCCACCAGTGCCGAGGTCAGGTCGTCGCTCAGGTTCTTCCTGCGTTGCTTGACCATGTTGGCGTAGTAGACCAGCAATTCGCCGGATGCCGCGATCGCCGAATCGGGCACATCGGCCACGCCGTCCTCACGGTGCATCACCGCGTCGGCCAGGGCCCGGATCCGGACCCGGTCCTCGTCGGGCACGCCCATCAGTTCGGAGATGACGTCCATCGGCAGCTTGCCCGCGAACTCGTCGACGTAGTCGAAGCTGTTGCTCTGCAGGGCGATATCCAGATGCTGGTGGGCGATTTCGGTGACCCGGCCCTCCAGCTCGCGGATACGGCGCGGGGTGAAGCCCTTGGACACCAGGGTGCGCAGCCGCAGGTGGCCCGGATCGTCGAGGGCGAGAAACGACATCACCCGGTGGGCCTCGTCGTTGCGCGAGATCGGGTCCAGCGAGACACCGTGCTTGTTGGACAGCGTGACGCTGTTGCGGAAGCCTCCCACCACGTCCTTGTGCC
>JAHFVC010000250.1 GCA_023264765.1 Mycobacterium sp. | reverse complement strand
CGCCGAGAAACACATCGCCTCGATTTTCGCAAAACTGGCGCTTCCCCCCGACGACAGTGAGAACCGCCGGGTGCTGGCCGTACTGCGCTACCTCGAATCCTGAAACCACCTTCGCCGAAAGGGTTTTCCCGTGACCACCATCACCCCGCCCGAGGCGCCCGCCGGGCCGCCCCCGCTGTCCGGCGGCGGCCGCAACGTCATCCGCGTCCTGCTGGTCGCCACCGCCGTCGTCGTCATCGCGGGTGCGGTCGCCGCCCTCGCCGTCGTCGCCTGGGGCCTGGGCGCCTTCCGGGTGGTGACCGACCACCAGACGTTGCCTGCGGCCCTACGCTCCCTCACCCTGGACACCGCCAATTCGCCGGTGGCCGTGCGCATCACCTCAGATCGCAATGCCACCGAACCTCGTATCGATCTGCGCATGGTGGCGTCCAGCCGGAGCAACGATCAATACCTGCGCGTCACCGGCGACGCGAACGGAACCCAGGTCACCGTCGACGGCGCGGCACGCGGGATGCTGGACTTCGGCGACCCGGGCGAGGTCACCATCACGCTGCCACCGGAGACCGGACGCCGGCTCGCGTTGACCGTGCGCCAAGACAGCGGTGTGCTGATCGCCCAAGCCGACCTGGACCAGTTGACGGCGAGCACCTCGGATGGCTCGGTGGTGCTACGCGGCGCGGTTCGCCGCATCGAGGTGCGCGCCCAGGATGGGGATATCTCTGCACGGGAACCCATTTCGGTCGGCGAGTCCTTCGATGTCGCCACCACCGACGGGGACATCGCGGTGAGTTTCGCCGACGTCGCACCGCGGCAGGTGGACGCGGTGACCCGCGCCGGCGACATCTCGCTGTCACTGCCTGCCCCCGGCCCCTACCTGGTGCATGCCCAGTCGGGCGGCTCGGCCACCGTGCGGGCGCCCGAGACCAGCGACACCGCCCGGGCCGCCGCACTGGTGAACGTGCGCTCCGACGACGGGGACGTGACCGTCGATACGCTCAGGTGAGCGCGGCGATGATCTGCGCCGCGGGCCCCGTGGTGATGCTGCGGAATCCGGTGCCCGCCCAGATGTTGGTGGCCTGCGGATCCCCGGCCTTCACCGACGCGGCGCGCACCGGACTGGTCAGGTAGTGCACCTCCGGATATGCCAGCGGCGCCTGCGCGTCGTGGTCGTCGATGAACCGGTTACGCAATCCGCGCGCGTATCGACCCGAAAAGGCTTTGGTCACCACGGTTTCGGTGAACGCCGGGTTCTGCAGGGCGGCGCGATGCACCGGGCTGCTGCCTGCCTCATCGGCGAGCAGGAAGGCGGTGCCCAGTTGTGCGGCGACGGCGCCGGCCGCCAGCACCCGGCCGACATCCTCAGCGGTCATCAGGCCGCCGGCTGCCACCACCGGCACACCGGTGGCCGCACGCACCTCGGCCAGCAGCTCATCGAGGGGTTGGGCGGCCGGCCGGACTGCGGGATCGTAGGTGCCGCGGTGGCCGCCGGCGGCCGAGCCCTGCACCGCCAAGGCGTCGACGCCCCGGCTGAGCGCGTCACGGGCCTCGGCGAGGGTGGTGACCGTGGCCACGGTGGTGATACCCGCAGCGCGTAACCGGGCCGCCTCGTCGGCGCTCGGTGCGCCGAAGGTGAAGGACACCACCTCCGGCCGCAGGTCGAGGACGACGTCGAGTTTCGCCGCCCAGGCGTCGTCGTTGAACTTCGGCTCCCCCAAGCTGACGCCGTAGCGCTGCGCCTCGGACTCCAGCGCCGCGAGGTAGCTGTCGATATCCCCGGGCTTTGCCGCACTGGGCTGGGGCGCAAAGAGATTCACCCCGAGCGGCTGCGTGGTGAGCGCGCGCGTCGCGGCGAAGCGTTGCGCGAACGCGTCAGCGGACAGGTAACCCGCGGCGACGAAACCGAGGCCGCCCGCCTTCGAACCTGCCGCGGCGAGCTCCGGGGTGGACGGGCCCCCTGCCATCGGTGCCACCAGGATCGGGGCCGCCAAGTCCTGCAGGTTGAACTCACCCATCACACACCGCCTTCACGTCGCTGCCGAAGAGAACACCTCCGGGCGCAGCGATCATCCCACCCTGGGCACATCACGCGAACGGTGGTTGACTGGATGAAATGGCGATCACGTTCAACCACACCATCGTGGCGGCCGCCGACCGCGAGCAGTCGGCGACGTTCTTCACCGAGGTCTTCGGCCTACCTCCGGCCAAGGAGTTCGGCCCGTTCCTCGCCGTCGAGCTCAATCACGGCGTCAGTCTGGACTTCGCGCAACTGCCCGGCATCGCCGACATCCGGCCGCAGCACTATGCCTTTCTGGTCTCCGAAGAGGAGTTCGACGCCATCTACGGCCGAATCCGCCGGCGGAGCCTGCAGCACTGGGCCGATCCGCATGGACAGCACCCCGGCGAGATCAACCACAACGACGGCGGACGCGGGGTGTACTTCCAGGATCCGGCCGGGCACTACCTGGAGATTCTCACCCGGCCGTATGGGTCGGGAACTGTTTCCTGACGCGCCCTGGGCATGCTGATCGACGGGATCGTGGTGCACGCTCAGGCGTGACCGCGTTCGCTCTCCTGCCCGAGGTAGTCACTGGCCAGCGTCGCGACCTGGGCGGGCAGTTCGCCGGTGGCCACATCGGCGAGGGTGGTCTGTTCCAGCACCGCGCGCATGCTGGCCCGCAGGGCCCGCCACACATCGGTGAGCGCCGCCGTCGGACCGGAGTACGGCAGATCGCCGAGGCCGATGTCACGCACGCTGGCCAGCGGCCCGTCGATGCAACGCAACACATCGGCGATGCTGATCGACGCGGCCGGGCGGGCCAGTGCGTACCCGCCGTCACGGCCACGGTGGCTGCGCACCAGCCGATCGGTGCGCAGGTCGGAAAGGATGTCGACGAGGAACTGGGCCGGGATGCCCTGCGCCTTGGCCAGGTCATCGGTCTTGACCAGCACGCCGTCGTCCACGGTGGCCAACTGCACCATGGCGCGCACGGCGTACTCCGCCTTCGCCGACATGCGCATACCGCGGATTCTGCCAGGCGTGCCCGTCAGCGCACCGGCGGCGCGACGTTGCGCACGATGCCGGTCATGCCACGAACCGAGTCGGGCACCACGATGGACGGATCACAGTCCGGTGCCGCCTGCGGCGTTCCGTAGGTGAGCGTCAGCGGAACCAGCCCGGCCCAAGCGCCGGATTCGACATCCGATTCGGGGTCTTCCGACCAGCCGGCGCTGACCTTGAGCGACCAGTTGTCCGGCCCGATCAGCAGCCTCAACGCCACGGTGGCACCCAGTTCCTTTCGGGTGCTGGGCCGAAGTTCGGCCACCCGACCGGGGATGAAGGCGTCCGTCAGCGCGTTCAGGTAGCCGATCTTGTCCGATTCCGGGATCACCTCGAAGGTGCCGAACAGCATTGCGCTGCGGTAGCGGAATGACGACTCGAATCCGCTGCGCGCCACCACGACTCCGTCCATGGTGGTCACCGACACCGCGGCGGGCGCGCCGTCCGCCAGCGCCCGCAACCAGGGCGACCCGGTGGAACCGTGGATCACCAATTCGTCTGTCAGCCGGGCGAATCCGATCGGGAACGCGACAGGGTGCCCGTCGCGCACCAGTGCGATCGTGGCCAGCGGGATGCTGTCCAGCAGTTCGTACAGGCCGTCGCGCGAGGTGTCCTGCTTCTCGCGCAGCCGGGTGACGCGGGTGGATGGTTGTTCGGTCACTCGATATCAGCCGCTCCCTGCACCACCACGGCGAACAGATCCTTGAGCGCCGCCAGACTGGCGGACTGGACCACCGCCGCAGGCACCGGTCCGTCGACCCCCGGCAGTGAACGGGTCGCGGTGGCGCTGGCAACCACCGTCGGAGCGAACCCGAGATTGAAAGCCCCACGGGCGGTGGAGTTCACGCACATGTGTGTCATGAAGCCGGCGAGGATCAGGTTGGATGCTCCGACGGTCTTCAGTTCGTTCTCAAGATCGGTGTGTACGAACGAGTTCGGGTAGTTCTTCACGATCACGGGCTCGCCACCGCGCGGGGCCACCGCGGCGGCGATCGCCCCGGATTCGCCTGCGATGTCGTAGAGCGAATCGGGGCCGTCGTCATGCTGGATGTGGATGACCGGAATCCGTGCGGTGCGGGCACGATCGAGCAGGGCGGCCGTTTCGTCGAGCGCGGCCTGCACGCCGTCGAGTTCCATCACACCCTCTGTATAGGTGTTCTGGCAGTCGATGAGGACGAGGGTGGACTGCTGGAGCGGAGCCGGGGTGGCCGGCATGCTGGCCAATTCGCGCAGAGTCGGTCGGGTCACCTGGAGCAGCCTAGTCAGAGCCCGATGACTTTCGCGGCCGATGGCAGTCTGTTTCGGTATGGGATCACTCGAAGGCAAGGTCGCGTTTGACGCAGACGCAGGAGAGCGTCGAGGGCCTCGGCCGGCGGTGTCTGGCGGTGACCGTCGACGTGCGCGACCTCACCGGCATGCAGAAGATGGCCGATCAGGCCTCGATCGTCGCGACCACCGGCGCCCGGAACTCCGGTTCGTCTGTCAGCCTGGCGAATCCGATCGGGAACGCGACGGGGTGCCCGTCGCGCACGAGTGCGGCCGTGGCCAGCGGGATGCTGTCCAGCAGTTCGTACAGGCCGACTGCGCGAGATGTCTGCTTCTCGCGCAGCCGGGTTACGCGGCTGGACGGTGCGGTGGTCGGGGCCTCGGTATTCACACTGCCCAGCTTCGCCGATGACGCGCGGCATCGCCGGATGAGGCGCCGACCGGTCGCCGATCAGCTGAATCTGGACATGGTCGGCCCCGGCATCGAGATGGGCACGCAACCCGGCGGCCACCTCGGTCGGGCTGCCGTGCACGATCAACGCGTCGATCAGGCGGTCGCTGCCGTCGCCGTCCAGGTCGGCCTCGGTGAATCCCAGCCGAAGTAAGTTGTTCCGGTAGTTGACCAGCCCGAGGTAGGGGTGCACTGCCGGTATCGCGCGGCGGCTCCCGCGGTTACAGCGTCCGACTCCTCTTTAGGTCGAACGTGAGTGCCACTTCCCTTATTCGACTTCGTCCAGAATGAAGCTTCCCCGCACCTCGATGCCATCGGCTCGCAGATCCGGCGAGTCCGCGTCCGAGCTGACCCGGACGCGAACAGGTTGACCCTTGTCGGCGGTAACGAACACCAAGGGAGCTGATCCGTTGTGGAGATGCTTGTCACCCCATTGCGTAAGAGCCAACAACACCGGCAGCAGGTCCTCTCCCGCGGGCGTCAGTTCGTACGCATTGCGTGAGCGTGCGCCCGGCGTCCGGTAAGGAACGCGCGAGACGATCTGGGCAGACTCGAGTTGTTTGAGTGCCCGAGACACGGCCGGGGCAGACGTGCCAATCCGATCGACAAAATCCTCGAATCGAGCTGTCCCGTAGAAGCATTCACGCAGCACGAGGAATGTTGTCTTCGTGTTCAGCAGATCGAGGACCTTCGCTACCGAGCACGAATCGGCACGCCACCGACCCCGGTCGGCGAGCTGTCCCTCGAACTTCATTGGCATTCACCCACCTTACTAACGATTGCGTTATCCAGGAAGTCATGCTTAGGTCTAGGTAATGGTGTCATTACTCAGCAAGGAGTCGGCATGAGCGGCCAACATCCGGGCTCTGCCAGCAGACGGCGCGCCGCACGAGGGATCCGCGATCTCGTCGCACCCTTCGTCGAGCACTCGGCGCGCATTGGGAGTTTCACGCCGACGAGACCAGTGACAAGTTGTGATGGTGAACGGACTGGACCCGCCCGCGAGCAGGTCCGACGCCGAAAAGGCTGGGCTGCAGCGAACGTGGCCGTCCCCTACTAGAAGCCCAGCCGACGCCCCTTTAGACCCAACTAACTCTCCGCGAGGCGATGCATAGTGACTAGACGCAGCAAGATCGACGATCACCCGACCGTCGTTCGAGCGCGGCAGCGCCGCGCTGACACCCTGGTCGGCGAACCGCTGGACAGTCAGTGGTTACGCGACCTCGTGCTCGAGGCCGGTGCCGACGACGTCGGCTTCGTCGAGATCGAGCGTCCGGAGATCGCCGACCAGCGAGACGACCTGACCGCCGCACTGCCGGGTGTCCAGGTCTTGATCAGCTTCGTGTGCAAGATGAACCGCGAGAACATCAAGACGCCTGCACGCTCAGTCGCCAACCTGGAGTTCCACCACACCGGTGATCACTCCGACGAAGTAGGGCGACGCGTCGCAGGCAAGCTCGAAGCCATCGGCGTGCGCGCGATCAACCCGGCGATGGGGTTCCCCATGGAGATGGACAAGTTCCCGAGCAAGACCTGGGTCGTCAGCCACAAACCTGTCGCCGAAGCAGCCGGGCTGGGCCGAATGGGCATTCACCGCAACGTCATCCACCCCCAGTTCGGCAACTTCATTCTGCTCGGCACCGTCTTGATGGATGCGCAGGTCAGCGAATACTCCAGGCCGCTCGACTACAACCCCTGCCTGGAATGCAAGCTGTGCGTTGCCGCCTGCCCGACCGGAGCGATCGCGCCCGACGGCCACTTCGACTTCTCCGCCTGTTACACCCACAACTACCGCGAGTTCATGGGCGGGTTCGGCGACTGGGTGGGCCAAGTCGCCGACAGTAAGAACGCCGCCGACTACCGCTCCAAGGTCGGCGACAACGAGACCGCATCGGTGTGGCAGAGCCTGTCCTTCGGTGCCAATTACAAAGCCGCGTACTGCATGTCGGTGTGTCCGGCCGGCGACGACGTCATCGGTGCCTGGATGGACAGCCCCAAAGCACACGTCGCGGACGTCGTGCGCCCCTTGCAGCGCAAGGAGGAAACGGTCTACGTCATCAAGGGATCCGACGCCGAGGAATACGTGAGTCGCCGCTTCCCCGACAAGCAGACGAAGGTGGTCGGACAGAGTCTGCGCGCCAACAGCATCCAAGGGCTGATCCAGGGATTGCCGTTGATCTTCCAACGCGAACAGACCAAGGATTTCTTCGCCATTTACCACTTCAGCTTCACCGGGGCCGAGTCACGACAGTTCACAGTGAGCATCCGCGACCGCGATCTCGAGGTCGTCGACGGACATCACGGCGAACCGGATCTTCGCGTCACCGCCGACGCGGCGACCTGGCTGCACTTCCTGGACAAGCGCTCAGCGTTGCCGTGGGCACTGCTGCGCCGCCGCATCAAGCTGCAGGGTTCACCGAAGTTGCTGCTCGCCTTCGGACGCTTCTTCCCGACCCAGTAACACATCTCAGACATCAACGGAGCACCCGTGCCTCACGTCATCACCCAAAGCTGCTGCAAGGACGGATCATGCGTCCCCGTCTGTCCGGTGGACTGCATACGGCCAGCACGAGGTGAGCCGTTCACCGACACAGCCATGCTCTTCATCGACCCCGAGACCTGCATCGACTGCGGCGCATGTCTCACCGAGTGCCCGGTCGACGCGATCTACTTCGACGAGGACCTGCCGGCGTCATCGGCGACGTTCGCGAAGATGAACGCCGACTACTTCGAGGCCCATCCGTTGGCGTCCGACTTCACCTCCGAACCAGCGGCGCACCCGGGAGTCGAAGCGGGGGCGCTGCGCGTTGCCATCGTGGGGGCCGGTCCAGCGGCCTGCTACGCGGCAGCCGAACTGCTCGAATCCGACGGGGTCGAGGTCAACATGTTCGAAAGGCTACCCACGCCATACGGTCTGATTCGGGCGGGCGTAGCTCCCGATCATCAGGACACCAAGTCCGTCACCCGAGTCTTCGGACGAGCCTTCCAAACAGATCGCCTGACCTGTCATCTCAACGTCGAAGTGGGACGTGACCTTTCGCATGACGAGCTCGTATCCCATCATGATGCCGTCATCTACGCCGTCGGCGCGTCCGCATCGCGACTGCTCGACGTTCCGGGCGAAACACTCGACGGATGTGCGGCGGCCGGTGACTTCGTCGGCTGGTACAACGGACACCCCGATCACGTCGATCACCAGTTCGACCTCACCGGACCGCGAGTCGTCATCGTGGGCAACGGCAACGTCTCCCTCGATGTGGCTCGGATGCTGCTCCTCGACGACGATGCCTTGCATGCGACCGACGCTGCTGACCATGCGGTGACGGCGCTCCGGAACAGCGGAGTGAAGGAAGTGGTGCTGCTCGCGCGCCGCGGCCCTCGGCATGCAGCCTTCTCGGTCGCCGAGTTCCTGGCACTGGGCGATCTGCCCGGAGTCGACGTGGTGATCGACAGCACCGACCTCGACGCGAAGCCCGGCGACGACGTCGAAACCCGATGGAAGCTCGCAGCCGCCCGCGAGTTCGCGAAGCGGCCACGCACCGCGGTGAACAAGCGCATCGTCTTCCAGTTTCAGGCCAAACCACTGCGCCTGCTCGGCACCCACCGTGTGGATGCCATCGAGATCGACACGCCCGCCGGCATTCAGACCATCGACACGTCGTTCGTGCTCAGGTCAATCGGCTATCGCGGCGAAGCCATCGGCGACCTCCCCTTCGACGAGGACGCCGCGATCGTGCCGAACGACGGCGGTCGGGTGCTGGATGCCGACGGCACTCCGGTCTACGGGGTGTACGTCACCGGCTGGATCAAACGCGGTCCGCGCGGGGTGATCGGCACGAATCGGGCGTGCGCGAAACAGACTGTGGCGCAGCTATGGTCGGATTACGACGCCGGTCGACTCAACCCACGAATAGATCACGACGTTCGCGGCCTTCTCGCCGAACGCGGCATCTCAGCAGCCGACTGGGACGGCTGGCGGCGCATCGACGCCTTCGAACGGGACGCCGGCGCGGCAGCGGGCCGCCCGAGACGGAAGATCACGTCGCGGGTCGAACTGATGGCCGTCGCATCGCGTACGGACCCTGCGTGATGAGCTGCGTTGGAGGTCCGGCGACGACGTCCTCCGGCCGCGTGATACCAAGGCCGCTGCAGGCCCTCCCCGAAACGCAGCGCCAAAACTCGGTGCTTCGGCTGCTCACGGCCTTCAGCCGACCGGAGCGGCCAGTGCTCGGTGCCCTCGCACCCGCAGAGCTCCTCCGGAAAGCCGTACAGCAGAACGAAGTCGGAGCCGACCAGGACATCCCCCGCCTCACGCGGCAGCTGATCGACAAGTACATCTCAGATCGAGAAGCCGATGGACTTCTCCCGACGCGATGACCTCCGTTGCCACGCGGCCGGCCGCGGTCCTCGTCATCACGTCGGCGGCGGCCTTCCTGGCGACTCTCGACCTGTTCATCGTCAACATCGCCTTCCCTGCCATCAGCGCCGACTTTCCAAACTCGGACTTCGGGCAGCTGTCGTGGATTCTCAACGGCTACACCGTCGTCTTCGCCGCGGTGCTGGCTTTGGCCGGCCGCCTCGCCGACAGGTACGGCCACCGAAGGCTGTTCCTCATCGGGCTGACGATCTTCACGATCGCCTCCGCGGCCTGCGCCCTGGCGCCCAGCCTGTGGGCCTTGGTCGCCGCCAGAACGGTCCAGGGCATCGGAGCGGCCCTAGTCACACCGACCTCCCTGTCCCTGCTTCTCCATGCTTGGCCGGCCGAGCGCCGCGCCAGCGCGGTCGGAACGTGGGCGTCGGTCGGCGCGGTGGCGGCCGCCCTGGGTCCGCCACTGGGCGGACTGCTCGTCGCAGCGGGATGGCAGTGGGTGTTCCTGGTCAACGTGCCCATCGGCGCCGCAACCCTGGTGGCCGCGATACGCGTCCTCCGCGAATCCGACATCGAGCAGATCGGGAGACCCGATCTGCTCGGAGCCGCCTTCCTCGTTCTAGGTGTCGGATCCCTGGCCTACGCCCTGGTCGAGGTCCCCGAACGTGGCTGGGGCGCAACCATAGTGATCGTCGCCCTGCTCACTGCGGCGTCCGGGATGACCGCAGTCGTCCTTCGCTCCCGCCATCACCCAGTGCCGGCGCTGGACCTCGCCGTGCTGCGGGTACCCGAGTTCGCGCTTGCCACGGCAATGATGCTGGCGTTCTCGTGCGGATTCGCGGGCATGCTTCTGGTCAACGTCCTCTACCTCACCTCGACCTGGGGTTGGTCGGCTCAAGCGGCCGGCCTCGGCCTCGCCGCCGGTCCGATCGTCGTCGTCGTGGTGGCGCGGTTCGCGAATCGCATCGCGGCACGGT
>JAHFVC010000249.1 GCA_023264765.1 Mycobacterium sp. | reverse complement strand
TGCTGCCGGCCTGTGTGCTGAGCTACCTGGGTCAGGGTGCACTGCTCTTGGGTGACGAAAAGGCCGTCAGCGCACCGTTTTTCCTGCTCACCCCGGAATGGGCGCGGATCCCGATGGTGGCGCTCGCCACCGCGGCGACGGTCATCGCGTCGCAGGCCGTGATCACCGGTGCGTTCTCCGTCGCCTCGCAGGCCGCGCAGCTCGGGTATCTGCCCCGGCTGCGGATAGCGCACACCTCGGAATCGTCCATCGGGCAGATCTACGTGCCGTGGATCAACGGCGTACTGATGGTGGCCGTGCTCACCCTGGTGTTCGCATTCCGCAGCTCGGCCGCGCTGGCCTACGCGTTCGGGATGGCGGTGACCGGGACCATCACCATCACCACCTTGCTGTTCCTCTATCAAGCCCGGGTCCGGTGGCGCACGCCGATGTGGATTCTGGTGCTCGGCGGCGGAGCGCTGCTGGTGGTGGACCTGATGTTCTTCGCGGCCAACCTCACCAAGTTGGTCCACGGTGCGTGGCTGCCACTGCTCATCGCGATCACCGCGTTCACGGTGATGACCACGTGGCAACGCGGTAAGGAGGTGGTGACCGAGGCGCGGGTGGCGGCCGAAGGGCCGCTGCAGACCTTCGTCGACAAGCTCGCCGCCGACCGCGCCACACCGATCCGCATCCCAGGCACCGCGGTGTTCCTGAACCGGGGTGGGGAGACGGCGCCGCTGGCCATGCGCGCCAACGTCGAGCACAACCACGTGCTGCATCAGCACGCCATCATCATGTCGCTGGACGTCCAGCCCGCACCCCGGGTGCCGGACGAGGAGCGCATCACCGTCGACGATCTCGGATACACCGATGACGGCATCATCTTCGTCAGCGCCAGGTTCGGGTACATGGAACAGCCCGACGTCCCGGCCGCGTTGCGGCTGGTGGAATGCCTGCCATTGGTTGACGGACCGATCTCGGTCGACGACGCGACGTACTACCTGTCCAAGCTCGAGCTCACACCTGGTTCAGCGAACACCATGGCGCCGTGGCGCAAACGGCTGTTCATCGCCACCTCACACATCACCGCTGATGCGGCGGGGCATTTCGCGCTGCCACTCGACCGCACCGTGATCATCGGTGCGCGGATCGAGGTCTGAATGCCCAGCACTTAATCAGTAAAGTTTGCTCTTCCTTGCGAATGCGACTACCGGCAGATCGGCTTCGGCGCAGCTCAGCGGCTATCAATGCAGTTGAAGGCTTTACGGACGTCCGGGTTGATACTGAACCCATATCCGGTTACATTCCTGGCTTAGAATCCTGTGATTGCTGTTTCTGCACGCACAGGTTAATTATTCCGACAACCGGGGGCGCTGACCATGGCTGCTCGACTGTGGTGCATGACGGGTGCCGTCATGCTGGCCGCACTGTCGGTGGCCGTCGGTGTCGCGACGATCGATGCCGACAGCCGCACGGTGCCCGAGCCGCAGCGAACCACGCTCCGCAGCGAGGCAAGCGTGACGGTGTCAGCGGATCTGCAGAGCGCATCCACCGCGCACCTGGTCGCGCTCGCTGTGCCCGGGGTGGCGGGCCTGACCGGGCTGACGGCGCTGGGTGTGCTGATCGGCTACCGCAACGCCAGCCGTTCCCAGACGATCACGCCGCACGCGGCACGCTATCTGCCGTAACCGCAGTGGATTACGGCAACACCGTGCGCATCAGCATGACGTTGTAGTCCGACCACAGGGAAAGGTTGTAGTACAACACTTTTCCGGTCGACCACGGGTGCAGGAACGGTGCGTAGATGCCACCGGGGAACTCGGAATGGTTGACGAGCATGGCTTCGGGACCCCACGGTCCCTGCGGCGCGGGCGCCGTCCGCATCACCACGTCGTTGAGACCGTTGCAGTAGAGCGCCACATACTGTTTGAGGTAGGTGTTGTACTGCGCCGACATCTCGCCCAACGGGCCAGGGATGATGACCGAGGCGGCCCCCGGGTTGCCCGGCACCCAAGCATTGTTGTCGGTGTTCCAGTATTCGTATTTGGAGGCGTCCGGAACGAAGGCCGGCAGCACCCGCGCGACGTAGGCCGACCCGCCGCGGCCCGGCGGGGTCCCGAACGAGTACAGGTAGTTGTCGCCCGGGCCGGGCTTCATGAAGGCGCCCATCTGGAAATTCTCGTTGCCGGGGACGTAGGCCACCTGACTGACGGCGTCCGGTGACGCGGCGCGGACGCTGGTCGGATAGACACCCCAGTGCTCGCCGTTGTCCGGGGAGACGGCGATGCCGGAGAAGTTCGTCGACCAACGACCGTCGGCATCCCAGTTCTTGATCGACATGAAGTTGACGTACTGGTTGCCGCCCACCGAGATTCCGGCGGTCGGGATGATGCCCTTCTCGACCGGCGCCCAGTCGATGGAGTTGATGATCTGCTTGGCCAGCCCCGGCCGCCATGACGGCGCGCTCGACGCCGCAACGGAGTCGGTCAGGGACGTGTCCTGGCTGCGCATCAAAACGTTGTAGCGCCATTGCTTTTGGGGCGTGCTGCAGTACCCGTAAGTGTCGCCGAAGGCCATCAGCACCTGGTGGTTCGCGGAACTGCCGTTGTCCCACATGATTCCGAGATCGGTACCCGTGATCGAGTACTTCTCGATCGTCTTGTTGGAGCTCTCCGGTCCGGTCACCCAACCGATGAGAGCCGTGCCCGGTGCCGGCATCGGTGCGGCGGCAGGCGCCGGAGGTGCAACGGGCGCAGCGGTTTTCGTCGGCGCCGCGGGGACGACGGCGGCCTGCTGCTGGATCTGTTGCGCGGGGGTCAGCGCACTCAGGATGGATCGGGTCAGCTTGCCCAGCCGCGGCAGTGGCGCGTCGTCATTGGCGCCGGCCGGTTTGTGTCCGATCGGTGGGCCGCCCGCACCTGGGCTCGGCAGCGCGGCGGTGCCCGCGGGGGGCTGCGCGGCCGCGGCGGCGCCCGTGCACGGTTCGGCGGAGCCGGGGGACGCGACGCCGATCGCGACACACAGTCCGGCGGTGGTCATCGTGGCCACCGCGAGGGACGCAATTCGACGACGCCGCGACATGTCACACCTTTCAGGAGCCGACGCCGAATAGACGCCTGCACGGTATAGCTGTGACGTTAGTGTCCGGTGGTGCTCCTGTGGCTACCGGTGCGCGGATGGATGCGCATCCGTGACCGCGTCGCGACTGACAGCCGTGTAATTCGAAAAGCCGCTATTCACCGGTGAATTGGGGCGGCCGCTTCTGGAACATCGCGGTGACGGCCTCGGCCAGGTCCTTCGATGGCAAAAACGCCGAGTTCCAGGCCGCCACGTAGCGCAGGCTCTCCGACACCCGGGCGATGCGCTGCTGATCGAGGACGTCCTTGACGCCCGCGACCGTCAGCGGGGGGTTGGCGGCGATCTCGGCGGCGGTCGCGTGGGCCGCCGCCAGCGAGGCGTCGGCGTCGGCGTACACATCGTTGACCAGACCGATCTTCTCGGCGCGTGCGCTGTCGATGTCTTTACCCGTCAAGGTCAGTTCGCGCAGGTGGCCGTCGGACAGGATCAGCGGCAGGCGCGCCAGGCTGCCGACGTCGGCGACGATCGCCAGCTTGACCTCACGCACCGAGAACTTGGCATCGGCACTGGCGTAACGGATGTCGACGGCGCTGATCAGGTCGACGCCGCCGCCGATGCACCACCCGTGGATCGAGGCGATGGTCGGGGTCCGGGAGTCGGCCACGGCACTGATCGCACCCTGCATCTTCGCCAGCTTGGTGTGGAACTGGCTGCGCGCCTTGGCTCCCGCGTCCAGGCCGGGCATCGTCGAGCCCATCGCCGCCAGATCCAGGCCGTAACTGAAGTTCTTGCCCGAGCCGGTCAGCACGATCGCGCGCACCTCTGGATCGACGTCCAGGGTGCCGAACACCTCGGGCAGTTCGTCCCAGAACGCGGGACCCATGGCGTTGCCTTTGCCCGGCCCGATGAGTGTGACGCGTGCGACGTGGTCGGCGATGTCGACGGTGACGGATTCATAAGCCATGGCGTGAAGGTTAGCGCTAGGGAACGGGCCCTCCCAGCAGCACCTCGCTGACCGTGCTGTCGGCCAGGAACTGGCAGACGGCGTCGGCCAGCGTCTTGGCCACGTCGACGTTGTCCGGACTCAGGATCGACTGCTCCTGGGTCAGGATCGCCTTGATGACCGCCTGCTGTGTGGCGGCGTCCAGCGTGTTGTATTCACCACAGGTCATGGTGAGCGCGCCAGGGGGTGCGGGTACATCGGGCACGGTCGAGCCGCGAGGCGTGCGAGGGCGGGTGGTGCTCGGCGCCGACGTGCTCGGCCGCGTCGTGAAGGCCGGGCCCGGTTCGGTCGTCATCGCCACCGAACCCTCGGTGGTGCGTGCGCACCCGGCGAGCAGCACCAGCGACACCAGGGCGGCCGCCGCAGGCGCCCGCTTCACGCTGAGACGCGTTCCAGATAGAAGTAGAGGAACTTCCCGTCCACCACCGCGCCCTTGCCGTTCATGATGCCCAGCACGGCGTTGTCGTCGATCACCTTGAAATGGTCGTGCACGGGCCGGCCGTCGTAGACCATCGAGGCCGTGGCCTCGCCGCGGAACTCTTCCAGCCACAGGCTGGCTTCGCCGTTCATGGCCTCGGTGTTGGAGAACTTGTTGCCGTCGGCGTCCAGGCACACCAGCGGCTTGGCATCCTCGACCGAGTTGAACGTCTTGCCGAACCAGTTGAGCCGCTTCATGAATCCGTTGGCCTTGTGCCCGGTCTGGAACTCCCCGCCCTGCCATTCGCCGAGCATGAACTCCAGACTGGCCGGCGGGAGCGTCGCCCAGAACTCGTCCAGTTCGGATTCGGCGATCTGGACGTCGCGCTGCTTGAGTTCGTCGAAGACGTTGCGGTGGCTCATTTTTGTTCTCCTCGGGACGAGATCCACGTGCGGGCGAAGGCCAGGAAGGCGTCGTTCTCGTGCGGTGCGGCGACGGTCACCCGCACCCCGTCCTGGCCATAGGGGCGCACGACGATGCGGCTTTCGGCCGCGGCGTTGACGAACTCGTCGGTCGCACCGGGTAGCGGCAGCCAGACGAAGTTGGCCTGCGAGGACGGCAACTCGTATCCGGCCTCGCGCAGTGCGGCGCTGACCCGAAGGCGTTCGGCCACAACCGTGTCGGTGCGGGCCAGCAGCTCGTCGGCGGCGTCGAGGCTGGCGATGGCGGCGGCTTGGGACACCGTGGTCGCGGTGAACGGCACGTACACCTTGCCCAGAGCGGTGACGATGTCCGGATCGGCGACGGCATAGCCGACGCGCAACCCCGCCAGCCCGTAAGCCTTGGAAAACGTGCGTAGCACAACGACATTCGGATGGTCCCGAACCAGTGCCAGGCTGTCGGGCAGCAAGCCGTCGCGGATGTACTCGACGTAGGCCTCGTCGATGACGATCAGGATGTCCGACCGCACCGCGGCGACGAACTCGGCCAGTGCGGCCGGCTCCACCACGGTCGAGGTGGGGTTGTTCGGGTTGCACACGAAGATCAGCCGGGTGCGTTCGGTGACCGCGGCCAGCATGGCGTCCAGATCGTGGGTGTGGTCCTTGAGGGGCACGGCGACCGGGGTGGCCCCGGCGGTGCGCACCTGCAGCGGGTAGATCTCGAAACTGCGCCAGCCGAACATCACCTCGTCGCCCACCGTCGAGGTGATCTGAATGAGCTGCTGGCACAGGCTCACCGATCCGGCGCCCACCGAGATGTTCTCGGGGGCGAAGTTCACATGCTTGGCCAACCGCTCGCGCAGGTCCTGGTAGCCGTTGTCCGGATACCGGTTGATGGTGTCGACGGCGGCGGCGACGGCGGCGCGCACGCTGGGCAGCGGACCGTCCACGGTTTCGTTGCTGGCGATCTTGATGGCGCCGGGCACCGTACGGCCCGGCGTGTAGGCCGGGAGGTCGGCCATCTCGGGGCGCAGGCGGGCAGTCACCCGCCCAGTCTAGGGGTGCGCGAACGGCCGTCCGATGTCGCGCTTTGCCTTCCGCGCTCCGGCCTGTGTAATCTGTGCGCTCGGCGGTTCCGGGGGTCCGGTACCCTCAGATCGTTCAGGAGGCGTGCCAGAGCGGCCGAATGGGACTCACTGCTAATGAGTTGTCCGCCTTAAAGCGGACCGGAGGTTCAAATCCTCTCGCCTCCGCCGAACAACTGAATAGCTAGACCAGTTTTACCCAGCGCCCGTAGCTCAACGGATAGAGCACTTGACTACGGATCAAGAGGTTAGGGGTTCGAATCCCTTCGGGCGCACCGAGCACCACCATCGACGACTCCCGCGGCACACGCCCCGGGAGTCGCTGCTTTTCGGCCTACGGTGTCGCGTGGGTGGGCGGATGCATGTACGCGGGCGAGTTGGTCCGCGTGACATTCGTCTTGGGATTGGGTCGCTTGGACGGCGTGGCCGCGGTGGTCGGCGCAGCCGTCGTCGACGGTGCCACGGTCGCCGGTCGCTCGACCGCCTCGGTCGGCTCGACGGTGGCTGAGGGCGCCGGCTCCTTGGTGAACGAGGGCTCCGCGGTCGCTGACCGCGTCGGCGCGGCGCTCGTGGGCGGAGCCACCACCACGGGTGCGATCGTGCTCGGAGACGGCTCCGGGGCGGCCGGCACGTACGCCGGTCCCCGGCTGGGCGTGTGCAGAATCGTCAGCGCAGCAAGTCCCGCCACTGCTGCCATCGCCGCCGCCATCACCAGCCCGCGGGCGGATATGTGTCGAATCAACCGTCGGTATGCCGCGTTCGCTCGCACGGGCGGCACATTAGTTCAGCGTCCTGAGCGCCGGCTGTGAAATTGGCGGTGGCGTCGGCTTTCAGAGCGCCCCCGACGGCTTGACGTCGGCGGGCAAGTCGACCTCGAAGCGCTCGTTGATGGCCAGCCGGGCCCGCAGTTCCCTGACGAACATCGGCTCGGCGAAGTAGTGCCCCTGGCCGACTTCGCAGCCGAACTCGCGCAGCCGTTGGGCGGTGGCGGCGTCCTCCACGCCCTCGGCGACGCTGGTGATCCCGAGCGCGTGGGTCAGCCCGATGATCGAGCACACGATCGCCGCCGTGCGCGGGCTGTCCAGGATCTGCGCCACGAACTGCTGGTCGAGTTTGAGTTCGTCGATGGTGAGGTCGCGCAGGTAGCTCATGGTGGCGTAGCCGGTGCCGAAGTCGTCGATGGACACTCCCACCCCCGACGCGCGCAGCCGTTCGATCACCGCAGCGGCGCGGCGGCTGCTGGACAGCAGGAAGTGCTCGGTGAGTTCGATCATCAGCGAGCCGGCCGGCAGCCGATGCCCGGCCAGCGCCGCCGCGATGCGGTCGGGCAGCGTGGAATCGTTGAGCGACGGAGCGAAGAGATTGATCGAGACGGGCACCTCATGACTGCCCGCCGCGTACCACTGCGCGGCATCGCGGACCGCCTGGTCCAGCACCAGGTCGGTGACCGCGCCGATCAGACCGTTCTGGCGGACCAGCGGCAGGAACTCGCCGGGCGTCAGCATGCCCAGCTCGGGGTGCGGCCAGCGCAGCAGCGCCTCGACACCGACGATGGCGCCGGTCTGCAACGAGATCTTGGGTTGATAGGCCAGCGTGAGGTCGCCGTTGTCGATACTGCGCCGCAACTGCCCCAGCAGACGGATCCCGGCGACCGAGGCGCGGCGGCGTTTACCCGTGTCGCTCAACGACTCCGGCAACTCTGCCCGGTCCAGCCGCATGTCCGGGTCGAAGGACTGCACACCACCGACACCGGTGCGTTTGGCCGCGTACATCGCCACGTCGGCCCGCTTGAACAACTCGTCGGCGGCGATGTCCTCGACGTCGGGATCCGGCGCCGTGGCCAGCCCGATGCTCGGATGTATGAACAGTTCCTCGCCGTCCACCACGAACGGTTCGTCGAACGCCTCGGCAACACGCTGGGCGATGGCCTCGGGCAGTTCGTCCCCGCCCTCGATCAGGATGGCGAACTCGTCGCCGCCGAGCCGTGCGATGTTGTCGCCGTCGGGGACGGTGTCCATCAGACGCACGGCGATCGCGCGCAGCAACTCATCACCCGACGGGTGCCCGAGGTGGTCGTTGACGAGCTTGAAGTCGTCGAGGTCGAGCGTGAGGATCGCGACCGCGCGCCCGTCGCGGTGCCGCAGCCCCATGGCGTGGTGCAGACGGTCGGTGAACAGCAGCCGGTTCGCCAGGCCGGTCAGCGGGTCGCGCAGAGCCTGGGCGGCGACGGCGGCGAACAGCCTGCGGTTGTCGATCAGCGCGATCAGCTGACGTGCCGCCGCGACGGTGACCAGGACGGCCGCCGCGATGATGACGGGCCGCGTCTGATGGATCGGCCACAGGTGGAGAAAGCCGGCGCCGACGGCCGCCAGCAGGGGGATGTAGGGCAGCGAGATGCTCAGCCGCGACGGGGGCCGCTCGGCGACGACGATCGCACCGGGGGTCCGGCTGGAGATCAGCGCCGCCGCCGTGATCAGCAGGGCACCCGTCGCCCACCCGATGAACATGGCGGGGTTGGACGGCACGTCGTGCGCCCGCAGGTACAGATGGGTGCTGTCGGCCAGCGCGATCACGGCCATTCCCGCCGCCACCAGCCCGACGGTGCGGCGATGCCCGACCGGGGCCGCGGAGGCGACCAGGACCGCGAGGGTGATGACGATCACGTCGGACACCGGAAAGGCGACCGCCACCGCGAGCTCGAAGATGCCGGCGTGGCTTGCGGCGAACACGTCGCGCAGGATCGCCACCCAGGACACCAGGAACAGTGCGGTGGCGATGACGATCCCGTCGAGTAGCGGGCGCAACCGGGTGAGCTTGCTCGCCGGGGCCTGGGTCACCCACGCCGTGCAGACACAGATGGGCAACACGAAGTACGCGAGATCGGCGAGGGAGGGAAACGGCGGCGCGACATTACGGATCAGGCCGTAGTAGGTCCAGATCAGGCTGCCGACGACCCAGCCCGTCAACCCCACGCTCATGGCCCGCCAGCTGCAGCGGCGCGGACCCAGGGCGTTGCGCGCCGCGGCCGCGGAGGACAGGGCCGCGACGGCGGTGAAGTACACCAGGCCCACGTAGCCGACGGTCGCCGTGACACGTGGTCCACCGAAGCCGGTCAGTAGCGCGAAGGCAAACACAGCAAGAACTGCCGAGGCGATGGCGATGTAGGCGCGCGTCTGGCGTGAGGACACTTAATACTCCCAGTTTGGGGCCATGCTTGAGCAGTTCGCTGACGATGTCAAGCTGGGTTGTCGGCGCTTTGTTGCTCATGCAACACAAATCTCAGCAACGTTCGCGTTGCCTGCCGCGCTACGGTGGTGCCGTGCGACTGCTGCTCCTCGCGGATACCCATGTGCCCACGCGTGCGAAGGACCTGCCCGCGGCCGTCTGGGACGAGGTGGCCGCTGCCGATGTCGTGATCCATGCCGGTGACTGGATGGCGCCGGCCCTGCTGGATCGGCTGACGGCACGATCGCGGCGGCTGCTGGCCTGCTGGGGCAACAACGACGGCGACGAGCTGAGGGCGCGGCTGCCCGAGCGTGCCGACGCGACCCTGGACGGACTGCGGTTCACGGTCGTGCACGAGACCGGCGGGTCGGCCGGACGTGACGAGCGGATGGCGCGGCGGTACCCGGACACCGATGTGCTGGTGTTCGGGCACAGTCACATTCCGTGGGACGCCACCGCGTCCACCGGGCTCCGGTTGCTCAATCCGGGGTCACCCACCGACCGCCGCCGCCAGCCGTTCTGCACCTTCATGACGGCGGCCGTAGAGGCCGGCGTATTGGCTGACGTGACCCTGCACCGGGTGACAAGCTAGGCGCATGGAGCAGAAGCCGCCCACCGCCACCATCTCCACTGCCAATCACGAGCACCGCGACGGCCTGCCGTTCGACGACACCCGCGATTTCGACGACGCGGACCGGGGGTTCATCGCCGCGCTGGAACCGTGCGTGGTGACCGCGTCCGACGGAAGGGTGGTGTGGGACAACGACTCCTACTCGTTCTTGTCCGGTGACGCACCGGACACGGTGCACCCGAGCCTGTGGCGGCAGTCGCAGCTGTGCGCCAAGCAGGGCCTCTACGAGGTGGTCCCCGGCATCTACCAGGTGCGCGGCCTGGACCTGTC
>JAHFVC010000025.1 GCA_023264765.1 Mycobacterium sp. | reverse complement strand
GCAGGGCGTGCTGCTGTCGGTGGCCGGTGGCAGTGATCTCGGCCTGTTCGAGATCAACGAGGCCGCTTCGCTGGTGCAGGAGGCCGCCCACGCGGACGCCAACATCATCTTCGGCACCGTGATCGACGACTCGCTCGGCGACGAGGTCCGGGTCACGGTCATCGCGGCGGGCTTCGACAGCGTGACGCCGAGCCGTAAGCCGGTGACCGGGACCGGCGCCCAGGGCATCGCACCTGCGGCCGCGGGCAACGTGCGCTCCACGGTGTTCGAACCGGCCGACGCGGTCAGCGTTCCCGCCGGGCACACCAACGGGGCCACGGTGCGCATCGGCGGACCCGATGACGGCGGCATCTCCGACGATGATGTCGACGTGCCGCCCTTCATGCGCCACTAGACGCCGTGCCCGTCCGGGTTCGGCGCGTGACGACCACCCGCAGGGGCGGCGTCTCGCGGCCGCCCTACGACAGTTTCAACCTCGGCGACCACGTCGGTGATGATCCGGCGGCGGTGTCGGCCAACCGGAAGCGCCTGGCCGACACCATCGGTGCCGACGGCGTGGTCTGGATGCACCAGGTGCACTCCGACCGTGTGGTGGTGGTCGACGGCGATCCGGGTGCCACCGTCGACGACACCGATGCCCTGGTGACGGCCACGCCCCGGCTGGCGCTCGCGGTGGTGTCGGCCGACTGCGTCCCGGTTCTGCTGGCCGACGCGCGGGCGGGGGTGATCGGCGCCGCCCATGCCGGCCGGGTCGGAGCGCAACTGGGCATCGTCGCGCGCACGGTGGAGAAGATGGTGGCCCTGGGGGCGTCCATCCCCGACATCTCGGTGTTGCTGGGCCCGGCGGTCAGCGGACGGCAGTACGAGGTTCCGGCCGCCATGGCCGACGAGGTCGAGGTCACCCTGCCCGGCAGCCGCACCACCACCGCCAAGGGCACCCCGGGCCTGGACATCAGGGCCGGAATCGCCCGGCAGTTGACGACATTGGGGATCACCACCATCGACATCGACCCGCGCTGCACCGTCGAGGACCGCGCGTTGTTCAGCCACCGCCGTGGCGCGCCGACCGGACGCCTGGCGTCGTTGGTGTGGATGGAATGACCGACCACACCCACCGTGACGCGGAATTGGCGGGATCGCTGGCCGCGGTCCGGACGCGACTGGCCGCCGCCGCCGCCGCGGCGGGCCGCGACGTCCGGGACATCGACCTGCTGCCGATCACCAAGTTCTTCCCGGCCTCCGATGTGATCCTGCTGCGGCGCTTGGGCTGCACCGAATTCGGTGAATCGCGCGAGCAGGAGGCATCCGAGAAGGCGGCCACCGTCGCCGCCGCTTTTCCGGGCGAGCCCGCCGGATCCATCCGGTGGCACATGGTCGGCAGCATCCAGCGCAACAAGGCTCGCGCCGTGGCGCGCTGGGCATATGCCGCCCACTCGGTGGACAGCGCGCGGTTGATCTCCGCACTCGGTGGAGCCGCAGAGGAGGAGATCGCGGCGGGCCGGCGCACCGCCCCGTTGCGGATCTACCTGCAGGTCAGTCTGGACGGTGATCCGGCGCGCGGCGGGGTACCGGTCGATCAGCCTGCACAGATCCTCGATCTGTGCGCGGCGGCCCATGCCATCGACGCGCTGGAATTCGTTGGCCTGATGGGGATTCCCCCGTTGGGCTGGGACGCCGACGAGGCATTCGCGCGGCTGGCGGCCGAACGGGACCGCGTGCAGGGGGCATTCGCCCACCGGTTGGGGCTCTCGGCGGGGATGTCCGGCGATATCGAAGTAGCTGTGCGACACGGATCCACGTGTGTGCGTGTCGGTACCGCGTTGATGGGGCAACGCCCGCTAACGTCACCCTGAGTAGTCACTCCAGTCACATCTTCATCACAGACCACACAGATATCAGCAGCAGAAGGGGCAGGCGATGAGCACACTGCACAAGGTGAAGGCCTACTTCGGTATGGCGCCGCTGGACGAGTACGAGGACGACTACTACGACGACGAGCGTCCGTCGCGCGCCTACCCGCGCCGGGGCGCTGAGGAGCGCTTCGAGGAGGACGGCTACGGCCGCGAACCGCGCGCCTTCGACGAGCGTGGCCCTCGCGAGTACGAGCGCGAGATGGAGATGGCGCCGGGCGGGTACCGCGGGGGATATGAGTCGCCGCGATTCGAAGGCCGGCTGCGCGCGCCGCGGGAGTTCGACCGCCCCGCACCCCGCTTCGCCACCGCCCCCACCCGTGGCGCACTGGCCATGGAGCCCCGCCGGATGGCCGAACTGTTCGAGGCCGGCAGCCCGCTGGCCAAGATCACGACGCTGCGCCCGAAGGACTACAGCGAGGCCCGCACGATCGGTGAGCGGTTCCGCGACGGCACGCCGGTCATCATGGATCTGGTGTCGATGGACAACGCCGACGCCAAGCGCCTGGTCGACTTCGCCGCCGGACTGGCCTTCGCGTTGCGGGGTTCTTTCGACAAGGTCGCCACCAAGGTGTTCCTGCTGTCGCCGGCCGACGTCGATGTCAGCGCCGAGGAGCGGCGCCGCATCGCCGAAGCGGGTTTCTACTCCTACCAGTAGCTGGTCAACCCCCTGTCGTGGTTCTGGCAGGGGGTGCACCGGAGACGTTGGGTAGGCTGAATCCCGAGGGACTGGCTGGTCCCACCGGTCGCAATCTGGTTTTTTGCCGTAGTGAGGTCGGCTTCTGTTGGCGCTGTTCTTCGAAATCCTGGGTTTCGCGCTGTTCGTGTTCTGGCTCCTGTTGATCGCGCGAGTGGTCGTGGAGTTCATCCGGTCGTTCAGCCGGGACTGGCACCCCAAGGGGGTGACCGTCGTCGTTCTCGAGGTGATCCTCTCCGTCACGGATCCGCCGGTGAAGCTGCTGCGACGACTGATTCCGCAGCTGACGATCGGCGCCGTGCGCTTCGACCTGTCGATCATGGTGCTGCTGCTGGTGGCGTTCATCGGCATGCAGCTGGCCTTCGGTGCCGCCGCGGGATCGGCCGGCTGAGCCCGTTCAGCGGCGCCGGACCACGCCTGCGACCAGCGCAGAAGATTGAAATTCGCTCTTAATTATGAGCCTCCTCTGCAACCGCCGGGTCTGCTGTGACAGGATGGACGCCAGTTACTCGTACCTACGCTTTACACTTTGAAACCGGTTGACGGTCCAGACTTCAAGGGGGCAGGCGATGCCGCTCACACCAGCCGACGTTCACAACGTCGCTTTCAGTAAGCCGCCCATCGGTAAACGCGGCTACAACGAGGACGAGGTCGACGCCTTCCTCGACTTGGTGGAGAACGAACTCACCAGGCTCATCGAGGAGAACGCCGATCTTCGGCAGCGGGTGTCCGAGCTCGATCAAGAGCTGGCCGGCGCACGCTCCGGTGGCGCGCAGCCCACCCAGACGATCCCGGCCTACCAGCCGGAGCCCGAGCCGGAGCCCGTGGTGGCACCGGTTTACGAGGCGCCGCAGCCCGTGGTCCAGGCGCCGGCCGCACCGGCCGCACCCGTTTCCGAGGACCACCACGTGCGCGCCGCCAAGGTGCTCAGCCTGGCCCAGGACACGGCCGACCGGCTCACCGGTTCCGCCAAGGCGGAGTCCGAGAAGCTGCTGTCGGATGCACGGGCCCAGGCCGATGCCCTCGTCAGCGAGGCCCGGCACACCGCGGAGACCACGGTCACGGAGGCCCGGCAGCGGGCCGACGCCCTGCTGTCGGACGCCCAGACGCGGTCGGAGACCCAACTGCGGCAGGCGCAGGAGAAGGCCGATGCACTGCAGGCCGACGCCGAGCGCAAGCACTCCGAGATCATGGGAACCATCAACCAGCAGCGGACGGTCCTCGAAGGTCGCCTCGAGCAGCTGCGCACCTTCGAGCGCGAGTACCGCACCCGTCTGAAGACCTACCTCGAATCGCAGCTCGAAGAGCTCGGACAGCGTGGTTCGGCCGCACCGGTGGACTCCGGCGCGACCAACGATTCGGGCGGCTTCAACCAGTTCAACCGGGGAAACAACTGACCGGCTCAGCGCCGGTTGAGTTCGATCAATGCTGATCATCGCGCTCGTCCTCGCCGTCATCGGCCTGGCCTCGCTGGTGGCCGCGGTGGTCACCAGCAACGAGATCATCGCCTGGGTCTGCATCGGTGCCAGCGTGATCGGCGTGCTGTTGCTCATCGTCGATGCGCTGCGGGACCGCTCACGGGGCGACGGCGAGAATCAAGTCGAGCCGGTCGACGAAGTCGATGAGACGGAAACTGTTGTCGTGCAGGACTATCCGGATGAGGCGGCCGACTCCGAGGAGACTGCGGTCGAGGAGATACCTGCCGACGACCCGGCGCCCGACGCCGAGTCGCTGCCCGAAGGGCAGCCCGAAGGGCAGCCCGAAGGGCAGCCCGAGTCCGAGCACAAGAACTAGGGCGGCATCGCCAGCAGGCGTTGGACTTCGTCGTCACCGGTCTGCCGGAAGTCGTCGTACACCTGCCCGACGGCGCTGAATTCGGCCGGTGTGCAGACACAGAACACCGCATCGGCTTCGGCGCGCAACGCCCGGCATGTCGAATCCGAACCCACCGGGACGGCCACCACGACAGCGGCAGGCATACCCGCCCGAACGGCGCGGACCGCGGCGAACATGGTCGCACCGGTGGCCAGCCCGTCGTCGACCAGGACCACGGTGCGGCCCGTCGTCTCCAGCGGCGGGCGGCCGCCGCGATAGACCTGTTCGCGTCGGTGCAGTTCCACGGATTCGACGCGGATGGTCTCTTGGAGTTGCTCCTCGCTGATCCCCAGGTTGTCCATCAAGGCCCGGTTCACCACCAGGGCCCCGCCGCCGGCCAGGGCACCCATGGCCAGCTCGGACCAGTCCGGAACACCGAGCTTGCGTACCAGGAAGGCATCCAACTGTGCGTTCAGGTAGGCGGCGACCTCCCACGCGACCGGCACCCCGCCCCGCGCCAAGCCGAGTACCAGCAGATCGGTCCGGCCGCGGTAGGACGCAAGTTGCCGAGCCAGGACGCGACCGGCATCTCGGCGATCGGCGAAGGTACTTCGGCGAAGAAGTTTTCTCATGGTGTGCGCTCGTGATCGGGGACACTTCGAGAGTACGACGGCTGTCAGTCGGGTACCCGCACTCTGGAGGTGGCTAATCGCCCATGGGGATCGAATACGACAGTGTGGTCGACCATCCGCTCGACACGGTGTTTGCCTGGCATGGCAGGCCCGGTGCGATGCGACGGCTGGTGCCGCCGTGGCAGCCCATGACGGTCGTCGCCGAGACGGGATCGCTCGCCGCGGGGCGGGCGATACTGGGCCTGCCCGGCGGGTTGCGCTGGGTGGCTCAGCACGACCCCGCCGCTTACGACCCGCCGCACCGCTTCGTCGACGCGCTGGACTCGGAGGGTCTGCGGTCGTGGCCGGTCCGGGCGGTCGGCCGGTGGCGGCACATCCACGAGTTCGATGCGCACGGCCCGGATGCGACCAGGGTGTCGGATCGGGTCGAGACGGTGGTGCCCGCAGCGGCACTGCGGCCGATGTTCGTCTACCGGCATACGCAGCTCGCCGACGACCTCGCCGCACACCGGGACGCAGCCGCCGCGGGACCGCTGACCGTCGCCATCACCGGTTCCAGTGGGCTGGTGGGTTCGGCGCTGGCCGCGTTCCTCAGCTCGGGCGGCCATCGGATCGTCCTGCTGGTGCGTCGTCCGCCGGCCGGACCCCATGAGCGCCAATGGAATCCGGCTGATCCGCACCCCGACCTGCTGACCGGCGTGGACGCCGTGGTGCACCTGGCCGGGGCGTCCATCGCGGGGCGCTTCACCGAGGGGCACCGCACGGCGATCCGCGACAGCCGGATCGAACCGACCCGTGCTCTGGCCGAGCTCGCCGCGCGAACTGCCAAGGGTCCCAAGACCTTCGTCGGCGCGTCCGCGATCGGCTTCTACGGCTACGACCGTGGGGACGCCGCACTGGACGAAACCAGCAGCCGCGGTGACGGCTTCCTGGCCGACGTCGTGGCCGACTGGGAGGCCGCGACCGCTCCCGCAGCGGCCGCCGGGCTGCGGGTGGTCAACGTGCGTACCGGGGTGGTGCAATCCTCGGCCGGCGGCACGCTGCGCCTCCTGCGCCCTCTGTTCGCCGCCGGTCTGGGCGGCCGGCTCGGCAGCGGGACTCAGTGGCTGTCCTGGATCGGCCTGGACGACCTGCTGGACGTGTACTACCGCGCCCTGTACGACGATCGGCTGGCCGGACCGGTCAACGCGGTGGCGCCCGACCCGGTGACCAACGCCGACTACACCGCCGCCCTCGGGCACGTGCTGCACCGGCCGACGCTGTTGCCGGTGCCGTCCTTCGGGCCTCGGCTACTGCTGGGGGAGCAGGGCGTCCGTGAGCTCGCCGAGGCGAACCAGCGGGTGCTGCCCGCGGTGCTGCAAGGTTTCGGTCACCGGTTCCGCCGCCCGGGCATCGAGGCGGCGCTGGCTCACGAACTGGGGCACGGCTGACGCGCCACGTGGGTGAGGAAGCCGCCGACCAGCCCGCGCACCCGCTCCGCGGTGTCATCCTTCAGTTCGGCTGTGCGGGAGAGCAATTCGTCGTGGTTGAGGCCGTACCCGAGTACCTCCCCGTCGCGGTCGTCGGCCAGCCAGAGGGTCAGTAGCCGCTCGTCGATCTCGGGGTGGAACTGCAATGCCAGTGTCCGCCCGAGGACGAACGCCTGGGACGCCTTGGCCGTGCGGGCCACCTCGACGGCCCCGGGCGGCAGCGTCCAGCGGTCGAAGTGCCATTCGAACCATTCGCCGCCGGGCACCAGGTCGGGCCGGTCGGTATCGACGTCGGTCCAGCCGATCTCGGCGATCGGCGCCCGGGCGACCGTGCCACCGAAGGCCTGGGCGATCAGCTGGCCGCCGAAGCACACTCCGAGGACTGCGACGCCCGCGTCGGCGGCGTCGTGCAGCAGCTGGGTCTCCGCACCCACCCACGTGCGTCGCAGGTCGTCGTCATACACCGGCCACCGGCCACCGGGCGCCCAGCGGTACGAGCACGTCGTAGTCGGCGGCCGACGGGAAAACGACGTCACCGGCGGGATCGTCGACCCGGTCGGCTGGCACCACCTCGAAGGTGTGTACGTCGAAGCCGTGCTCGGTGAACGCCTCGCCGAGAAGAGCCTCGGATGCCAGGTGTTCGTTGTAGAGGAAGAGAACCTTGGGTGCCACGCGCGCCATTATCTCGCCGGCGGCATCGGCGGCGCATCTTCGGGTGCGAGCTCGGCGCCGATCTTGCGGAACAGGGGTTCGGCTTCATTGCGGTAGTCACCCTGGTCGTCGAAGGCTTTCGGGGCGAAGGTGACCGCCACGGCGATGGCGATCTTGCGTGCGGGTAAGTACGCCTGCACCGCGGCGTAGCCGGCGAACATCGGATTCTGCATCAGCCAGTTGCCCGAGATCACGATGCCCAGACCGTAGGTGTAGCCGTCGGTCATCTCGGCGCAGGTGGTGCACCCGGTCTGCGGGTGGGTCCGGCCCCGCAGGTCGGTGGAGACCATCTTTCGGTAGGACTCCGCCGACAGCAGCCGGCCCGAACCGATCCCGGCGGCGGACGCCTCGAGGTCGTAGATGTTCGTGGTCTGGATCGCGCCGTGCGTGATGGTCCAGGACGGATCCCAGAACGTCGTCTCCTCGTAGAACGGGATGTTCGCCGGGACCTTGAGGGTGACCCGACGTTCGGAGCTGAACGCGTGCAGCGCCGGCGCCGGGATCGCCGCCGTCTCGGCGTTGGCCGTGTTGGTCAGGCCGAGCGGCCGAAGCACCTTGTCGGACAGCAACGTCGCCATGTCCGTGCCGGTGGCCTTCTCCAGGGCCAGCCCGAGCAGTACGTAGTTGGTGTGGGCGTAGTTCCAGTTGGTACCCGGCTCGTACAGCAGCGGCTCGTGCACCGCGAAATCGAGCAACTCCTGGGTTGTCCAGTGCCGGAACGGGTTCGCGTACAGTGCGTCGTTCATCGCGGTGTTACCGATGACGTAGTCCACGTAACCGGAGGTCATCTGGGCCAGCTGGCCCAGGGTCACCCGATCGGCGTGCGGGATGTCGGGCAGCCATGTCGACAGCTTGTCGTCGAGGGCCACCTTCTTCTCGTCGACGAGGATCAGCAGCAGCGTCGACACGTACGAGATGGCCACGGCGCCATTACGGAAATGCATGGCGGGGGTGGCGGGAACGCCGGTCATCGACTCGCCGACGGCGTGGGTGAGCACCTCCTTGCCGCCCACGGTGACGCGGACGATCGCCGATCGCAGGTGGGCCTGCGCCACGGCGTCGCGCACGATGCGCATGACCGCGTCGGACTCGGCGGTCGCGGTGGCCGGCGTGGATGTCCGGGTGGTCGGTGCGCACCCCGCGAGTACGAGCGCCAGCATCAGCACCAGACACCGCCGCGTCACCGCCATGCGGTGGATCCTAGCGAGAGTCAGGCGGCATCGAACTGGATCGGCAACCGTGCCGGGCCTGCGATTCCGGTGAGCGGCCGCCACGGCACGGGACCGGTGGTGTGCGCGTTCGGCATCCCGCGGGTGATCACGGTAAGTGCCTCGGCCAGTTCGATTCTGGCCAGGTGGGCACCCAGGCAGTAGTGCACGCCGCCGCCGAAGGTCAGCATGGCGGCCGGGCCCACCCTGGTGATGTCGAGACGCTCCGGCTCGGGGTAGGCCGCCGGATCGCGGTTGGCGGCCGCGGTATTGGCGACGACGAAGGTGCCTGCCGGGATGGTGTAGCCGGCCAGTTCGACATCCTCGATGGCCTCCCGGATGGTCGCGAAGACCACGGGGGAGTGCCGCATCAGTTCCTCGACGGCCCCCGGGGCGAGATCGGGATTCTCGGCCAGAAGCGCCCACTGGTCGGGGTTTTCGCACAGTGTCTGCACGGCAGCGGCCAGTTGGTTGCGGGTGGTGTCGGTGCCGGCGATCAGCAGGCCGCCGGCGAGCATGAGCAGTTCGTCGTGGTGCAGGCGGTCGCCGTCGCATTCGGCGCGGATCAGGTCGGAGAGCAGATCGTCGGTCAGGTCATCGGTGCGTCTGCGGACCATCGAGTCGACGTAGTCGTCGAGTTCGTCCCACGCCCGCTCGACCACCGGGGCGTCATCGGCGAGGTTCCAGCTGAACATCTTGAAGATGTCATCGGCCCAGGCGGAGAACAGCTTCCAGTCCTCGCGGGGTGCACCCAGCAGCGCGCAGATGATCGGGATCGGATACTTCCGGGCGATGTCGGCGACCACGTCGCAGCGGCCGTCCTCGACGTCGCCGACCAGTTCACCGACCACATCGATGCAGGTGACGCGCAGCCGGTCGGCCGCGCGCGGGGTGAACGCCCGAGCCACCAGACGGCGCAGCCGATGGTGGGCCGGGCCGTTGAGACTCAGCAGATTGGTGACGGCACGATCCCAGAGGGGACCGGAGGTGATGCCCTGCGAGGACAGGAACAGGCCTTCGGGGACGGCGAACCGGTCGTCCCGCAGGACGGCGCGCACCAGGTCGTAGTCCAGGATTTCGGGGCCGTGCGGGCCGATGGCGATGGGGGCACGGTCATGGGCGGCGCGGATCGCGGCGTGGGCGGCGGCCCCGTCGGGCAGTTTCTCGTAGTCGAGCTCGGGCAGATCGGCGTCGAAGACGTTCATGTTTTCAGCGTCGCGCCGCCCGAGCAGGTGGGACTGCGTACCGGGGTACCCGAATCTCAGTCGGCCTGGCGATAGCGGCGTTCGGGGCGGCCGGCACCGTACTGCAGCCGCAGTTCCAGCAGCCCCGCGCCGAGGTAGTGCTCCAGGTAGCGGCGGGCGCTCACCCGGGAGATGCCGACCAGGTCGGCGCATTCCGCGGCGGACACTTCTCCGGCCACGCGGATGGCGTCGAGCACCAGTTGACCGGTTTCGGTGCCCAGGCCCTTGGGTAGCACCGCGGCGGAGGCGGGGGTGGTGCCGCTGAACAGCGCGTCGATCATCGACTGGTCGGCGCCCCCGTCGGCGGCCAGCGCGTCCGCACGTGCCGCGAAGGTGCCCAGCTTGGCGCTCAGTTGATCGAATTCGAAGGGCTTGATCAGGTAGTCGGCCGCGCCGCCGTCCAGCGCCCCGCGCACGGTATCCAGCTCACGTGCCGCCGTGATCATGATGACGCCGACCCGGTCACCGGTGGCGCGCAGCCGTTGCAGCACCGCAAGCCCGGACATGTCGGGCAGATACACGTCCAGCAAGATCAGCGCGGGACGCAGTTCGGCCGCGGCGGTCAGCGCTTCGGCCCCGGTGCGGGCCACGCCCACCGACCGGAATCCGTCGATCCGCTCGACGAACCGCCGGTGGATCTCGGCCACCATGAAATCGTCGTCGACGATCAGCACGTCACGCATGGGCCAGCCGCACCACGAAAGAAGCACCGCCGTCGGGCCCGTCGGTGATCTCGACGTGTCCGCCGTGCTGAGTGGTGACCAGCCGGACCAGGGCCAGGCCGATACCCCGACCGCCGGGTACATCGGGCTTCGAGGTGACACCGCGCGCGAACAGGGACTCCCGCAGATGCGGTGGCACACCGGGTCCCGAGTCGGTGACGGTGATGGTGAGACCCTCGGTGTCCCGCACGGTGACGTTCACCTCCGCTCGCGGCGCACCCACCGAGGCGTCGACCGCGTTGTCGATCAGGTTGCCCAGCAGGGTGATCACGTCGGTGGCCAGCGCGGGGACCAGCGGGCGCAGCCGGCTGTCCGGGTCCAGCGTCAGGGTGACGCCGTTCTCCGCGGCCAGCGATGTCTTCGCGATCAGCAGCGCCGCCACCGCAGGGTCTGAAACACGCTGTGTGACAGCATCATTGAGTTCAGCACGACGGCGGGTCAAGGTGCCGACCAGGTCGTGTACGGCGTCGTACTCACCGAGCTGCACCAGTCCCGAGATGGTGTGCAGTTGGTTGGCGAACTCGTGGGTCTGGGCGCGCAAGGTGTCGGTGACGCTGCGGTGCGAGGACAGCTGTGCTTGCAGCGCAGCCAATTCGGTGCTGTCGCGCATGGTGGTGACGGTACCGATGTGCTGCCCCTGGCTGCTGGCCGCCCGTCGGTTGAGGGCCAGGACGTGCCTGCCGGTGGCGATGACGACGTCGTGGCCCTCCTCGCCCGACGTGAGGAAGTCGGCGACGGCGCGTTCCAGACCCAGCGCGTCGACGCGGCGACCGACGGCGCCGGCGGGTAGGCCGAGCAGTTCCTGCGCGCTGTCGTTGAGGACCGTCACCTCTCCGTCGGGGTTGACCGCGACCACGCCCTCACGGATGCTGTGCAGCAACGCTTCCCGATGATCGGCCAGGCCGGCGATCTCGGTGATCTCCAGTCCCCGCGTGTGCCGTTTGATGCGCCGTGACAGCAGCCACGACGCCGCCAGCCCCAGTACCGCGCCCAGTCCCAGATACAACAGGAGCCGCTCGCCGGCGCCGCCGAGCAGCTCCCATGCCGTGGGGTAGCGCTCGCTGACCGAGACGATGGCCAGGGCAGCGCCGTTGGCCGCGAGGATGGGAACCTGCCCGATCAGGCTGCGGATGTCGTCGATGTCGCCGTCGCCGAACCAGGCCCGGCCCTCGTCGGCACGGCTGGCGGACAGATCGACGCGCTTGCCCACCCGGCCCGGATCCGAGGACACCCGAACCAGGCCGTCGGGGTCGAGGATCTCGGCCAGCCCGGCGCCGGACAGGGCGACGGCGCGGTCCACCTCCGGGGCCAGGACCTGCCGGACGAACGGGTCGGCCCAGCCGTGGTCGACGCGGTCGCGCACGATCGGGGTCGAGGCCACGTTCTCGGCGACGGCGATCATCCGTTGGCCGCGGACATCGCGGAACTCTCGGGTGGACTGGGCGACCGATACCGCGGCCACCGCGATCAGCACCACCGCCACCACCATCAGCTGGAACATCAGGAACTGGCCGGCCAGGCTCCGCCCCTGCAGGTGTCCCCGCGTGAACTTAACGACCACAACTTCCTTTGCGAACTCATGCGTGACCCACATCACTGTGTGGGTCCAGTATTGCTGAACATCACAGAAGACGATGGGGGACAACCGTGCGTTCCAAGACGGGACTGGCCGTGCTGCTGGCGGTGACGCTGCTACTGACCGCGTGCGGGGTGACCCGCGGAGACCAGGCCAACGGCCTGCACCGGCTGCGGATGATGGTGCCCAACAGCCCGGGCGGCGGTTACGACCTGACCGCCCGCACCGCCGTGAAAATCATGGAGGACAACGACATCACCGGGCGCGTCGAGGTGTTCAACGTCATCGGCGCCGGCGGCACCGTGGCCATGGCCCGGCTGATGAACGAACAGGGCAACGGCGACCTCATGATGATGATGGGTCTGGGCGTCGTCGGTGCGGTCTACACCAACGGGTCGTCGGCTCGTGCCTCCAACGCCACGGCGTTGGCGAAGATGGTCGAGGAGCAGGAAGGCATCCTGGTTCCGGCGGATTCACCGTTCAAGACCGTGCAGGACATGGTCACCGCGTGGAAGGCCGATCCGGCGAAGGTGACCGTCGGAGGCGGATCCTCGCCGGGCGGCCCCGACCATCTGTTCCCCATGGAGACCGCCCGTGCTGTCGGGGTGGACCCCCGCAAGGTCAACTTCATCACCTACGACGGCGGCGGAGATCTGCTGACCGCGCTGCTGGGTAAGAAGGTCGCCGTCGGCACCTCGGGGCTCGGCGAGTACGTCGACCAGATAGAGGCGGGCCAGGTTCGGGTGCTGGCGGTGTCCGGCACGGAACGGGTCGAGGGCATCGACGCCCCGACGTTGACCGAGGCCGGGATCAACCTGACCTTCACCAATTGGCGCGGTGTCCTGGCACCGCCGGGCATATCCGACGAGGCGAGACAGGCACTGGTCAAGGTGCTCGAAGATCTGCACGCCACCGACGCATGGAAGGAGGCCCTGGTGCGCAATGGCTGGAGTGACGCGTTCATGACCGGGGAGAAATTCGAGCAGTTCCTCAAAGACCAGGACCAGCGGGTGTCCTCGACGCTGAGCGAACTGGGGTTGCTGTGAGCGCCCCGGAAGCCGGCGGACGGCGGGTGGACAAGGCCCAGTATCTGGTGGTCGCGGTGCTTGTCGCCGTCGGCGCGTTCTTGATCTTCAACGCGCTCACCCTGCCCGGCGGCTACGCCCAGGTGGATCCCGTGGGGCCCAAGTTCTTTCCGCTTGTCATCGGCATCGTGCTGCTGGCGCTTGCGGTCATTTTGGCGATTGCGATACCGCGCGGGTCGGTCGGGGAAGCCGATGCGGGGGAGGACATCGATCCCGACATGCCCAGCGACTGGCGCACCGTCGGGCTGTTGGTCGCGCTGTTCGTGGCCACCATCGTGTTGGTCAAACCGCTGGGCTGGGCGATCACGGCCGGCCTGATGTTCGCCGGTGCGGCCACCGTGCTGGGCAGCAGGCATTACATCCGCAATCTGGTGATCGGTGGTGTGCTGTCGGTCGGCAGCTTCTACGCGTTCTACTCCGGGCTCGGAATCCCGCTGCCCGCAGGCATATTGGACGGGATTCTGTAGATGGACAATTTCAACTGGCTGATGCAGGGTTTCGCCGAGGCGGCCACCCCGATGAATCTGCTGTACGCCGTCATCGGCGTGCTGCTGGGTACCGCCGTCGGTGTCCTGCCCGGGATCGGGCCTGCGATGACGGTGGCGCTGCTCCTGCCGATCACCTATAACGTCAGTCCCAGCGCAGCGTTCATCATGTTCGCCGGCATCTTCTACGGCGGTATGTACGGCGGGTCGACCACCTCGATCCTGCTCAACACACCCGGCGAATCGTCCTCGGTGATCACCGCCATCGAGGGCAACAAGATGGCCAAGGCCGGCCGGGCCGCGCAGGCGCTGGCCACCGCAGCCATCGGGTCGTTCGTCGCGGGCACCATCGGCACCATGCTGTTGGTGCTGTTCGCCCCCGCGGTGTCGCGCTTCGCGGTAACCCTTGGTGCGCCTTCGTATCTGGCGATCATGCTGTTCGCGCTGGTGGCGGTCACCGCGGTGCTGGGCAGCTCGAAACTGCGCGGTGCCATCTCCCTGTTCCTGGGATTGGCGATCGGCATCGTCGGCATCGATTTCCTGACCGGCCAGCCGCGCGCCACGTTCGGGTTGCCGCTACTGTCCGACGGCATCGACATCGTGGTGATCGCCGTCGCCATCTTCGCCCTCGGTGAGGCGTTGTGGGTGGCGGCGCATCTGCGGCGTAGGCCGGCCGACGTCATTCCGGTGGGGCGACCCTGGATGAGCAAGTCGGACTGGAAGCGGTCGTGGAAGCCGTGGCTGCGCGGGACGGCATACGGGTTTCCGTTCGGTGCCTTGCCGGCCGGCGGTGCCGAGCTGCCGACCTTCCTGAGCTACATCACCGAGAAGAAGTTGTCCAAGCATCCCGAGGAGTTCGGCAAGGGTGCCATCGAAGGTGTCGCCGGGCCGGAGGCCGCCAACAATGCCTCGGCCGCAGGCACTCTCGTGCCGATGCTGTCCTTGGGACTGCCCACCAATGCCACCGCCGCGGTGATGCTGACGGCTTTCGTGTCCTACGGCATCCAGCCGGGGCCGACACTGTTCGACAAGGAACCGCTGCTGATCTGGACCCTGGTGGCCAGTCTGTTCATCGGTAACTTCCTGTTGCTCGTGCTGAATCTGCCGTTGGCGCCGTTGTGGGCGAAGTTGCTGCGCACCCCGAGGCCCTACCTCTATGCCGGCATCCTGTTCTTCGCCACGCTCGGTGCGTTCGCGGTGAACGTGCAGCCGCTCGACCTGGCGCTACTGCTGGTGTTCGGTCTGCTCGGGCTGATGATGCGCAGGTTCGGTCTGCCGGTGTTGCCGTTGATCATCGGAGTGATTCTCGGCCCGCGCATCGAGCGTCAGCTGCGCCAGAGCCTGCAACTCGGCGCCGGGGACTGGGGGAGTCTGTTCACCGAGCCCGTCGCGATCGTGACCTACGTACTGATGGCGGTGCTGTTGCTCGCGCCGCTGGTTCTGCGGCTGATGCATCGCAGCGAGGAGACGCTGTTGATCGTCGAGGATGACGCCGATCAGCGGGAGAAGGCTCTGAAGGAAGGCTCGTCGTCATGATCGTCGTCGGATACACCGCGGACCAGTTCGGCACTGCTGCCTTGGAACACGCGATCGCCGAGGCCCGGGTGCGCAAGACTGCGTTGCGGGTGGTCAACTCCACCAAGGGAGATGCCCTCGCCGATCCGAAATTCGCGCAATCTGACGCCCTTCGCGAACTGCAGGACCGACTCGGTGCGTCCGGTGTCCCCTATGAGGTGTCGCAGCCGGTGGGTGTCGACGCCGTCGAGGAACTGTTGGTCGCGATGGACAGTCCCGACGCCGAACTGCTGGTGATCGGCATCCGGCACCGCAACCCGGTGGGAAAGCTGTTGCTGGGGAGTGTGTCGCAGCAGTTGCTGCTGGAGTGCCCGAAGCCGGTACTGGCCGTCAAGCCGCCGCAATGAGCGCCTACATCCGCGTCAATTAGTGGTTTGGCTCACGGGCGCGCCGGGGTATCCGCCGCCAATGGTGGACACCCGTGGCGCGGCAGTAAAGGCACGCAACAACGATTGGTTCGAGCGCATCGCGCGCGGAGGCTTCGCGGCCAGTGGGGTGCTGCACCTGCTGCTGGCGTGGATCGTGCTCATGCTGGCCTTCGGTCAAGGTGGCAGCGCAGACCAATCCGGCGCGCTCGCAGCGCTTTCCGCGCAGACGGGCGGATCGGTGATGTTGTGGGTGGCGGCCGTCGGGTTGTTCGCTTTGGGGCTGTGGCATCTCGTGGAGGCCGTGGTGGAGTCCGAACTCAAGGATCGGGCCAAGGCTGCCGCCGTCGGCATCGTCAACGTGGCGTTGGCATTCTCCGCCGCGAAGTTCGCCATGGGCAGCGGTCAGTCGAGCGGACAACAGAACGCGGGATTGAGCGCGCAACTGATGCAGTCCGGCTGGGGGAGCGCGCTGCTGGTCATCGTGGCCCTGGTCGTCATCGGCGTCGGTGGCTACCACGTGTACAAAGGCGCAACGAAGCGCTTCGTGAAGGACCTGGACGACACCGGCGGCGCCATCGTCATCCCGATCGGCATGGTCGGCTACATCGCGAAGGGTCTGGCACTTGCGGGTGCGGGCGTGCTGGTGATTGTTGCCACCATCACGTCAGATCCGTCGAAGGCATCCGGCATCGATGCCGCGGTGAAGACCTTGGGCTCCGCGCCCTTCGGCAAGGTACTCCTGGTGCTGGCCGCCCTTGGCATCGCGGCGTACGGCGCGTACAGCTTTGTGCGAAGTCGCCACGGCGACATGTGAATACCGCCGACGGCTGATCATGCCGCGGTTCCCGGTGGTGCTTCGGGTCGAGCCGTCGTGGCGGGGTTGGTGTCGCCCATGATGTGTTCGGGGTGGTGGTAGGTGTTGGTGCGGGCTTGGCCGGTGTCCAACAGTGGTGGTGGGATCCATTCGACGGTGCTGTCGGGGTGGATGACGGTTTTCCAGCCTTTCTCGGTGACGTAGCGGTTGTGCGGGCCGCAGGCGGGCACCATCTCTCCGATATCGGTGTTGCCGTACTGGGCGAAATCGCTTTTCCCATGGTGGGCCTGACACCCTAACGCGGGTACCCGGCACCCCGGGAACGTGCAGCCCCGATGTTTGTAGGTCAACACCAGCCGTTGGTCAGGGTTCGCGCAGCGGCGGGTCCGCCCGAAATGCAGCGGTTGGCCGGTCACGTCGTCGAACACCGTCAAACACCACCAGGCGTGCGAGGCCATCCGGATCACATCACGCATCGCCACCCTGCTCCCGCCCGCGGTGACTGCCTGCCCGGTCACCGCTGCGAACTCGGCGACCGTCGCGCCGAGCACCACCGTCACCGGCAGGCCGTTGTGTTGGCCGAGTTCTCCGGAGGTCAGGGCGTTGCGGGCGATCGTGATCAGCGCGTCGTGCTGGCGCTGGCCCCGGGTGCGGGTATCGGTGTCGATCAACTCGTGGGGTGGGGTGCCTCTGGTGCAGGGGGTGTCGTCGTCGGGGTTGCACATCCCGGGGGCGGCCAGCTTGCCGAACACCGGTTCCAGATAGGCCCGCCCCTCCGCGGTCAGTACGCCGTGGAAATCGCTGTTGCCGTCGGCGTCTTGCGGCCCCAGCACAAACGTGCGCCGCTCCTGCCGGCGCGCCGCGGCCTCGTCATCGTTGGGTTCGGGGCCGTCGGGGTCGAGCACCTCCAGTAGGTGTTTGGCCAGCGCACGCAGCGTCCCCGGATCATGCACGGTCGCGAAACCGGCCAGGCGGGCCTCGGCATCGGTGCGGGTCGGTTCATCCACCCGCAACGGGATCTTGCCCATCGTGGTGGTGATGATGCGGACATGCTCGGCGGTGATGTCCCCGCGGGCGTGGGCTGCGGAGGTGGCCGGGTACGCCGGCGCCAAGGGTTCACCGGTCAGCCCGCGCCGCGGGGCGAGCACCTCACCGTCGGCCAGTCGCCGGCCTGCTTCGGCTTCCGAGAGCCGTAACCGGATGCCCAACGCGTCGCGCCAGGTGCGGGCCCCCAGATCAGCGGGGCCCGCTTGGGTTTTGATCGCGGCCATCACCCGATGCTGGATCGCCGGGATCTGCCGGAACACCCGCTCCAACGCCGTCTGCACATCCAACAACTCAGTGACAGTGGCGTCGTCGAACTCAGCGGTGGACAGTTCGTCCATCACCGCGACCAGATCAACGACACCTTCCACCCTTCGAACATTAGTACGAACCACCGACAACTGCCGGAGTTATCCACAGCCCCCCGAAACCATCCACAGATCACGAAATAGGCCTTGACAGAACCGAATTCACGGTTTGCCGCCGAAGTGCCGGAGGCGCGTCGGATCTGACCTGCTGTGTGCCCTCGACGAGCGGCCGATCTCTGGCATCCTGAACCCATGACTGAACAGCCGCCCTACGGTGTCGACCCGGGCAGCATCCCGCCGCCTCCGCCAGGTGGGCCGCAGTACCCGCCGCAGTATCCGCCGCCGGCCTACCCGGGTGCCTACTACGACCCGATGGCGCCGTACGGCCGCCACCCGCTGACCGGCGAGCCGTTCTCGGACAAGTCCAAGGTCGTCGCCGGCCTGCTGCAACTCCTCGGGTTGTTCGGCCTGGTGGGTATCGGACGGATGTATCTCGGTTACACAGGCCTGGGCGTCGCTCAGCTGCTGGTCGGCCTTGTCACGTGCGGGCTCGGTGCGGTCATCTGGGGCATCATCGACGCCATCATGTTGCTGACCGACAAGGTCCGCGACCCGCAGGGCCGCCCCTTGCGCGATGGAACTTAAGACCGCGCACTACGGGATCATCGGCACCGGTGCGGTGCTGGCGGGCAGTCTTGCCTACATCGGCCTCGCGGACCCGCACCGGCCCGGGTTTCTGTTCCCCGGCTGCCCGTTCAAGATGCTCACCGGCCTGGACTGCCCGGCTTGCGGTGGGCTGCGGATGACCCATGACCTGCTCACCGGCAATGTCGGCGCGGCGGTCGTCGACAACGTGTTTCTGCTCGTCGGGTTACCAGTGTTGTTCACGTGGCTGGTGGTGCGGTGGCGGCGCGGTCAGAAGCTCATGCCGACCGCGGCCATCGTGACTGTCGTCGCCACCGCCGCCATCTGGACGGTGGTGCGCAACTGGCCGGGGTTCCCGCTGGTCCCCACGTTTATCGGTGGGTAGACACGTGTCTGCGCTGATACACTGACCTTTCGGGCCGACGCAGTCCCTCGACGACATCTCGAAGACTGCGGAGGTATGTCAGTTGCTGTTCTCGGCACTTCCCGAAGCTCAAGGCCTGTACGACCCGGACAATGAGTCCGATTCCTGCGGCGTGGCCATGATCGCCGATATCAAAGGGCGCCGATCACACGCCCTCGTTGCGGATGCATTGAGCGCTTTGGAGAATTTGGAGCATCGCGGCGCGGTCGGCGCCGAACCCAATACCGGCGACGGAACGGGAATTCTGCTACAGCTCCCTGTCGAGATGCTCTCCGCTGTAGTCGATTTCGCACTTCCTGCACCGAATGCCAACGGTGATAACACGTTTGCGGCAGGTATTTGCTTCTTGCCGCAGGACCCGGTGGCACGTTCTGCGGAGCGGGACAGGATCGAGGTCCTCGCCGGTGAGGAAGGACTGGAAGTACTCGGCTGGCGTGAGTTGCCGGTCGATCCGGCCGGTGCCGATGTCGGGGCGACCGCCGTCAGTTGCATGCCGTACATGGCGCAGCTGTTCGTCGCGGCACCGGAACGCGCGGGCGTCCGCCCGGGCGGACTCGACTTGGACCGGCGGGTCTATCCGCTGCGCAAACGCGCCGAAGCCGGCGACGTGTATTTCCCGACGCTGTCCTCGCGCACCATGGCCTACAAGGGCATGCTCACCGAGAAGCAACTGCCGAAGTTCTTTCCGGACCTACGCGACGAGCGTTGTATGAGTGCCATCGCGATCGTGCACAGCCGCTTCTCCACCAACACTTTCCCCTCGTGGCCGCTGGCGCACCCGTTCCGCTTCGTCGCGCACAACGGCGAGATCAACACGGTCCGCGGCAACCGCAACCGGATGCACGCCCGCGAGGCGAAGCTGGCCAGCGCACTCATTCCCGGTGACCTGAGTCGGCTTTCGCCTATCTGTGCCAGCGAGGGCTCGGACTCGGCGTCGTTCGACCAGGTCCTCGAATTGCTGCACCTGGGCGGGCGCAGCCTGCCGCACGCGGTGCTGATGATGATCCCGGAGGCCTGGGAGAACAACACCACGATGAGCCCGCAACGGCGGGCCTTCTGGCAGTTCCACGCGTCGTTGATGGAGCCCTGGGACGGGCCCGCCTGCGTCACCTTCACCGATGGTACGGTCGTTGGTGCGGTGCTGGACCGCAACGGATTACGGCCGGGACGCTGGTGGCGAACCATGGACGACCGCATCATCCTGGCCAGCGAGAGCGGCGTGCTCGACATTCCCAGCGGCGAGGTGGTTGCCAAGGGTCGCTTAGAGCCCGGCAAGATGTTCCTGATCGACACGGCAGCAGGCCGCATCGTGTCCGACGACGAGATCAAGGACGAACTGGCCGCGTCCGAGGCGTACGGCGAGTGGTTGCACGCCGGCCTGCTCTACCTCAAGACGTTGCCCGACCGTACTCGCATGCAACCGAACCACGAGTCGGTGGTGCGCAGGCAGGTGTCCTTCGGATACACCGAGGAAGAGTTGCGCATCCTGCTGACACCGATGGCCGCCTCCGGTGGTGAACCGCTCGGATCGATGGGCACCGACACCCCGAGTGCTGTTCTCTCCCAACGTTCCCGATTGCTCTACGACTACTTCGTGGAACTCTTCGCGCAGGTGACCAATCCGCCCCTGGATGCCATCCGGGAGGCGGTGGTCACCTCCATGGGCCGGGTCATGGGTCCCGAGCAGAATCTGCTGGAGCCCACCGCGGCCTCAGTGCGCCAGATCATGCTGGGCTGGCCGGTGCTCGACAACGACGAGCTGGGCAAGATCGTGCATATCAACGATGACGGTGAGCAGCCCGGTCTGCGCACAGCGGTACTGCGCGCCCTCTATGACGTCGAACGCGGCGGCGAGGGCCTGGCCGAGGCGTTGGAGGACCTTCGGGCCCGGGCTTGCGATGCTATCGCGAAAGGTGCTCGTACCCTGGTGATCTCGGACCGCGACTCCGACCACACCAAGGCGCCCATTCCGTCCCTGCTGGCAGTCTCGGCGGTGCACCACCATCTGGTCCGCACCAAGGAACGCACCAGCGTCGCGCTGGTGGTGGAAAGTGGCGACGCCCGCGAGGTCCACCACATCGCCATGCTCATCGGCTTCGGAGCCGCGGCGGTCAACCCGTACCTTGCCTTCGAGTCGATCGAGGATCTGATCCGTGAGGGCGAACTGACCGGCATCGAACCGACCACCGCGGTGCGCAACTACCTCAAGGCGCTCGGCAAGGGTGTCATGAAGGTGATGAGCAAGATGGGCATCTCAACGGTGGCCTCCTACACCGGCGCCCAGATCTTCGAGGCCATCGGGATCGACCGCGAGATCATCGACGAATACTTCACCGGGACACCGATGCAACTGGGTGGCGTCGGACTCGACGTGCTCGCGGAAGAGGTCAGGTTCCGGCATCGCCGTGCCTACCCCGAGAACCCCACCGAGCGGGCTCACCGGCGGCTGTCGGTGGGTGGTGAATACCAGTTCCGCCGGGACGGCGAATTGCACCTCTTCACCCCGGAAGTGGTTTTCTTGCTGCAGCATTCGACCCGCACCGCCCGCCGCGACATCTTCGCCCAGTACTCCGACGAGGTGAACCGGCTCAACCGCGAGGGCGGGGCGCTGCGCGGCCTGTTCGAGTTCAAGAGGGGCGTGCGGCCGCCGGTCGCGCTGGAGGACGTCGAATCCGTCGACTCCATCGTGACTCGCTTCAACACCGGAGCCATGAGCTACGGATCCATCTCGGCCGAGGCGCACGAGACCATGGCCATCGCGATGAACAGCATCGGCGGACGGTCCAACTCGGGCGAGGGTGGCGAGGACGTCGAGCGACTGTACGACCCGATGCGGCGCAGTGCGGTCAAACAGGTCGCCTCGGGCCGGTTCGGCGTCACCAGCGACTACCTGGTTAACGCCACCGACATCCAGATCAAGATGGCCCAAGGCGCCAAACCCGGTGAGGGGGGCCAGCTTCCGGGCTACAAGGTGTACCCGAACGTCGCCAAGACCCGGCACTCCACCCCCGGTGTCGGGCTCATCTCGCCGCCGCCGCATCACGACATCTACTCGATCGAGGATCTGGCGCAACTCATCCACGATCTGAAGAACGCCAACGACCAGGCCCGCATCCACGTCAAGCTGGTCAGCTCGGTCGGGGTCGGCACGGTCGCCGCCGGCGTGTCCAAGGCGCACGCCGACGTGGTGCTGATCTCCGGCTACGACGGCGGCACCGGTGCAGCGCCACTGACCAGCCTCAAGCATGCCGGGGCGCCGTGGGAGATCGGTCTGGCCGACACCCAGCAGACCTTGGTGCTCAACGGTTTGCGTGACCGCATCACCGTGCAGTGCGACGGCGGTATGCGGACCGCCCGCGATGTCATGGTCGCTGCCCTGCTCGGCGCCGAGGAGTACGGTTTCGCCACCGCGCCGCTGGTGGTCGCGGGCTGCATCATGATGCGGGTGTGTCACCTCGACACCTGCCCGGTGGGCGTGGCGACACAGAACCCCGAACTGCGGGCGCGGTTCAACGGCAAGCCGGAATTCGTGGAGAACTTCTTCCGGTTCATCGCCGAGGACATCCGGAGCTACCTCGCCGAGCTTGGGTTCCACAGCCTCGACGAGGCAATCGGCCGGGCGGACGTCCTCGAGACGGCCGAGGGAATCGCGCACTGGAAGAGTCGTGGCCTGGATCTGAGTCCGATCTTCGCGCTGCCCACCGATGCGCACGGGGCCACGCTGACCCAGCGCCGCCGGTTGCGGGATCAGGATCACGGGTTGGGCCAGGCACTGGATCAGACGCTGATCCAACTGGCCGAGGGAGCGCTGGAGGATGCCCACCCGGTCCGGCTGGAACTACCGGTGCGCAACGTCAACCGCACGGTGGGCACACTTCTCGGTGCGGAAGTCACCCGGCGCTACGGTGCCACCGGCCTGCCCGATGACACCATCCATGTCACCCTGACCGGGTCGGCGGGCCAGTCGATCGGCGCGTTCCTGCCGCCGGGGGTCACCCTCGAGCTCGTCGGCGATGCCAACGACTATGTCGGCAAGGGACTTTCCGGTGGGCGGGTGATCGTCCGGCCGCCGGATGACGTGCTCTTCCTGCCGGAGGACAACGTCATCGCCGGTAACACCCTGGTGTTCGGCGCCACCTCGGGCGAGGTGTTCCTGCGTGGGCGGGCCGGGGAACGGTTCTGCGCCCGCAACTCCGGCGCACTGGCCGTCGTCGAGGGCGTCGGCGACCATGCCTGCGAGTACATGACCGGTGGCCGCGTGGTGGTGCTGGGCGACACCGGCCGCAACATGGCCGCAGGCATGTCCGGCGGCATCGCCTTCGTGCTGGGTCTGGACCCGGTGAAGGTGAACACCGAGATGGTGGAACTGCAACGCCTCGAGCCCGAGGATCTGGCTTGGCTGCACGAGGTGGTGGCGCGGCACGCGCAGTTCACCGACAGCACCGTGGCCCGCTCCCTGCTCTCGGACTGGCCGCGGCGCAGCGCCCAGTTCACCAAGGTCATGCCGACCGATTACCAGCGTGTCCTGCAGGCCACCCGGATGGCGAAAGCCGAAGGGCGCGACGTGGACACCGCGATCATGGAGGCGAGCCGTGGCTGACCCCACCGGATTCCTGAAAGTCACCAAGCGCGAAGCGGCCAAACGCGCCGTCGACGAACGCGTCGGCGACTGGCACGAGGTCTACGAATCGCAGGATCAGGCCAAGCGCACCGCCGAAGTCTCCCAGCAGGCGCGCCGCTGTATGGACTGCGGCATCCCGTTCTGCCATTCCGGGACGGCGGGCTGCCCGCTGGGCAACCTGATCCCCGAATGGAATGATCTGGTGCGCCGCGGCCGGTGGGATGCCGCCAGCGATCGTCTGCACGCCACCAACAACTTCCCGGAGTTCACCGGCAGGTTGTGCCCAGCTCCGTGCGAGGCGGCCTGCGTGTTGTCCATCGCCGACGAACAGACCGGCGGCAGCGTCACCATCAAACGCATCGAGCAGACGATCGTGGACCAGGCATGGTTGGCGGGCACCGTGGAACCGCAGCCGTCGGCGATCTCCACCGGTAAGAGCGTCGCGGTGGTCGGGTCGGGGCCGGCCGGTCTTGCTGCGGCACAACAACTCACCAGGGCCGGGCACCACGTCACCGTCTACGAACGCGATGACCGGATCGGTGGCCTGATGCGCTACGGCATCCCGGAGTACAAGCTGGAGAAGTCGACGCTGAACCAGCGCCTGAGCCAGATGCGGGCCGAGGGAACGCGTTTCGTCACCGACTGTGAGGTGGGCGTGGACCTGCCGGTCGAACGACTGCGCGAACAATACGACGCGGTGGTGCTGGCGGTGGGTGCGCTGCGCGCCCGCGACAACGACGTCGAGGGGCGTCACCTGAGCGGTGTGCACCTGGCGATGGAGCATCTGGTGCCTGCCAACAAGGAATGCGAGGGTGACGGTGCCTCGGAGCTGTCCGCGGCGGGTAAGCACGTGGTGATCATCGGCGGCGGCGACACCGGCGCGGACTGCCTGGGCACCGCGCACCGGCAGGGCGCGGTCTCGGTCACCCAGCTCGACTACAACCCGGAGCCTCCCGGACTGCGCGACGAGGCGCTGAGCCCGTGGCCGACGTGGCCGTTGGTGCTGCGGACCTCGCCCGCGCATGCCGAGGGCGGCGCGCGCCGGTTCGAGGTCGCGGTCCAGCGCTTCATAGGTGACGGGCCCGACGGTACGACCGGCAATCTCCGGGCGATGGAGATCGCGGAGGTCAAGGTCGAGCGCGACGCCAACGGGCGCCGGGTCATCACCCCGGTCGGCGAACCGATGGAGATCCCGTGCGACCTCGCCCTGCTGGCGATCGGATTCGAGGGCGTCGAGCACATGGCCCTGCTGGACGGGCTCGATCTGTCGCTGACCAGGCGCGGCACCGTGTCGTCCGGTTCGGACTGGCAGACCGACGCGCCGGGGGTGTTCGTCTGCGGAGACGCCCATCGCGGCGCCTCGCTGATCGTGTGGGCCATCGCGGAGGGGCGCAGCGCCGCGCACGCCGTCGACGCGTTCCTGATGGGGGAGTCGGATCTGCCCGCGCCGGTGCGGCCGGGCACCCTGCCGCTGGCTGTTGTCTGAACAGTCTGAATAGCCGTCTGAATCGATCATGACTATGCTCACGTGACGTGAATAGACGCGGAAAGATCGTCTGTACCCTCGGCCCGGCGACCGGCACCGAGGAGATGGTGAAGGCTCTGGTCGAAGCGGGGATGGACGTCGCACGGCTGAACTTCAGCCACGGCAGCCATTCCGACCACGAAGAGAACTACCGGAACGTCCGGGCGGCTTCAGACGCCGCCGGCCGTGCGGTCGGCATCCTCGCCGACCTGCAGGGACCCAAGATCCGGCTGGGCAGGTTCGCCACCGGCGCCACGCTGTGGCAGGCCGGCGAGACCATCCGCATCACCGTGGACGACTTCATGGGCACCCATGATCGGGTGTCCACCACCTACAAGCAGCTGGCCATGGATGCCTCTCCCGGCGACCGCCTCCTGGTCGACGACGGCAACGTGGGCCTCGTCGTCGAGCACATCGATGGCAACGACGTGGTCTGCACCGTCACCGAGGGCGGCCGCGTCAGCAACAACAAGGGACTGTCCCTGCCCGGCATGAACGTCTCGGTGCCCGCGCTGTCCGAGAAGGACATCGCCGACCTGGAATTCGCGCTCAAACTCGGCGTCGACCTGGTGGCACTGTCCTTCGTGCGGTCGCCCGCCGATATCGAGCTGGTGCACGAGGTGATGGACCGGGTCGGGCGCCGGGTCCCCGTCATCGCCAAACTGGAGAAGCCCGAGGCCGTCGACAACCTCGAGGCGATCGTGCTGGCCTTCGACGCGATCATGGTCGCCCGCGGTGACCTCGGCGTCGAGCTGCCGCTCGAAGAGGTTCCGCTGGTGCAGAAGCGGGCCATCCAGATGGCAAGGGAGAACGCCAAACCCGTCATCGTCGCCACCCAGATGCTGGAATCGATGATCGAGCACTCCCGTCCCACCCGGGCCGAGGCGTCCGACGTGGCCAACGCGGTGCTCGACGGCGCCGACGCCGTCATGCTCTCGGGTGAGACGTCGGTCGGCAAGTACCCGCTGGAGACCGTCCGCACCATGGCGCGCATCGTCGCCGCGGTCGAGGACAACTCGACGGCCGTCCCCCAGCTCACCCACACCCCCCGCACCAAGCGCGGCGTCATCTCCTATGCCGCACGCGATATCGGCGAACGCCTGGACGCCAAGGCGCTGGTCGCCTTCACCCAGTCCGGGGACACCGTGCGCCGACTGGCGCGCCTGCACACGCCGCTTTCCCTGCTGGCGTTCACCCCGCTGCCGGAGGTGCGCAGTCAGCTTGCGCTGACCTGGGGCACCGAGACGTTCATCGTCCCGCACATCCAGACCACCGATGGCATGATCCGGCAGGTCGACGAGTCGCTGCTGGGGCTGGGCCGGTACAAGCGGGGCGACCTGGTGGTCATCGTCGCTGGCGCACCGCCCGGCACAGTAGGCTCGACCAACCTGATCCATGTGCACCGGATCGGTGAGGACGACCACGCCTAAGGGGGACTCTTGTCGGCAGCCGATCTTCAGGAACTGCTGACGGTCCTCGATCTCACCAGGGTGGGTGAGGATACGTTCACCGGAACGCATCCGAGCCTGAACCCGGTCCGCACGTTCGGCGGCCAGATGATGGCGCAAGCATTCGTGGCGGCCAGCCGGACCGTGCCGGAGAACCTTCCGCCGACCACCCTCTCGATGCACTTCATCGCGGGCGGTGACCCGGCGAAAGATCTGGATTTCCAGGTGATCCGGTTGCGGGACGAACGCCGCTTCGCCAACCGCCGGGTGGACGTCACCCAGGACGGGGTGCTGCTGGGCACCGCGCTGGTGTCACATCTGGCTGGCGGGCGCAGCCTGGAGCACGACGCCCCGTTCCCCGACGTACCGCATCCCGACACATTGCCCACCATCGACGAATTGCTGGTCGGCTTCGAGGAGAAGGTGCCGCTGTTCGTCGCGGCGCTCAAGCCCATCCAGTGGCGATACACCAACGACCCGGCGTGGGTGATGCGCGAAAAGGGTGGCCGGCTGGATCACAACCGGGTGTGGCTCACCGCCGACGGGCCGATGCCTGACGATCCCGTCCTGCACGCCGCGGCACTGGTGTACTCCTCGGACACCACGGTGCTGGATCCGATCATCACCAGGCACGGGTTGTCATGGGGTTACGACCGGATTTTCGCGGTGACGATGAACCACACGGTGTGGTTCCACCGGCCGGTGCGGTTCGACGAGTGGGTGCTGTACTCCACGTCGTCACCGGTGGCGGCCGACTCCCGCGGGTTGAGCAATGGGCATTTCTTCGGTGCGGACGGTCAGATCGTGGCGACCGTCGTGCAGGAGGGCATCATCAAGTATTTCCCGCCCCGCTAAGGGGTGGGGGCGATGGTCACTCCGTAGTCGGACTGGATCTTGTCGCGCATGTTGTCCTCGCACTGCACCTGGGCGGTCCGATCGTTTCCGGCCTTTTGCATGCAGTCGACATAGTCACCGATGCCGAGCTGGGAGAAGAAGCCGATCCAGACCGGGATGAACACCAGCCCCAGCACGATTGCCAACGCGCCCAGCACGATTCCGGAGATCGCCAGTCCACCGTTGGTGGCCTCGCCCCGTTTGACGCGGCCGCGCCCCACGAACCCGACGATGAGGGCGATCAGGCCGAAGATGATGCCGCCGGCGATGGTCCACGAGAACAGCAGTCCCAGCACGGCCAGGACGAGCGCGGTGACGCCGAGCCCGTTGCGCGGGGTGATCGGCGGCGGCGGATAGCCGGCGTAGGGCTGCGGCGGTGGCGGTGGATACTGCCCCGGAAATTGCCCCGGATACTGCCCGCCGTACGGGTCATGGGAGCTCATGATTGGTGAGGGTACTCGCCGGGAGACAACCGCACTGCCGGACAACCCGTGCCGTCGGGCAGGTGATGAGTGGCCACCACGACGGTGCGTTCGCGGTCGAACAGCGCACCGGGGGTGAGCAGCCCGCGCAACAGCCGGTCACTGTCGGCCTCGTCCAGGTGCTCGGTCGGCTCGTCGAGTAACACGATGGGGAAGTCGGAGATCAATGCGCGGGCCAGCAGCAGGCGCCGGCGCTGGCCGGCGGAGACGGCCGCCGCGCCGCCGGTCAGGATGGTGTCCAGACCGTCGGGCAGTTGATCGAGCCAGGGGCGTAGTCCCACCCGGTCCAGGGTCGAGCGCAGTGCGTCGTCGGTGGCGTCGCCGCGGGCCACCAGCAGGTTGTCGCGCACCGTGGTGTCGAACAGATGCGCATCCTCGGCGAAAAAGGCAGCGGTCAGCGGGTTCTCAGGGTATCGGGCGGCAATTCCCATGAGCAGCGTCGTTTTTCCGCATCCGCTTGGACCGAGCACGGCCACTCGGTTGCCGGGCGTGAGGACAACCTCGGGGACCTGCGGCCGTTGTCGCAGATCCGCGGCCGGTGAGGTGATGTCACCGATCCGGTCCGCGGCGAGGCGGGCCCGCACCAGGGCCACCGCCGCTGCGGGTAGCACGGTGGTCGCCTCGAACGCCGACAACGGGACGAGCATGAGGATGGCGAGCGTGGTGGGTGCGGTGACGGGTGCCAGCGTGATGCCGATGACGGCGGCGGCGAGTACCGCCGCGCCGACAGCCGCGGTGGATGCGGCGGCGGCCAGCGCGGTGGGTACCGCCGATCGATCCAGTTCACGCCCCCAATCATGGTGTCGGCGTTCGGATTCGGCGATCACCTCGGGCAGTCTGCCGCTGACCCTCAGCTCCGGCGCGTGCTCCAGCGCGAGCATGGTGGCGGTGTCGCGAGCGCTGTGCTCACGGCCGGCCAGCTGTTCGGCCGTGGCTGATGCGCGGCCCGCCAGCCATGGCGCCAGCACCCCGGCCACCAGCAAGCAGGCGGCGAGTGCCGCGGCGGCGGCCGGCGCGATCAGTCCCACGATCGTGATCGCGGCAGCCGACAGCAGCACTGCGACGCAGATCGGCAGCACCGCCCGCACCAACACGTCGGTGAGTTCGTCGACCGAACTGCCCACCCGTGCCACCACTTCGCCGCTGTGCAATCGCATCGCAGTGTCCGGGGGGAGTTCGGTCAGCCGGCGGTACAACCCCGCGCGGGCCTGCCCGGCCGCCCGCAGCGCTGTGTCGTGAATTGCCAGCCGTTCGCAGTAGCTGAAGACGCCGCGGGAAATACCCAGCGCGCGAACGGCGACCACCGCCACGGTGAGATCCAGTACCGGCGGCATCTGCCAGGCTCGGGTGATCAGCCACGCCGACACCGTCGCCAGTGCCAGGGCGCTGCCCAGCGCTAAGGTGCCGAACAGCACGGCCAGCAACAGTCGCGGCCACCGCGGACGCAGCAGGTCGAGCACATCACGAGGGGACATGCAAGGCTCCGCCCACCGCGATGATCCGGTCGGCCGCGGCCAGGACCGGTGCGCGATGCCCGATCACGAGCACCGTGGCGCCGTCTCGTGCGCGTGCCGAAATGGACTCCAGTACACGGCGTTCGGTGTCCGCATCGAGGTGGGCTGTCGGCTCGTCGAGCAGCAGCACCCGCGCCGTCGAACCCAGCGCCCGGGCCAGGCCAAGGCGCTGGCGCTGTCCCAGTGACAGCCCCACCCCGTCACGCCCGATCACGGTGTCCAGGCCGTCGGGCAGCGTCGCCAACACCTCGTCGAACCCGGCTGCGCGGCAAGCATTGTCGATATCGGGCAGCTGGCCGAACAGTTCCAGGTTGGCCCGCACGGTGCCGGGGAGGAGCACGGGGCGCTGCGGTAACCACGACACCTGTGGCCACCATGTCTGCAAGTCGGCGTCGGCGATGTCGACGTCCCCGACGAGCACCCGGCCCGACGAGGCCGCGGTCAGGCCCAGGATCGCCTCGAAAGTGGTGGACTTCCCACAGCCGTTGGGCCCGGTGAGAACCGTCACCTCACCGCCGATTGCGCCGGCGGTCAACCGGTCTGGTGCCGCGCCGTCGCGCCCGATGACACTGAGCTCCTCCAGTCGGATGGTGCCGCCGTGGGGAGTGTGGTGACCCGCCGCCCGCACCGGCGCCGACTCCTGTAGTCGCAACGCAGCATCGGCGGCGGCTTTACCGTCCTGTGCGGCGTGGAACTGCACGCCCACCCGGCGCAACGGCCAGAACACCTCGGGGGCCAGCAGCAGCGCCGTCAGCCCGGCGGCCAGCGTCACCTCGCCGAAGACCAGTCGCAGCCCGACGCTGACCGCCACGAGTGCCACACCGAGCGTCGCCAGCAGTTCCAGGACGGCGGCGGAGAGAAACGCGATGCGTAGCGTGGCCATCGCCGAACGGCGATGTGCGGCAGCCAGTTCGGCGATGCGATGGGCCGGACCGGCGGCCCGGCCCAGGGCGCGCAGGGTGGGGATCCCGGCGACCAGATCGAGGAGCCGGGACTGCAGCATCGTCATTGCCGCCAACGCGGCCGCCGAGCGATCCGCGGTCAGCTTGCCGATGAGGATCATGAACAGCGGGACGAGCGGCAATGCGATCGCCACGATGATGGCGGCCTGCAGATCGGTCGCGGCGATCACGATCACCGTGAGCGGTGTGAGGATCCCGGCGAGGACGGCGGCGGGCAGATATCCGGTGAAGTACGGGCGCAGCCCGTCCAATCCTCTGGTGAGGATCACGGCGGTCTCGTCGCGGACCGCGGCCAGCCGCTGCGGGTCGCGTGCGGTGACCGTCCGCAGCACCGCCGAGCCGAGCTCGCCGATCACCGCCGTCGCGGCGCGCTGGCTGAGGCGGGCCTGCAGCCAGGATCCGATGGTGCGAACCGTCCACAGCCCCAACAGGATCAGCAGCTGACCGGACCAGTGCGTGACGGTGCGGGCGGCCGGATCGGTGATTACTCCGGCGACCAGGTGGGCGAGCACCCAGGCCGAGGCGACCGTGGCGACGCTGATCACCGTGCCGCAGGCCACCGCTGCGATGAGGTAGCGGCGCATGGCCGGTGAGTTCATGGCAGGCGCGGTGAGAGTCCCGCGGGGTCCGGGATCCGGTCGGCCGAGATGCGCTGCCGGAACACCCAGTAGGTCCAAGCCTGGTACGCGATCACCAGGGGAGTCACCAGAACCGCCGCCCAGCTCATGATTCTCAACGTGTACGGGGTGGAGGACGCGTTGTGGATGGTGAGGCTCCACGCCGGGTCCAGGGTCGACGGAATCAGGTTGGGGTACAGGCAGCCGAACAACAACACGACCACCGCCGCGATCACCGATGCGGTGGCCGCGAACGCCCAGCCATCGCCACCGCGACTCAGCACCAGCATGACCGCGCCCAGTTGCA
>JAHFVC010000024.1 GCA_023264765.1 Mycobacterium sp. | reverse complement strand
CCGATTCGTTCGTGCAGCCATGCCAGCGGTGTCGGCGCCCACCAGTTCCAGCCACCCGCCACGTGCATGAACGCCGGCACCAGCACCATCCGCACCAGGGTCGCGTCGACCAGGACGGCCAGTGTCAACCCGACGCCGAACATCCGCATGAACGACACCTGGGCGGCGATCAGCGCGGCGAAGGTGATCGACATGACCAGCGCGGCGGCGGTGATGACGCGGCCGGTCCGTGCCAGGCCGAGCGCCACGGCCTTGTCGTTGCGTTGCCGCGCGGGCCCGTCCAGCTTCAGCCAGTACTCCCGGATCCGTGCGGCCAGGAACACCTCGTAGTCCATCGACAACCCGAAGGCGATGCAGAACAGCAGAACGGGCATGTTGGCCACCAACGTGCCGGTCGGGGTGGTCCCCAGCGCTGACAGATGTCCGTCCTGGAAGATCCACACCAGCGACCCGAAGGCCGCGGTCAGGGAAAGCACATTGAGCACAAGGGCTTTCAGCGGCAGCACCACGCTGCCGGTGAGCAGGAACAGCAATCCGAAGGTGATCACCGCGATCACCCCGAGCACCCAGGGCAACCGGGTGGTGATGGCGGTGACGCTGTCGCGGTTGATCTGCGCGATCCCGGCGAGTTCCACGGTGCGCCCGTCCGGCCCGCTCACCGCGTGCAAGGCGTCGAGCTGCCGTTCGGAAGCCTCGGAGAACAGGGGTGCGGTGCTGCCGACGGTGAGAAACGCACTGCCGTCGGCGATCCCGGCATTGCCGGCGGGGCCGACGCGCTGACCGGCGGCGAACGTACCCGTCGGGCTGGACACCGCGGTGACCGACGCGACCTTCGACAGCTCCGTCGCGTACCGATCGAGCTCGGCGGGCGTGAGTCCGTCGGCATCGGGGATGACGGCGGTCACCGCGGTGGCCGAATTGTCGGTGAAGTCGTTGCGCAACTGGTCGCCGACCTCGTGCGCCGAGGCCGAGGCGGGCAGCACCCGATCATCGGGGAAACCCCATTTGACGCCGAGGAACGGCGCGCCCAACAACAACAGCAACGCCGTCACCGCGAGGCCGATCGGGATGGCTCGGCGCATCACCGCACCCGTCCACCGGTACCAGAACAGCTGCTCGACCGGTTTGGCAGCGGGGGCAGGGGACCGCCGGAACAACCGGCGCACGTTGAGGGCGTCGAGGCGGTCGCCGAGGAACCAGATCGCGGCCGGGGTGACGATGATGGCGGCCAGCGCCGCGAATCCCACCGTGGCGACGCCGGCGTAGGCGAAGGACTTCAGGAAGTACATCGGGAACAGCAGCATGGCCGCCATCGACAGCGCGACCGTCGTCGCGGAGAACAGCACCGTCCGGCCCGCGGTCGCCATGGTGCGGATCAGCGCCCTGTCCCTCGGCTGCCCTTCGGCGAGTTCGTCGCGGTAACGGCTGATGATCAGCAGCGTGTAGTCGATGGCCAGGGCCAGTCCCATGGCGGTGGACAGATTGAGCGCGAAGATCGACACATCGGTGGAGAACGTGATGAGCCGCAGCACCGACATCGTGCCCAGGATCGCCATGCCGCCGACCAGCATGGGCAGGGCCGCGGCGACCAGGCCACCGAACACCCAGACCAGCACCAGGAAGCTCAGCGGGATGGCGATGGACTCCATGAGCAGCAGGTCGCGCTCGGTCTGGGCATTGATCTGGGCGTAGACCATCGATACGCCACCGCTCGTGACGGTCACCCCGGGCCGGCCGTCCGCGACGTGGGTCAGCGAGTCGGACAGTTCCTTGGCGTACTTCTGTGCGTTGTTCTCCCCGCCGTTGATCCCGGCGACGATCAGACCCGACGTCTTGTCCTTGCTCACCAAATCCCCAGCGGGACCGGGCGCCGTCCATGCCGAGGTCACCTGTGCGACGTGCGGCGACTTGCCGAGGGCGGTGGCGATCTCTGTACCTACCGTGGTGGCGGCGGGACTGGTGACGCCGTCCGGGGAGCTGACGCTGATGATCAGCTGCATGTCGCCCTGATGGAACTTGTCGGTGAGCAACTGTGTCGCCCGGGCCGATTCCGAGGTCGGGTCCTGGAACCCGCCGGCGGACAGACTCTTGGCGACCGGAACGCCGAAGATCGCGGCCGCGACCATGATGAGCGCCGACAGCGCCAGGACGCGACGGGGCGCGGCGATCGCCAGCAGCGCGATTCGATTCAGCATGCGAGTTCCCTTTCCAGGGGACGGCGGAGATACCGTCGTTAAGTTAACAACGGTAAGTCGAGCCGTCAACCCGTCCATCCCGATCACGACGCACCGGCCCGAACGGTTCAGCGACGGCTCGCGCCCTACTCGGGAGTAGAACTCGCAAGTAACGTTTGCTGGGATCACAGCGCCGCCCAGATGTGTCGGCACACACACCCGATCGCCCCGGAATGCTCGACAGAACGACTTAGGCGCAGGTCAGGGGCATACTGACTTTTGAGTAAGTCGCCTGCATGCGCCGCCCGCAAACATCGCCAACCTACCCGGCGGTAAGAATTGCCAGCGTTTTCAGAATCGTGACTCAAAGATTCCTTAAACGTGACTCATACGCTCAGTGTCATGTGGATCGACGACACCAGTGCCGATGTCATCAAAGTCGACTTCGACGCCCTGTACCACGGGGACGTCCTCGTCGAGGGTGACACCTCCGAGCAGTTCCCTGACCTCGCTGCAGCGGTCTGACCGCAGCAGTCCCCTCCTAGCACCACGACGCCGCTGAGCTCTGTCTCGGCGGCGTTTTGGCGTCTCGGGTGCGCCCGAGAAAACACCGCGCGACCGAACGTCGTTGTTCGGTCGCGCGGTTGTCTGTGTCGGCAGCTACGCCGGTCGCATCAGGCGGTGGCTTTTTCTTCCTCGTCGATGACGACCATGTCGGCCAGCCGGCCGGTGATGATGTCCTCGGCACCCTCGACGATGCGGCTGATGAGCTCATCGACGGTCGGGATGTCGTGGATCAGGCCCATCACGGTGCCCGCGGTCCAGATGCCGGCGTCGATGTCGCCGTCGTCGAACACCTTGCGGCCGCGCACGCCGGCCACCAGATCCTTGACGTCCTCGAACTGACCGCCGTCCTTGAGGATCTGCACGACCTCGCGCGAGACGGTGTTGCTCGCCACCCGGGCGGTGTTGTGCAGGCTGCGGAAGATCAGCTCGGTGCCACGCTCGTCACCGGCGACGATCGCCTCCTTGACGTTCTGGTGGATACAGGACTCGACGGTGCACATGAAGCGGGTGCCCATGTTGATGCCGTCGGCGCCCAAGGCCAGTGCCGCCGCCAGGCCACGCGCATCGCCGAAGCCACCCGAGGCGAGCATCGGGATCTCGATCTCCTTGGCCGCGGCCGGGATCAACACCAGGCCCGGCACGTCATCCTCACCGGGATGCCCGGCGCACTCGAAGCCGTCGATGCTGATGCCGTCGACACCGAGGGTCTGCGCCTTGACCGCGTGGCGCACCGAGGTGCACTTGTGCAGCACCTTGATGCCGTTGTCATGGAACATCGGCAGATGCGGCGCCGGGTTGGAGCCTGCCGTCTCGACGATCTTGATACCGGCGTCGACGATCACCTTGCGGTACTCGTCATACGGGGGCGGGTTGATCGCCGGCAGGATCGTCAGGTTCACCCCGAACGGCTTGTCGGTCAGATCGCGGGTCTTGGCAATCTCGTTGGCCAGATCGGCCGGGGTCGGCTGGGTCAGCGCGGTGATGAAACCCAAACCGCCCGCATTGGCCACGGCCGCAACCAGTTCCGCGCGACCGACCCACTGCATGCCACCCTGTGCGACAGGGTGCTCCACACCGAAAGCCTCGGTGAATTTCGTTACCAGAGTCATGTCAGTCCTTACCTCGGGGCCATACGGATGGCGCCATCCAAGCGGATGACCTCGCCGTTGAGCATCGGGTTTTCCACGATATGCACGGCCAGCGCGCCGTACTCGTCCGGGTCGCCCAGTCGGGCGGGGTGCGGCACCTGCTGGCCCAGCGACTTCTGCGCCTCTTCGGGCAGTCCCGCCAGCAGCGGGGTCTTGAACAGGCCGGGCGCGATGGTGACCACGCGGATCAGGCTGCGCGACAGGTCGCGGGCCACCGGCAGGGTCAGGCCGACGACGCCGCCCTTGGACGCCGAGTACGCGGCCTGCCCGATCTGGCCGTCGTAGGCGGCGACCGACGCAGTGTTGATGATGACGCCGCGCTCCTCACCGAGGGGCTCGGTCTTGGCGATCCGCTCGGCGGCCAGCCGCAGCACGTTGAACGTACCGATCAGGTTGACCTCGACCACCTTTCGGAAACCGTCCAGCGGGAACGGGCCATCCTTACCGAGGGTCTTCACCGCGTTGCCGATACCGGCGCAGTTGACGTTGATGCGCACCGGACCGAGCGACTCGGCGACATCGAGTGCCTTGCTCACCGACTCCTCGTCGGTGACGTTGGCCGCGACGAACTTCGCGCGCTCGCCGAGTTCGGCCACCGCCTCTTCGCCCTTGAGGTCGATGACGACCACCGAGGCGCCGGCGTCCAGCAGCCGCTTCGTGGTCGCCAAGCCGAGGCCGGAGGCCCCACCGGTGACAACCGCTACGGAATCCTTGATTTCCACTTGCCGTGCTTCCTTTCGTTGGGGGTCAGGTCCAGTCAGCGAGAATCGTGTCGTTGTCGGCGCCGAGCACCGGCGGTGCCGTGGGCTGCCCGGGCCGGCTGCGCGAGAAGCGCGGCGCCGGAGCCGGCTGCAGACCGCTGCCCGTCTCATAGAAGGTGTCCCGGTCGGCGATGTGCGGTTCGCTGAGCACCTCGCCGAAGGCCAGAACCGGCGTGGCGCAGGCATCCGAGCCGGCGAAGATCTGCGCCCACTCGTCGCGGGTCTTGGTCTTGAACACCTCGGTGAACGCAACCCGCAACTCTTCCCAGCGGGCCATGTCGTTCTGCTCGGGCAGGCTCGCGGGGTCCAGCCCCAGCTTCGCCACCAGTTCGGCGTAGAACTGCGGCTCGATCGCGCCGATCGCGAAGTACTTGCCGTCGCCGGTTTCGTAGGTGTCGTAGTACGGCGCACCGGTGTCGAGCATGTTGGCACCGCGCACGTCGTTCCACAGGCCCTGCGATCGGAACGACCACATCATCTGGATCAGGACGCTGGAACCGTCGATCATCGCGGCGTCGACAACTTGACCCTTGCCCGAGGTCTGGCGCTCCCACAGGGCCGACAAGATGCCGAGCAGCAGGAACATGGACCCACCGCCGAAATCCCCGGCCAGGTTCAGCGGCGGCACCGGCTTCTCGCCTTTGCGCCCGATCGCATGGAGCACGCCGTTGAGCGAGATGTAGTTGATGTCGTGGCCGGCCTGCAGGGCACGCGGACCGTCCTGTCCCCAGCCGGTCATCCGGGCGTAGACCAGCTTCTCGTTGACCTTGACGCAATCGTCGGGCCCCAGGCCCAGGCGTTCGGTGACCCCGGGCCGGAAGCCTTCGATCAGCACATCGGCCTTCGCCACCAGATCGAGGACGAACTTCTTGCCCTCGGCGGACTTCAGATCGGCGGTGACACTGCGCCTGTTGCGCAGCATGGCGTCCTTCGCCGGGCTGTTCGACGCGGACGGGCGGTCCACCCGCACCACGTCGGCGCCCAGATCTCCCAGAATCATCGCCGCGTGCGGGCCGGGGCCGATACCGGCCAATTCGACAACCCGCAAGCCGTGCAGTGGTCCCGTCATACCGACCGTCCTTCGTCGTTGAATACTTCGTCGAGTACCGAGTTAGTTGACCGCCGACATAGCTTACTTGTATAACCAAGTCGACCGGTCGCGGGCCACCCAGCCAACCCTGAAGGCGCATCACATGACGTATGTCAGCATCGACTCCCTGCTCGTCGAGCTTTCCGATGGGGTGCTGTCGGTGACACTGAACCGCCCCGACACGCTGAACTCGCTGTCCGAAGCCATGCTCACCGGGATCGCCGAGACCCTCGAGCAGGCCGCCAACGACGCGAACGTCCGGGTCGTGAAATTGGCAGGCGCGGGCCGCGGATTCAGTTCCGGTGCCGGGATCAGCGCGGAGGACGTCTCGGCCAAGTCCGTCAACGGACCGGAGGTGGTGCTCGACGCCGCCAACCGTGCGGTGCGGTCCATCGTTGCGCTGCCCAAGCCCGTCGTCGCGGTGGTACAGGGCCCGGCCGCCGGCGTCGGCGTCTCGCTGGCGCTCTCCTCCGACATCGTGGTCGCCTCGGAGAAGGCCTTTTTCATGCTCGCGTTCACCAAGATCGGGCTGATGCCCGACGGCGGCGCGTCGGCACTGATCGCGGCGGCCGTCGGCCGTATCCGCGCGCAACGGATGGCCCTGCTGGCTGAACGCATCACCGCGACCGAGGCCTATGACTGGGGTCTGGTCACGTCGGTACATGCCCCCGAAGAACTGGACGCCGCGGTCGCGAAGGTGATCGCCACGCTGTCGACCGGGCCTGCCGTGTCGCTGCGCAAGACCAAGCAGGCCATCAACGACGCCACTCTCACCGAACTCGAGGCGGCAATAGAGCGTGAGCGGGAGGGGCAGTTGATCCTGCTCACCTCCAAGGACTTCCGCGAAGGCGCCGCGGCGTTCCAGGAGCATCGGCGGGCCACCTTCACCGACAGCTAGGCCGTCCACGCGGCCGCCGAAAAATCGGTGGCTTCCGCCGACCCTGATCCGTCACCATCGGTTGGGTGAGTACGCAACTCGGGCAACCACGCTGGCGGGTACTAGCGCCGTTGCGACACCGCGATTACCGCCTGCTGATCGCGGCGCTGACGCTGTCCATCTTCGCCACCGGCATGTGGACCGTCGTGATGGCGCTGCAGGTGATCGCGCTGGACAACGACCCCACCGCACTGTCGCTGGTGGCCACCTGTCTGAGCGCGGGGTTGATCGCGTTCGTCCTCGTCGGCGGCATCGCCGCGGACCGGCTGCCGCAGCGCGCCATCATCATCGCCGTGGAGTCGGTGAACACCGTGGTCGTGACGGCGATCGCAGCGCTCGGTCTCACCGGGCAATTGCGCTTGTGGCACATGGCCGTCGGCGCCGCCGCGCTCGGCGTGGGCGCCGCCTTCTTCTTTCCCGCCTTCAGCGCCTACCTCCCGAGGTTACTGCCGCCCGAACAGTTGTTGGCCGCCAACGGAATCGAAGGCGTGCTCCGCCCGACCCTGCAACAGGCCGTCGGACCCGCGGTCGCAGGTGTGCTGATCGGTGCCACCATCCCTGCGCTGGGCGCGCTCGCCGTCGCGGTCCTGTACGGCACCGGACTGGCCCTGCTCATCGCGACCAGGCCGGTGGCACAAGCAGTTTCGCCAGACGGACCGACCACGCATCCGCTGGCCGACCTTCGCGACGGCTTCCGCTTCATGGTGCGCACCCCGTGGCTGCTCGCGACACTGCTGTTCGCAAGTGGTTTCGTACTGCTGATCATGGGCCCGCTGGAGGTGCTCCTGCCCTTCATCACCAACGCCCGTTTCGTCCACGGTGAACGGATCTTCGGCTTCGTGCTGGCCGCGTTCGGGCTCGGTGGAGCGGTCGGTGCCCTCGCCGTCTCCTCGGGGCGACTGCCACGGCGCTACCTCACCGTGATGATGGCGTGCTGGGGCCTGGGCAATCTGCCCCTGGTGGTGATCGGCTACACGTCCTCGTTCGTCATGATGACCGCGGCCGCCTTCATAGTCGGGATGACCAGCAGTGCGGCCACCGTCATCTGGGGCACGCTGCTGCAGCGAAGGGTTCCCCCGGCGATGCTGGGCCGGGTGTCCAGCCTGGATTTCTTCGTCTCACTGGTCTTCATGCCGGTGTCGATGGCGCTGGCCGGCCCGCTGTCCAAGGTGTTCGACGTACAGACCATCTTCTTGGCAGCCGGGCTCCTTCCGACCGCGCTGGGCGTGGTCGCCTGGCTGACCGCCCGGATGCCGCGGGACGAGATGGAGCATCCACTGGATACGTGACGCCCGATAGGGTCTCCCCTCGTGGGCATCCAAACCGGCACCGTGCGCGCGCTGGCCCCGCTGCGATTCCGCGAGTACCGGTTGCTGATAGCCGCGGTCTCGTTCTCGATCTTCGCCACCGGCATGTGGACCGTCGTGATGGCGTTGCAGGTGATGGCGATCGACAACGATCCTGCCGCGCTCTCACTGGTGGCGGCGTGCCTGAGCATCGGACTGGTGATGTTCGTACTCGTCGGAGGCATTGCCGCCGACCGGTTTCCGCAGCGCACCATCATCATCGTCGTCGAGTCGGTGAACACCGCTGCGGTGACGACGATCGCGATCCTGGGCCTGACCGGCACCCTGCGACTGTGGCACATGGCGGTGGCCGCTGGGGCCCTGGGCATCGCAGGCGCGTTCTTCTTCCCGGCCTACAGCGCCTACCTGCCGCGCATCCTGCCCGAAGAACAGCTGTTGGCAGCCAACGGTATCGAGGGCGTGGTACGGCCGACCTTTCAGCAGGCGGTCGGGCCGGCCATCGCGGGTGTGATCATCGGAGCAACGTTCCCCACCGTCGGTGCGGTCACCGTGGCGGTGCTCTATGCGGTCGGGTTGACCCTGCTGATCGCCACTCGACCAGTGCGGCAAACCGATTCCGCCGACAAGACGCACGCCCACCCACTCGCCGAGTTGCGCGACGGTTTCCTGTTCATGGTGCGCACCCCGTGGTTGTTCGCCTCGCTGATGTTCGCCAGCACGTTCGTGTTGCTGGTGATGGGGCCACTGGAGGTGTTGCTGCCCTTCATCACCCAGGCACGGTTCGAGCACGGCGATCAGACCTACGGTCTGGTGCTGGCCGCCTACGGGGTGGGTGGCGCGCTCGGCGCGCTCGCGGTGTCCGCGCGCCCCATGCCGCGGCGCTATCTCACCGTGATGATGGCGTTGTGGGGGCTGGGCAACGTGCCCATGGCGCTGATCGGGTACACCTCGTCGTTCCCGGTGATGGCGGCGGCGGCATTCTTGGCCAGCTTCACCGACAGCGCCGCGTTCGTCATCTGGGGCACGCTGCTGCAACGCCGGGTGCCATCGGACATGTTGGGCCGGGTCTCCAGCCTGGATTTCTTTGTCTCCCTGGTGTTCATGCCGGTGTCGATGGCGCTGGCCGGCCCGGTGTCCAAGGTGATTCCGGTTCAGACCATCTATCTGATTGCCGGTCTGGCACCGATCGCGTTGGCGTTGGCCGCCTACCTGGGTGCCCGGATGTCGCGCGACGAACTGGCGCACCCGCTCACGAGCTAGAGGCCGAAGATCGGGGGCAGCGCCAGCACCATGACCAGACCCCAGAAGAAATGGGTGAGCATGGGTGCCAGCACCCCGCCTGTCATCCGGCGCAACAGGGCGCAGATCGTGCCGAGCAGGATGGCCGCGAAACCGAGCATCGGGTTGCCGGCCGCCATCACCGTGACAAAATAGATGGCCGTCGACACCAGCACCGGGCGGTGTCCGCCGAGCGCGGAGTACAGCGCGCCGCGGAAGAACAGTTCCTCGGCCAGTCCGTTGAGCACGGTGATCAACACGACCAGCGGCAGCGCGCCCTGGTTGGCGAATTCCAGTACCGCCGTGATGTATTCACGCACCGGTGGGATCAACCGGGCGACCAGGCCGCCGATGACGAACACCGCCCCGACACCCAGACCCACGCCGATGCCGAGCAGCACCGGACGTCTGCCGCTTCCGGGCAGCCGGCCCAGGTGCAGCGGCCCGGACAGCGCCGCGCCGACGGTCCACACCGCGGCCATCGCCAAGGTGAGCACGTAGAAGGCGTTGTCGCCGGGGTGCCTACTCAACGAGTACGCCTGCAGCGAAGCGCCGATGACCAACACCGCGATGACGGTGATCCGTCGGCGCCGCACCACGTTGTGCGCTTCCTCGGCGACGGGTGCGGCGGCACGCCAGGGTGACGGGATCATTCGTGCTTCCCGTGTGGGATCAGCCCCTGGGGGATCAGACCGGCCAGGAAGTCTGCACCGGTACGTAGAGCGGCGACCGCCGGACCGGGCAACAGCGGCAGCAGTGCGAGCGCGGGCCGCGCAATGGACGGGGTGAGTGATCGGATACGGGCCATGTCCCCGCCGGCCCAGACCGGGTCCGTGTCGGCGAGGTGATGCGGATCGGCGAGCCGGTCGACCGGCCGGCGACGCCGTGTCGCCAGGGACAGCCGGATCGCGTCATCCACGGTCAGCAGGCCGCCCGGCGGGTCAGGCACCAGCTCGCGCAGTCCCACGCCCGCAGCGGTCATCGGATGATCAAGGGAGGCAGTCAGATCCGCGGCCAAGCCACCCGGCACGGGCAGCGCCGCGGCCGACACGCGGGAGGCCAGGGCGGTGGGAATGCTCGGTGCGGGCAACCCGAGGTGCCAGATGTCGGCCAGTCGGGCGTAGGCGGACAACAGTCCCTGGTAACTCGTGGTGCTCGGCCCGCTGATGTCATAGGCGCCGGCGGGCACGAGCCCCTCGTCGGCCGCTGCGACCAGGTAGTACAACACATCCCGCACGGAGATCGGGTCGATGGGATTGGTCAGCCAGGGCGGCAGGGGCAACACGGGGAAGCGGTCGCCGACGTAGCGCATCATCTCGAATGAGGTCGACCCCGCGCCGATGATCACCGCAGCGCCCAGCCACACCACCTCCGGGCCACCAGCCACGGTCAAAGCTTGCGCCACTTCGGCGCGGCCCGCCAGATGTTCGGAAAGGTTGCCTCCCTCAGGCACGAAGCCGCCGAGGTAGACGATACGGCGGACGCCCGCGTACCCCGCCGTCTCGGCGAGGCGTCGGGCGGCCTCGTTGTCCGCGGCCCGGAAGCCGGGCTCTCCGATGCCGTGGATCAGGTAGTAGATGGTGTCGATCGGTCCCGTGCGTTCGAAAAGTGTTGCGACGGAATCCTCTTCGCGGGTATCCAGGGCTACCGTCGCGACGTCGTCATACCAGCCGAACGCGGTGAGACGATCAGGGTCGCGACTGCTGACCACCACATCGTGACCCATGGCGAGCAGCTCGCCGACCAGCCTGGATCCGATGTAGCCGGTGGCCCCGGTGACCAGGATGCGCTGGGTCATGCGCGGCCCGCGCGATCGGTCGACATCCTCATCCGCACCCAAGCCTCCTTATTTCGACGCGCGGAGGCCCATACCCGGTTCTACCGGGCGCTACACCCGATGGCGGCGCTCGTCACACCCGGCTCAGCGAGTGGTGTGCCGGCCACTGGCGTGCGCCGGATCGACGTCGCGGGCCGCCTGCGGATCGTCGATCAGGACGCGGTCGGGCTGGTCATCGCTGTTGGTGCGCTTGACCCGCGGGTCGATCTTGTCGGCGTGTTCGCGGCGCGCGTCCAACTCCTCACGGGTGGAATCCAGCTTGTCGCGGTGGCTGGCGGCGCGCTCCTGCAGACGGGCGGCCTCGGCGGCCTTGGCTTCGGCTTCGGCCCGGGCGGCCCGCGCCTTCGCCTCGGTCTCGGCTGCCACGGCCTCATGCCGGTCGAGGCGCTGACTTTCTTCCTGCACCTCCTCGCGGATGCGCTCGGCCTGCACGGTGCGTCGACGGTGGGTGGCGCTGCGCACCAGGAACGCGACGAGTGCCAGCACCACGACGGCGATGACGGCGACGATGATCCAGCTGGTGGTGGTCATGAGGACTCCTCCGGTCAACGGTGCGCGCCAAATTATTGACGCACCTGCTGGTTCTGCGGATGCCCATACGGGTCGCCCTTCAAACCCCACGCGCCCTGACCAGCGGGAACCGTTGTCGCCGTTACCCTTCGGTCTCAGTCCTGGCGGCGGTGCAGTTCGATGAGCCCCTGGTAGGCCTCGGCGTTGAAGCGGTTGCCCGCCACCTCGTCCTCACTGAGGCTGCGGCGCACCTTGCCCGGTACGCCGGCGACCAGCGACCGCGGCGGGATCACCGCGCCCTGCGGCACCACCGCACCGGCTGCGACCAGGGAGCCCGCGCCGAGCACCGCACCGTTGAGCACGATGGCGCCCATGCCGACGAGGACGTCATCCTCGATGGTGCAGCCGTGCAGCACCGCGTTGTGTCCCACGGTCACACCCGCGCCGATGCGTGCCGGGAACCCGGGATCGACGTGGACGGTGACACCGTCCTGGATGTTGCTGCCCTCGCCGATCTCGATGGGCTCGAATTCGGCGCGCAAGGTGGCGTTGTACCAAACACTCACGCGTGCGGCCAGCGTCACCGGGCCGATCAGGGTGGCGTTGGGCGCGACCCAGGACTCGGCGTGCAGCTGCGGGGCACGTCCGCGGATGGAGATGATCAACGGGTCAGACATGGCCGTCATCGTAGTCAGGTGCCTTCTAGAGGCCTTGGTAGACCTTGCGATAACTCGACGGGGACATCCCCATTCCGCGCCGTAGGTGATGGCGTAGGTTGCCGCCGGTACCCAGCCCGGACAGCCGCGCCACCTCATCGACCGGAATGTCCTTGAACTCCAGCAGTTCCCGGGCCCGGTCCACCCGGCGCGCCCGGATCCAGTTACCCGGCGCCTCACCGGTCTCCTCGCGGAATCGGCGATTGAAGGTGCGCAGGCTCATGTGGGCGTGACCGGCCAACCGCGCCACGGTGAGCTCGGAATCCAGGTGCGCCAGCGCCCAGGCCCGGGTGGCCGCCGTGGACGCGTGGTCGTCCACCGGCATCTGCCGGTCGATGAACTGCGCCTGACCCCCTTCGCGCCACGGCGGCACCACGCAATAACGGGCGACGGTATTGGCCACCTGCGCGCCGTGATCACCACGAATGATGTGCAGACACAAGTCGATTCCCGCTGCCAGCCCCGCCGAGGTGAGCACGTCACCGTCATCGAGGAACAGCACGTTCTCATCGACCCGAACGGCCGGGTACAACGCGCGCAACGCGTCGGCGAACTTCCAATGTGTCGTCACGGTCCGGCCGTCGAGGCGGCCCGCCGCGGCCAGCACGAAGGCGCCGGTGCAGATCGACACCACCCGGGTGCCGGACCGGATTCGGCCGAATGCGGCGGCCACGTCGTCGTCGAGGAACCCATCGGTGCGCGCCGGGCCGTACCGGGTGCCGGGGATGACGACGGTGTCCGCGGTGTCCAGCGCCTCCGGGCCCGCGACCGGCAGAATCGCAAAGCCGTGGGTGGACGCGACTGGCCCGGGGCGCGCCGCGCACATCGTCACCTCGTACAGCGGTGCGCCGTCGGCGCCCACGGCGCTGCCGAACAGGGTGGGCGCGATGGTCGCGTCGAAACCGACCACCGGCGGCAGCAGCAGCACGGCGACTTGATGCACCCGACCAGTCTGGCACGTTTTTGATGAATCGTGTCGTTTGTGCCACTAGGCGGCGGGCGGCCCCATCCGCGACAGTGGGCCGGTGACACTTCTCGGTACGCGCTCCCGGCTGCATTGGGCCTGGGTGGTCGCCGCAGTCAGCTTCATCGCGATCCTCGGCGCGGCGGCCTTCCGCTCGGTGCCCGGCGTGATGATGAACCCGCTGCACCACGAATTCGGCTGGAGCCACGGCACGGTGGGTGCCGCCATGGCGGTCAACATGACGCTGTACGGCCTGACCGCCCCCTTTGCCGCGGCACTGATGGACCGCTTCGGGGTACGCCCGGTGCTCACCGGGGCCCTGACGCTGATCGCCGCCGGCTCGGCGGCCAGCGTGCTGATGACGGCCAGCTGGCAGCTGGTGCTGCTGTGGGGCGTGCTGGTGGGACTGGGCACCGGCGCCATCTCGATGGGCTTCGTCGCGACCATCGCCACCCGCTGGTTCGAGGCCCGCCGCGGCCTGGTCACCGGTGTGCTGACCGCCGCCAGTGCCACCGGTCAGCTGGTCTTCCTGCCCGTCGTCGCGGCAGTGACCACCGCGCACGGCTGGCGGTGGGCCTCGCTGATCGTGGCCGCGGCCGCCATCGCGGTGGTGCCGCTGGTGGCGCTGTTCATGCGCAACTACCCGCAGGACATCGGGCTGACCGCCTACGGCGCCACCACCGTCGAACGCGAGGCGCTGCCCACCGGCACCTTCACCGCCGCCTTCGACGGTCTGCGGATCGGGCTGCGATCCCGCGCGTTCTGGCTGCTCGCGGGCAGCTTCGCGATCTGCGGGATGACCACCAACGGCCTGATCGGCACCCATTTCATCCCGGCCGCCAACGACCACGGCATGCCGACGACGCTCGCGGCCGGGTTGCTCGCCACCATCGGAATCTTCGACGTCGCGGGAACGGTGTTCTCCGGGTGGCTGACCGATCGCGTCGACCCACGGCTGCTGCTGGTCGTCTACTACACCGGGCGTGGGCTGTCGTTGGCGCTGTTGCCGTCACTGCTCTCGCCGCACGCCGAGCCGAGCACCTGGGTGTTCGTCATCTTCTACGGCCTGGACTGGGTGGCGACCGTGCCGCCGACGATCGTGCTGTGCCGGGAGTACTTCGGCGCCCGTACGCCCGTCGTGTTCGGCTGGGTGTTCGCGTCCCACCAGCTGGGGGCGGCAGTCGCAGCGGCCGGAGCCGGCTGGATCCGCGACCTGCAGGGCAACTATGACCTGGCGTTTTATCTGGCGGCGGGGTTGTGCGTCATCGCTGCCGGACTTTGCGGTGCGGTGCGCAGACCGCAGAGGACAGCGGCGGCCTGAGAGCCTGATTTTTGTTCACCCAGCCGGTACGAATACCATGCAAGCGGCGCCGCGGGGACGCCGAGGCTCGGATGGACTGTTAGCTGACGGTGCTCACGCACTGCGTACATCAAGGTCCCCGCCCATCCGCGCCGCCCAGCTTCAGACAACTGGACCCAGGCACGACATGGAGGAACTCACGTGCAAGCACGCACCGGCAAGCTCATCGGCGGCGTCGTCGCATCGGCGGCGATCGCCCTGTCCGCAGCGGTGACGGCCCACGCCGACCCGACCACCCCGACGGCACCCGTCCCCACCCCACAGGGTCCCGGTTGCGACGCGGGCGTCAAGTCCGTCGCGTCCGGCCCGGGCTCGCTGCTCGGTCTGTCCACCGCGGGATCGTCGGCCGCACTGGCCAGCATCCCGGAGATCTCCACCTTCAGCCAGGCCGTCTCCGGTCAACTCAACCCGGCGGTGAACGTCAGCAGCGTGCTGGACAACGGCCCGTACGTGGTGTTCGCGCCCAGCAATGACGCCTTCGCCAAGCTCGACCCCGCCGAGCTGGAAGCCATCAAGGCCGATCCGGCCAAGCTGACCGCCCTGGTCTACTACCACATGGTGCTCGGCATCCTCGGCCCTGACGACATCCACGGCACCATGTACACCCAGCAGGGCAAGCCTGTCGTGGTGAAGGGCAAGGGCGGCGACATCACCGTCAACGACGCGAAGGTCACCTGCGCCGGCATCAAGACCGCGAACATGCGGGTCTACATCATCGACACCGTGCTGGATCCGGCGCTGGCCCCCGAGGGCGTGACCGCGACCGCCACCACGACATCGACGTCCTCGACGGAGACCGCGACCACCACACCGGCCGCTCCGGCCGACGAAACCCCGGTGACGGTCACCAGCACGACGACCACGGTGGCACCGCCGCGTTGATGCCCGGCAGCCGCGAGATTGCAGTTGTCGCGCGGTTGTTCGAGTAGGCACCACCACAACCGCAATCTGGCGGCGGACGCAAATGCGGCGCCCACCTGGCAAGGTGGGCGCCGCTTTTGCGTATCTTCCGGCTACAGGCCGAGGTCGCGGCCGATGATCTCCTTCATGATCTCGGTGGTGCCACCGTAGATCGTCTGGATCCGGACATCGATGTAGTCCTTGGCCACCCGGTACTCGTTCATGTAGCCGTAGCCGCCGTGCAGCTGCAGGCACTGGTCGACGACCTTCTTGCCCAGCTCGGTGCACCACCACTTGGCCTTGGACGCCTGGACCGCGGTCAGCTCACCGTCCACGACCGCCCGCAGGCACCGGTCGACGTACTGCTCGGCGATGTCCAGTTCGGTGTCCATCTCGGCCATCACGAAGCGGCTGTTCTGGAAGCTGCCGATCGGCTGCCCGAAAGCCTTGCGGTCCTTGACGTACTGCAGCGTCTCGTTGAACGTGGCCCGCGCGCCGGCGACACCGGCGATCGCGATCGAAAGCCGTTCCGAGGGCAGGTTTTCCATCAGATGGTAGAAACCCTTGCCTTCGGCGCCCAGCAGGTTCTCGGCCGGGATGCGGACATCCTCGAAGCTGAGCTCGGCGGTGTCGGCGGCGTGCTGGCCGATCTTGTCCAGCTTGCGGCCGCGGGTGAAGCCCGGGGTGTCCCGCTCGACGACCAACAGCGAGAAGCCCTTGTGCCCGGCCTCCGGGTCGGTGCGTGCCACGACGACCACCAGGTCAGAGTTGATACCCGCGGAGATGAATGTCTTGGCGCCGTTGATGATCCAGTCGTCGCCGTCGCGCACCGCGGTGGTCCGGATTCCGGCCAGGTCGCTTCCCGCGCCCGGCTCGCTCATGGCGATCGCACCGATCAGTTCACCGCTGACGAAGCCCGGCATCCAGCGCTTGAGCTGTTCCTCGGTGGCCAGGTGCTTGAAGTACGGGCCGACGATGTCGTTCTGCAGGCTCACGCCCGGGCAGGCCAGGCCGAACTTCGCGAACTCCTCGACGATGACGGCGTTGAACCGGAAGTCGTCGACCCCGCCGCCGCCGAACTCCTCGGGCATGTTGAACCCGATCAGCCCGTAATTGCCTGCCGCCACATAGGCTTCGCGGTCGACCAGGCGATTGGCCTCCCACTTCTCGACGTTGGGCAGACACTCCTTCTCCAGGAACTGCTTGGCAGTGTCCCGCAGCTGCTCGTGCTCGGTTTCGAAAACCAATCTCTTCACTGTTACTTCGCTTTCCAGACAGGCTCGCGCTTCTGCGCGAAAGCCAGCGGACCCTCTTGGGCGTCCTCGGTTTTGAGCAAGGTGGCGAACTCGCCGAACGTCTGCTTCCAGAACGGTTCATCGGCGGCGACGACGCCGTCGATGGCACCGTAGGAAACCCGCTTGCTGGCGCGCACGGCCAACGGTGCGTTGACGGTGATGCGTTCGGCCAGCGCCAGCGCCGCGTCCAGGACGGTGCCGTCGGGCACCACCTTGTTGATCAGGCCCCACTTGAGCGCATCCGCCGAAGACAGCGGTTCGCCGGTGAAGACCAGTTCCAGTGCCAGTTTCTGCGGCAGCTGCGCCACGATCCGGAACACTCCGCCCGCGCCTGCGATCAGGCCGCGCTTCACTTCGGGCAGACCGAATTTCGCGCGCTCCTCGGCGACCACCAGATCGCTGGCCAGCGCCAGTTCGGTGCCCCCGCCCAACGCGGTGCCGTTGACGGCCGCGATGGTCGGCTTGTCGATGAAGTGCCGCACATACCCGGCGAAGCCCCACTCCGGATGGTCGGGGTGGAACAGATTCTCCCCGCGTGAGATGGCCTTCAGATCCGCACCGGCACAGAACGACTTGTCGCCCGCCCCGGTGAGGATGACGGCCCGGACCTCCGGGTCGTCCTGAGCGGCGGCCAATGCGTCGCCGACGCCGATGGACACCGACGCGTTGATGGCGTTGCGGGCCTCCGGCCGGTTGATCGTGATGATCGAGACATTTCCCCTGCGCTCTACCAGCGCACCGGCCTCGCTCACAGCAGCTCGAGGATGGTCGCGTTGGCCTGGCCGCCACCTTCGCACATGGTCTGCAGGCCGTACTGAATGTTGTTGTCCCGCATGTGGTAGAGCAGCGTCGTCAGGATGCGCGCACCGGAGCCACCGAGGGGGTGACCGAGCGCGATGGCGCCGCCGTTGGGGTTGAGCCGGCTCTCGTCGGCGCCGATGTCCTTAAGCCACGCCATCGGCACGGGGGCGAAGGCCTCGTTGACCTCGAACACGCCGATCTGATCGACGCTCAGGCCGGATTTGGCCAGCGCTTTCTGGGTGGCCGGGATCGGCGCGGTCAGCATGATGACGGGGTCGGCACCGGCGAGTACCGCGGTGTGCACCTTGGCGATCGGCGTGAGCCCCAGTTCTTTCGCCTTCTCGGCCGAGGTGATCAGCAGCGCGGCAGAGCCGTCGGAGATCTGGCTGGAGTTACCGGCATGGATGACGCCGTCCTCGCGGAAGGCGGGCTTGATGTTGCCCATCGACTCGACGGTGCCGCCGCGGCGGATGCCACCGTCCTCGAGCACGACATTGCCATCTTGATCTTTGATGCCGACGATCTGGTCCTTGAACGCGCCGGAATCCTGTGCGGCGGCAGCCTTTTCGTGTGAGCGCAGGGAGAACTCGTCGAGCTGGGTGCGCGACAGGCCCCACTGCGACGCGATCATCTCGGCGCCGACACCCTGGTTGGGGGTCTTGTGGTCGTAGCGCGCCTGGAAGGCCTCCGGGTAGGGGTGTCCGCCGTTGGCCAGCGAGGAGCCCATCGGGGTGCGCGACATCGACTCGACGCCACCGGCCACGACGACGTCGTAATGGCCGGCCACCACGCCGGCGACGGCGAAGTGCAGCGACTGCTGACTCGATCCGCACTGGCGATCGACGGTCACACCGGGCACGGTCTCGGGCCATCCGGCGGTCAGCACGGCGGTGCGGGCGATGTCGAGCGCCTGCTCACCGGCCTGCATGACGCAACCCCAGATGACGTCGTCGACGAGGCCGGGGTCGATCCCGGCGCGCTGGACCAGACCGTTGAGCACCTGGGCCGACAGCTCCGACGGGTGCACACCCGACAGCGCTCCGTTGCGCTTCCCGACTGGGGACCGCACTGCCTCGACGATGACCGCTTCTGCCATGACTTCTCCTTCGAAGGTGTGGTGGCGATTGCACAAGTCGTATGGGCCATGGGCTCAACCAGGGCCTTAGACTGAACCTAGAACAGAAGGTTTACTAGGTCAACCTACTGGTTGGTAGAGCCCAGGTTACGCCGGGGTTGACCCCAGACATGGTTTACTGAGTTCACTAGCTGGCCGCAAGCCGGCACTATCAGCGCAGGAGGCCCCGGTGGCCCAGTCCACCCCGTTATCACCGATGATCGGCCCCAACGCCATCCCATCGGCGTCCGGCGGCGCCATCCGCAGCCCCAAGACCGCGGAACTGGTGGCGGGCACGCTGCGCCGCATGGTGGTCGACGGACAGCTCAAAGAGGGCGACTTCCTGCCCAACGAAGCCGAACTGATGGCTCATTTCGCGGTCAGCCGCCCCACCCTGCGTGAAGCGGTCCGGGTGCTCGAATCCGAACGCCTCGTCGAGGTGCGTCGTGGTTCCCGCACCGGAGCCCGGGTGCGGGTACCCGGACCCGAGATCGTCGCCCGCCCGGCGGGACTGCTTCTCGAACTGTCCGGCGCGACCATCGCCGACGTGATGACCGCGCGCTCGGGCATCGAGCCGATGGCGGTGCGACTACTCACCGAATCCGGCAACACCGCGGCGTTCGACGAACTCGAGACGATGCTCACCGACTATGTGCCCTCCGGGCGTGAGACCGGCCGGATGGCCGAGACCACCGGCGACTTCCACCGCAGAATGGTGCAACTGTCGGGCAATGCGACGCTGACGATCATCGCCGGCATGCTGCACGAGATCACCGTCCGGCACACCGCCTTCGCCATGAAGGAAAACCGGCCGATGTCTAAATCGGACTACGACCTGCTGATGCGCTCTTACCGGCGGCTGATGACGCTGATGCGCTCGGGCGACGGCGAAGGCGCCGAGGCACATTGGCGCAAGCACCTGGACACCGCGCGCGATCTGCTGCTGAAGGGGATGGAGACCGTCAAGGTCCGCGACGTGATGGGTTAGCCACCCAGCCACACCCGGGCCGCCACCGTCAGCGCCTCCACCCCCGCGGTCAGCGTCGGTTCCAGCACCGGGGCGAACTCCGGCGAGTGGTTGGTCGGCGGCAGCTCCCCCTTGGCGAAGGCGTCGGTGAAGGTCTGCATGGCGACCCCGCCCCAGAACCAGAACACCGTCGGAACCCCGATGGCGTTGCCGAACACCCCGACGTCCTCACTGGCCGACAGCGGCGGCAGCGGCCACACCTTGTCCGCGCCGAAATGCTGTCGCAGGGCAGCGACGGTCTTTTCCGTGGCGGCAGGATCGCTGATGAGCACGGGCGCCGTCACCGTCCAGTCGAAGTCAGGCTCGCGCGGTGCGTTCGAGGCCGCGGCCTCGGCGCGCACGATCCGTTCGACCGCCGCGCGCACCGCGGTCCGGCGTTCGGCCGAGTAGGTCCGCAGGTTGATCCCCAGCTCGGCAGTGTCGGGAATGATGTTCTCTTTCGTGCCGGCCTGCAGCCGTCCGACGGTGACGACCGCCTGTTCATGTGACGGCACCTCCCGGGCCACGATGCCCTGCAACCGCAACACTGCCGCGGCGGCCATCACCACCGGGTCGACGGTGTGCTCCGGTGAGGACCCGTGCCCACCCCGACCGTGCAAAGTCACATCCACCGAATCCGTCCCGGCCATGATCGGGCCGGTGCCGAAGCCGATGACACCCGCGGGCAGTGGGCCGACGTGTTGCCCGATGACCACCGACGGGGTCGGGAAGCGGTCGAACAGCCCATCGTCGAGCATCGCCTGGGCGCCGCTGGCGAGTTCCTCGGCGGGTTGAAAGACGGCGAGCAGGGTGCCCGACCACCCGGCGCGGGAAGCCGCCAACGTCTGCACCGCACCGACCAGCGCCGCGGTGTGCATATCGTGCCCGCAGGCGTGCGCGACGGGAACCTGCCCGCCGTTGACGTCCGTCACGGATTTCTTACTCGCATAAGGCAATCCGGTGTTCTCGCGAACGGGCAGCGCATCCATGTCCGCCCGCAGCATCACCACCGGCCCGTCGCCATTGCGCAACACCGCCACCACTCCGGTGCCGCCGACGCCCGGCGTCACCTCTGCTCCGGTGCCCTCCAACGCGGTGACCACCCGAGCCGCGGTGGCGTGCTCCTGACCCGACAGTTCGGGGTCGCTGTGCAGTGCGCGGTACAGGTCGGCAAGAAGTGCGGTGTCGATCGCCATACAGACAGTCTTATCAAGGCTTCACGTCGTACACCGGTACGTCGTCCTGCCACGGTTGACGAACCACCATGTCGGCGACCTTGACGTAACCGGATTCGAACTGCCCGGTGGCCGCGTCGACAAGGCGATACCGCTGGGTTTGGCGATGAATGGGCTGCGCGTCGAGCATGACGATGCGCACCTCGCCGGGTTCGAAATGGCAGCGCGCCTGCAGCGCCGCCACCAGTTGTTCGTTGCTCATGTGACCGTCACCGAAATTCCAGCCGATGGCGGTACTGACGATCCGCTCGCCGTCGGTCAAGGTGTAGTCGTCCTCGTCGTGTCCGGCCATCGCCCGGTGCGCCAGGGTGAACAACGCCCGGCCGTGAGTGTTGAAGGAGCGAAACGCGTATCCCATGTAGAGCGGGATCTGCGCTGCCTCCTTGCTGCCGTAGAACCGCTCCAACTGAGCGGCGGGCATGCTGGCGATGGCGACGACGCCCTTGGCGATCTTCTCGTCGGCCGACGGTTTGATGCACCACAGTGACGTGTCCCAGTTGCCGGCGTAGTACCGCATGCCCGGCAGGAACGACACCTTGCGCGGGAACATGTTGCCCACCGCCACCGTCCCGGCGACCACCGCGAAAAGGACGACGGGCCAAGGGCTTTGCAGGTCACCGAGCCCTATGTCCGCGTGTCCGACGAAGAGAGTAAGGACCGAGAACATCATGAAGACGTTCCACTCCAGCGGCACCCCCATGGGGATCGAGCTCAGGATGCCGAAATGGAAGCACAGCATGACGAACGCCGCGATGTAGGTGGGCCAGCCGCCGTGGGAGAAGAACAGCACCAGCGGGACCAATCCCTCGATGACGGTGGAGAAGTGCCCGATGAAGCGCGACGGCCGACCGGGGCGCAGGTCGTCGGGGAAATGCTCGAAGAACTTTCGCTTGATGGCCGGTGACCGGAAGACCGGATTGTTGCTCATCATCGTGGAGATGACGAACGGGAAGTGCTTGTTCAGTTTCGAGGTGGCCGCACCCAGCCAGATCACCAGGCACACCAGCTTGGCCGCGATGACGATGTCGGCGCCGGCGAACAGGAAGCAGACGGTCAGCGAGCAGTACACCTCGCCGCGGGCTGCCAGGAAGATCACCTTGTCGCGCAGGCCGGCCAGCGCGAGCAGCCCGACGACGGCCGCGGTCTGCCACACCGGCAGCACCCCGACGGTGGAGCCCAGCTCCGGGATGGGCCCGGTGCCATCCGAGAAGATGGCGATCAGCAGCACCACTAGCAGCGCTCCGTAGAGTGCCACATCGACCGGGGTACGGGTGTCTCCTGCGGTCAGGGGAATGCGTCCCGGCCACGGTGGCAGCCGAATCGTCTTGGGCCGCAACCAGTACAGGATGGACCCCAGTGGCGGGAAGAACCGGTTGTTCAGAGGGCCGAAACCGCAACCTAGGCCGACGACCTCGAACAACATCGTGTAGAAGACGATCTTCTGATAGACGATGGGCTCGGTGTACCAGTGCGCCACGTTCGTGAACCCGTCGATCCCGGTGGTCGTCAGCACCACCAGCCAGCCGCCCAGGATGTAGGCCAGGATCTTGACGACATAGAACAGGTGCAGCGCGACGGGTGTGCCGAAGCCGACCTCGGCCCAGTGCCGGGCCATCGGCTGGATCTTCTCCGCCCGGGTCCCCTTGCTCCACTGCTCGAAATCGATCTGGGGCGTTTCCTGCTTCAAAAAACCCATGCCGGTCAGACTAGAACGTGTTCTAAACGGAGGGAATCACTTCGCCGGGAACGGTGCGGCGCAGATCAGGCCCGCAGCATCGGCGGATGGAGTAACTTCAGGTCACCGCGCCGGTACAGGGCCGCAGGGCGCCCACCGTCGCGCCCGGTGCTCGCCCCGGTCGGCAACAAGAAGCCTTCCGCCCCGGTCACCTTGCGGTGAAAATTCCTGCTGTCCAGCGTTGCGCCCCACACGATCTCGTACACCCGCCGCAACTCGGCGACGGTGAACTCGTCGGGACAGAACGCGGTGGCCAGCGGGGTGTATTCGATCTTGGCGCGGGCCCGCTCCAGCCCGTCGGCGAGAATCTGGCCGTGATCGAAGGCCAGCGAGGTTGCCAGTAGCTCGTCGACGGGTGCCCATCGCGCTCCCGCCGCGTCCCCGCCCGCTACCGGCAGAGGCAGGTCCGGAGCCAGACCGAGGTAGGCCACCGTGATGACCCGCATGCGTGGGTCACGAAGTGGCGCACCGTAGGTCGCCAACTGCTCCAGGTGCAGCCGCGAGGCGCCGATGCCGGTTTCCTCGACGAGTTCGCGGGTCGCCGCCGAATCCAGGTCCTCGCCCGGGCGCACGAACCCGCCCGGGAGCGCCCACTGGCCCGCGTAGGGCTCCTCACCGCGGCGGACGGCCAGCGCGCACAGGACGTCATCGCGGATGGTCAGGGCGACCAGGTCGACCGTCACCGCGACAGCCGGATGGTCCTGCGCGTCGTACGCCACGCCGCCACCGTAATCGTCATATTGACGAAAAGCCACCCTGCGGCTTATCGTCGCTCTGACGATAAAGGAGGTGGCCGCCATGGCCGTTATCACCCGTTACCCACTGATTCGCCACCTGCGAGTGGCGCCGACCGCGCACATCCGCGCGCTGCGCCGCGGCAAGGTGGTGCACGACGGAGCCGGACTGGCGTTCTGGTTCCGCCCGCTGACCGCCGCGATGTCGGAGGTCCCGCTCGACGATCGGGAGCTGCCGTTGCTGTTCCACGCCCGCACCGCCGACTTCCAGGACGTCACCGTGCAGGCCACGGTGACCTACCGGGTGATCGACCCGGCGCTGGCCGCCCAACGCATCGACTTCGCCATCGACACCGACACGGGCCGGTGGCGTGGGACCCCGCTGGAGCAGGTCGCCGCACTGCTCACCGAATCCGCCCAGCAGCACGGTCTGGACCTGCTTGCCCGCACCACGTTGACCGTCGCCTTGATCGACGGGATCAGCGCGGTACGCGAGCGGATGAGTACCGGGTTGGCCGCCGATACCCGGCTCACAGAGACCGGGATCGAGGTGATCGGCGTACGGGTGGTGGCGATACGGCCCGAGCCGGACGTCGAGCGGGCACTGCAGACACCGACCCGCGAGCAGGTGCAGCAAGACGCCGACAAGGCGACCTTCGAGCGGCGCGCCATGGCAGTCGAGCGCGAACGCGCCATCGGCGAGAACGAGCTGCAGACCAAGATCGAACTGGCCCGCCGCGAGGAGGAACTGGTGGCCCAGAACGGCGCCAACGACCGGCTCAAGACCCAGGAATCCTGGGCGGCCGACGCCATCGCCACCGAGGCGAAAGCCCACCGCGAAGTGGCTCTCGCCGAGGCCCAGGCCCAAGCCGCCCGTTTGGTCGGTGAGGCGGAGGCCGCCGCCGAAGCGGCGCGGCTGGCGGCCTACGGCGAGCTGAGCGAGGCCACGCTGCTGGGTCTGGCGCTCAAAGAACTGGCGGTGAATCTGCCGAAGGTCGAGCACCTGGTGCTCACCCCGGACCTGCTGGCGCCGGTGTTGGCCCGACTGGGGGCGGGGCGATGACCACTCTCACGCCCAGGGTGGTGGTTGTACACCGGCGCACCGAACTCGACGACGCGCTGGCCCGGCACGGCACCCACGGCCAGGCCGCGTTCTTCCTGCGCAGCCGCGGCCGCGACATCGGGGAGCTCGAAAGCCGGCACGCCCGAACCCAATCCGCGCTCGCCGCCGTCGCCGCGGGTATTCCGGTGGACTGGCGGCGCGGCCGGGTGGAGCGAGCAGACCTGTCCCGCTTCCTGTTCGAGCCCGCCGATGTGGTGGTCGTCGTCGGGCAGGACGGACTGGTGGCCAACGTCGCCAAGTATCTCGGGGGGCAACCGGTGATCGGCGTCGACCCCGAGCCCGGACGCAATGCCGGGGTACTGGTGACGCACTCCCCCGACGCCGCCGCACCACTGATGCGCGCCGCGGTGCACGGCGACACCGAGATCCAACTGCGGGCGATGGTGCAGGTCGGTACCGACGACGGGCAGCGACTGCTGGCCGTCAACGAGATCTTCGTCGGGCATGCGAGTCACCAAACCGCCCGCTACACGCTGAATCTGCCGGGCGGGCGCACCGAACGGCAGGCCTCGTCGGGCCTGATCGTCTCGACCGGAACCGGCGCGAGCGGCTGGTGCCGATCGGTGTGGCAGCAGCGGCACAGCACTCTGCCGCTACCCGGGCCGGCCGATCCGCGGCTGGTGTGGTTCGTCCGGGAAGCCTGGCCGTCGCCTGCGACGGGCACCGCCCTGGTCGAGGGTGACCTCGCCGCGGCCGAGTTGACGATCGATGTCGAGTCCGACCGGCTGGTCGCGTTCGGCGACGGGATCGAATCCGATGCGCTGACATTGTCCTGGGGACAACGGGTTTCGGTCCGGTTGGCCGAACAGCGGCTGCGGTTGGTGCGCTAGCTGCGGACGACGATCTTCACGCTGCCGACTCCGTCCTCCGCGGGATCGACGACGGCCGTGTACTTCCCGCTGACCGGTAGCGTCACCGGATCGGTTCCACCGCTGCCGCCCACCACGCATCCTCGCGATATGACGTCCCCACTCGGGTCTCGTAACTCAAGCACACCGCATTGGCCGGGCATTGTGGAGTCGGTTGCCTCCACCGTGATCTGTTGTCCCGCAGCGCCGTCGAAGGTGAACCGGGCGGTCGACCCGGGTTGGCCTATCGTCGCCGTCACCGGGGACCCGTTGATGCGTGCGGTTCCCGTCTGGTCCACTGCGTCAATGAGGCGCAGTTGGACGGTTCCGGTATCGCGGCCCGCCGGGTCGAAGACGATTCGGTATTCACCCTCGGCGGGGAGTTCGATGCCATCGAGAAAGCCGCTCCCCCGACTCAGGCAGCCCGTTTCGATGCGCGTCCCGTCCGGGCCGAAAAGCTGAAGGGCCGCACACTGATCGGGCACCGTGGAATCCGACGCCTCGACGAACACCAACTGTCCTGCGCTGCCGCGAAAGCTACTGCTGCTCAATGCACCCGGCGCGGTGATCGTCGCGGTGACCGCTGGGCCGCCGGCCTTGATGTCCAGCGCTTCGTCTGTGCTCGCGTATGTCTGCAGCACCGTCCGGCCCGTTTCTGTGCCCGCGGGCGCAACCACGATCGCGTACTCCCCCGACGTGGGCAGCACGGTGCCGTCGATATAGCCGGTTCCGCCGTTCAGGCAGCCGGTGTTGAGCCTTACGCCGTCCGGGCCGATCAATTGCAGCACGCCGCATTGGTCCGGCAACGTGCTGTCGACAGCGTCGACGAACAACCGCTGACCGGCGACGCCCTGGACGGTGGTCCGTGCTGGTGCGCCGCCGCTGTCCAGGGTCACACTGCCTGCCGCGAATACCCGTTGGGTTACTGCGGCGTCGGTGGCGAACACCGACTGACCGGTCAGGGCGACGTCGACGATGCAGCTGTCCAGCACCGCGGGGTCGGTGACACCGGCACGACGGCAGATCAGTTCGGCGGACTTTCGGTAGGGCAGGTCCGCCGCGACGACCGGCCGTTCGGGCAGACTGCGATCGGTGAAGGTCGCGGTGTCCTGACCGGGTTGGTAGTCGAACAGCGACTCCTGTGCACTGATCCGCCAGCTGTCGGCGAAGCGTGGATACAGGTCATCGAATCCGTTTCCGCCCAGCGGCTTTCCGTCACTCAGGGTCAGGTCGTCGGCGTCGTCACCGTTGAAGTTGCCGAGCAGACCGCTGGTCTTCCCGCGGTGCGCCGAGGCGAGCCCGACCACCAGGCTCAACCCCCATCGGCCGATGGGCCGCACCTCCAACGTGGATCCGTCCGGCCAGTCCACGCGGACCGCGTCGTCGTCCGTACTGACGACACCCCGGTGCGGCAAGGTGAGGCCAGCGGCCGGCACCTGCACGGCCTTCGTGTTGACGTGCACCTCCATGGTGCCGTCGACCAGATACACACCCACGCGGTCACCCGCCACCTCGGCGGCGACGGCGGTGTTCAGGGTGACGTCGCGCGAGCCGGGAAACGCGGTCTGGCGGGCCTGGATTCGCAGCCCGGGCGCCTGCGAACGGACCAAGGTGAACTCACCGGCCGCCATCTGGTCATAGCGGAATCCGTCGGGAGTGGTCAGGTGTGGATCACCGTTGCTACCTGCGCAGGGGGCGCCCACTGCAACAACCGAACAGCCGGAGTTCGGCGGACGTTCCTTGGGTTTTTCCTTTTCGCACGGGGCGCTGTTCGGCGGCAGCGGACTCAAGGCGTATTGGGTGCGCAACGGCAGACCGACAGCGCGGCGGTACTGGTTCTCGGCGTAGGTGGCGTTGACCTCGCTGGCGGCAATCCGACTGTCGTGCTGCACACCGTCGGCGCCGGTGTAGAAGCATTTGTCCCGGGTGGTCTTACCGTTGTTGTAGTCGAGCAGGTGCTTTCCTTCGTGTACGAGGGTGGCACACTTCTCGGCAGGCAGCCCCTTCTCGAGCTCCCCGGTCTCTGATGGGTCCCAGTACAGTTTCCCGCCGCTACTCTGGCCGAGCAACACCGCGGTCGGATCCGTCGGCAGCACCTGATCACCTCCGCCGGTGAGGATCTTGTTGTCCTTTCCGTTGCTCTGGATATCATTGATGATCTTTATGCCTGCAGCATCGATCTTCTTCGCGCACGCCGCGAAGTCGGCCTGAAGGGCCGGTGCGACATCGACTTTGGCACCGGCGAGCGCCGGTCCCGCCGATAGCATCGCCGCGGCGAGTACAACGACAAGCAACGCGCGCAGGACTCTCATGACGGCGCCACGGTGAAGTTGACGGTGGCGCTCGCCCCACCCGTCTGGCAAGGATCCGCAGGCACGTTCGGCAGCGGCGGCCGGAGGTAGGCGACGGTCAAGGCGTACCGTCCGGGCGCGCTGACGGGCCAGAGGCTGACTTCGGCGCCGCTGCGGGCATCACCGGCATAAGTGTTGAAAGTGCCGTCCTCACTGGTGAAGTCGAACCGCACCGATTTGCCGGGGTCGACATCCACCAAGGTGGCGGCCACCGCCGACTCGAAACCGTTGATGAAGCTGGCTTCGGTCATCCGGGGCGCAAGCGGACTGCCGTCCCGGGTCAGTTCGAGGATGCTGATCCCGCCCAACGCTGACGTGGTGAGCCGGCAACTCTGGCTCCAGGAGTTGGTCAGCGTCACCTTCAGCCGCACGGATTCCCCTGCAGAGTAGGTGGATTGGACGGACTGCACCGCGATCGTCGCGCCGCTCTCCTTATCCGCGGGATCGCGCTCTGCAGTTTTCGAGCAGCCGGCGCTCACCAGCGCCGCGCAGCTCAGCACGATCGCCGCAACTATCCTCAGGGGCACGTGCTGAATCTTCGTGCACCGGCGGCGAAGCCCGCACGCGTAGTCGACTACCTGGCTTCCCCGTCGAACGTCAGGTCATAGGCATACCCCTTGTCGCCTTTGGCGCTGGCCCACAGCCCTTCTGGCGGAAGTGCACCGTATCCCGGATCGTCCAGCGGCCTACTGAACACCTCTCCCGACGACGAACATACGACCCAACCGAACTCGGGCAACCGCCGGCACCACACGTCGTCGTCGTCCCGTTGGAAGGCGGGATAGCCGCGGTGGTCGTCGCGACGGACGAATTCATAGGTCAACCCGTCGCCCCGCCGTACGAACCGCATGACGCTAGAAAGCTCCGGCCAGATACTCCGCCCGCGCAGCCTGCCTGGCCAGCTTGCCGCTGGTGGTGCGCGGCACGGCGCCCGCACTGACGAGCCGGATGTCGGTGACCGCCAGGCCGTGCCCCCGCGACACCGCCGCCCTGATTGCGGCGCCCACCGTCTCCGGGTCGACCCGGCCGGCGCCGACGGCGCGCTCGGCGACGATCACCACTCCCTCGCCGACTGCCAGGGGCACCGAGAACGCCACCACGAATCCGGCACGTACCGCCGGGGTCGCCTCCGCGACGGTGTGCTCGATGTCCTGCGGATAGTGGTTGCGCCCATCCACGATGAGCACGTCCTTGACGCGTCCGGTGATGAAGAGTTCGCCGTCGAGGTAGACCCCGAGGTCGCCGGTGCGCAACCAGAGAGCGTCGGCCTCGGTGCCCTCGGCATGACTGCCCGCCGCCAAGGTCGATTCCAGCTTGTTCCGGAACGTGGCTTCGCTCTCCTGCGGCCGGCGCCAATAGGCCGCGCCGACGTTATCGCCGTGCAGCCAGATCTCGCCGACCTCGCCGTCCGCCAACTCCGTTCCGGTTGACGCGTCGACGATGACGGCCCACTGGCTCGGCGCGATGCGGCCGCACGACACGTGGGTGTTGGCGGTGGGGGCGGTCGGTTCGGTCTTCACCGCGTGGCCCGCGCCCAGTTCATGCCGGTCGAGCGCTACCGCCCGCGGCGCCGCGGCCGGATCCGTGGTCGACACGAACAGGGTGGCCTCGGCCAAGCCGTAGGACGGTTTGACGGCCGTCGGTGCCAGGCCGTACGGCGCGAACACCTCGTTGAATCGGGCGATCGACTCGGCGCTGACCGGCTCGGATCCGTTGATCAGTCCGGCGACGTTGCTCAGGTCGAGTGACTCGCCCTCCGGGGGCAGACCGCGGGTGGCGGCGAGATCGAACGCGAAGTTGGGTGCGGCGGCAAAGGTGCGGCCCGGCTCGGTGTCGGAGCCGAGTTCCTTGATCCAGCGGTAGGGCCGCCGGATGAACGCCGACGGCGACATCAAGGTGATGTGGCCGCCGAGCAGCGCGGGGAACATGATCATCAGCAGGCCCATGTCGTGGAACAAAGGCAGCCAGCTGACGCTGCGGATGTCCCAGTCCAGCCCGACGGCCATCACCATCTGCAGGACGTTGGTGCAGACCGACCGGTGGGTGATCTCCACGCCGGCGGGCTTGCGGGTGGAGCCGGAGGTGTACTGCAGGTAGGCGATGTCGTCCATCCCGATCGACAGCGGTCGCACCTCGGTGGCCAGCGCCTCCGGGACCGCGTCGACCGCCATCAGGCGGGGCCGTTGTCCGGCGGCCCGGCGGCGCAGGCACTCACGGACCGTTTCGGCGCAGCCCATCGTCGTCAACACAACGGTCGGTTGCGCATCGACGATGACATTGTCGAGCCGCTCCGCCTGGCCTGCCATCTCGGGGGCGAAGAGCGGGACGGCGATGCATCCGGCCTGGATCGCGGCGAAGAAAGCCACCACGTAGTCGACGCCCTGCGGGGCCAGAATGGCAGCCCGGTCTCCGGGCTGGGTGACCTGCTGCAATCGCGCGGCGACCGCCGACACGCGCAGCCGCATGTGCTGCCATGACAGGTCGATCCGCCGGACGCTCCGGTCTGGACCGAAGTCCAGATACCGGTACGCGACCGCGGGCGAGGCAGCCTCGAAGTTGCGTTCCAGATACGTACAAATCGTCGTATCCGTCGGCAGCTCGATCCGGCCGCTCTCGCCGAGGTAGTCCTCAAGCTTCAGCGCCACGTCAGCCCGCTCTTCGTACCAATTCCGCCGATACTCTGGGGAGTCTAAAGAGGTACGCCCGGGATCACGGGTTGCGACACTGCCCTCGGCGCCATTCAGTCACCCCGAGCACACGGTAACGAAGATCACACCGCCGCGCGCGAAAGCGCAGCGACTCAGTTGGTCTTGGCGGGCGGGCGGAAGAAAATGACCAGCTGGCCGATGCCGCCGGCCAGGCCCAGCACCACCGCGACGAGCAGGCCACACCAGCCGTGCACCCAATGCCACAGGCCGGTGCCGTGGAACAACACATAGTCCAGGCTGTAGCGACCGGCTCCGGTGCCGGCGATCGCAACGGCGGCCACGGCCAGGATGAGGTTGTACTCCCAGCCCTCCTTGACGATGAAGAAGCCGTTGTGACGGTGCACGGTCCAGGCCGCCACCAGCATCAGCGCGACAAAGCCGGCGGCCGGGATCGGCGTCAGCAGGCCCAGCGCCAGCCCCAGGCCCGCGGCGATCTCGGTGGTCGCCGCGACCCGCGCGTGGAACAGCCCGGGCTTCATGCCGATGCTGTCGAACCAGCCCGCGGTGCCCGGGATGCGCCCACCACCGAAGAACTTGTTGTAGCCGTGGGCGGCCATCGTCAAACCGAGAACGACGCGCAAGAGAAGGAGCGCGACATCATACGA
>JAHFVC010000518.1 GCA_023264765.1 Mycobacterium sp. | reverse complement strand
TTCTTGGCAGACGGAATTCGCAGAGCCGCCAGCCGCCGGCCAGCGGTGTCGGCAGTCCAGTAAACGCACCTAGGATGGGAAGGCAAGCCGATGACCACGTTACGGTTCCCTAACATTTCCGAGCTAGTTATGGTACTGTTCCGTCATGGCCATTGACGTGCACGAACAGCTCGCCCAACTGGGGGCGCAGCTGAGGAATGCCCGCCTCAAGGCCGGGCTGGCTCAAGACGAAGTCGGCCGACGCGCCGGGGTGTCACGCCAGCTGCTCAGCCGCATCGAATCCGGGCACCCCCACGGCGAGATCGCCGCGGTCGTGGCGGTCGCCAACGCCTTGGACTACCGACTATCTGCGATACCGAAGAAGCCACCCAACACCGGAGAACAGGCCGCCCTGGATCTGATCAGCCGGCTGAACACACGCCCCCCCGCCGATGAGCACTGATCTCGTCGTCGTCCTCAACGGCGAGATCGCCGGTGTCGTCACCCACGATTTCGGCCGACCACAGTTCGCCTACACCGACGACTACGCCCACACCGTCCACACCCCGCTGTCGTTGTCGTTGCCGCTGCGCGCCGGCCACGTCTACCCCCACCGCACCACTGCACCGTGGCTGGCCGGGCTGCTGCCCGACGATTCGCGTGTGCGGGAACGCTGGGCCCGCGAGTTCGACGTCTCGCCGCAAAACTCCTCAGCACTGCTCGAACATCTCGGCCGCGACTGCGCCGGCGCTGTGCAGCTGGCGCCTGTCGACGCGATCGGCGATCTGCTCGCCCAGACCGGGCACATCCAGCCGGTCACCGAGGCCGACATCGGGGCCCGGCTGCGCCAACTGCATACCGAATCCGATCACTGGACCCGCGAGCAGGACCGCTGGAGCCTGGCTGGCGCGCAGTCGAAGTTCACCGTCACCACCACCCCCGAGGGTGGCTGGGCCTGGACCCATGGCAACGCCGCCTCCACCCACATCGTCAAACCGGGCATCACCCGCTTTCACGCCCAGGCCCTCAATGAGCATCTGTGCCAAAAAGCGTTCGGGCTCATCGGCATACACGCCGCCCGCACCGACTATCACGAATTCGACGGCGCCCCAGCCATCGTCGTGCAGCGCTACGACCGCATCACCAACCCAGACGGCACCGTGGTGCGCATCCACCAGGAGGACATGTGCCAGGCCCTCGGGGTGTGGCCGCACAAGAAGTACGCCGCTGACGGCGGCCCGTCCGCGGTGGCCATCGCCCATCTCCTCGGCCGCCGCGCCACCCAAGAGGACGTCGACCGCTTCACTGATGCGGTGGTAGGTCAGTATCTCGCTGGCGCTCCCGACGCCCACGCGAAGAACTACAGCGTGATCCTGGCCGGTGACCGGGTGGCGCTGGCCCCGGTATACGACGTGGCCAGCGTGCTGCCCTACAACCCCGACCCCAACTCCGGGCTGGCACGCGTCGCCATGCCGATTGCCGGACATAGCCGCTTCGGTGACGTCGATCTGCACCACATCGAGAAGTTCGCCGGCGCCGCCGGCACCGACCCCGATCGCCTCGTCGAACGGACCCGCCAGATGGCCGCCGAACTGCCCGACGCCATCACCACCGCCGCCGCCGACCTCCCCGCCGACGCCCTCGGCCCGCTGGCCGACCAGCTACGCGACGGCATCGCCGAGCACTGCACCACTCTGGACCGGCCGCCCACCAGCAGCCGCCGCCGACGTGCCCCCGAACCCGAACTAGAGCCGGAGCTCGCGCGCGACCACGAGCCGGTCGATGACACCATCCCAGTGGTCGGACACTCCCGCGGCGGCCACCCCATCTCCCAGCATCGCCGCCACCGGCCCAGCCAGTCGCTGAGCAGTTGACGGGCAAGAAAAGGGACTCAACTGCTCACCACCCCACACAATTCCTGACACCCTCCCCCGCATTGATCGAGTTCCATTGAGCGCATATACAATTCGCACACCTATACGCCAAAGTTGTCAGACCCCGTAAATACACTTATCGCATGAAGTCAGTGGGGTTTGTCGGACGGTCCCGGGACGACCTTAAATCGTTTCCCAAGCCCATTATGCAGCTGGCCGGATACCAGTTGTTTCTTATGCAGATGGGTGAAACCCCTACTGGATCAAAGCCGATGCCCCGGGTGGGGAAGGGCTGCGTCGAGCTTGTCCTCAACGGCGACGGTGTGTGGTTCCGAATTCTTGTTGCCCCGACCGTAGATTCCGACACGATCTGGGTTCTGCATTGCTTTCAGAAGAAGACGAACACGACACCCGCCAACGACATTCGTCTGGGCCAGGCCCGGTTCCGCCAGATAGGCTGATGACCATGGTGACTTACGAGCGCGTCTGGGACGCGCTGACCACCACCCCCGCGGAGGCAGACGAGCTGCATGCCCGCTCTCAGCTGCTCCATGCGTTGACCAGCCTCGTGCACACCCGCGGCTGGAGCGTGGAGGAAGCCGCCCGGCACCTGCACCTCACGGCCGTACGCACCGAGCTCCTCATCGCCGGCGACATCAATGCGTTCAGCCTCGACGAATTACGCGCCCTCGACGACCTGACCCGCACACCGGGCGGTTGACGCCCGCCCGTCGACGCAACCAGCGTGGGCGACCACCACGACTACTCCTCGCCCGCCTCTGCGGTTGTGTCGCCGCGGCGAAAGGTCTCCGCCAACGGGACGGAGATGTCAGTGCTCACCAGTTTGGCGTGGCCAGCGGGATCCTCGATGTTGGAGTATCGCCGCCAGGTCCCCAGCCCGGGCTGCTTGCCGGTGAGATGGATGCGGCCCGTCAGATGAGACTCCAACCCGTGCGGTGCCCAAAGCTGAACGTGCGTGGTCGGCGTCTGCCACGTCACCACCAGATGCACATCCAGGGCACGCCCCATCCGCAGCGCCGCGGTGGCCGTAGCGGGCGTAGCGGGCGTAGGAACTCCACCACCGGATCCCAGCCAGTGCGGGTCGTCGACCATCACCACGACCGCCGGCAGCGGATCTTCCCCCTCGCCACTGGTGCGCATCCAGCCGCGCTCCTTCAGCTGCGCCTGTCGCCCGGCGAGCACCTCCTGGAGGTAACCCCCGAGGTCTGCGGGTATGACGGCGGTGTGGGCCAGACTGTCGAACAGCGGGGCCGGCGCGTCGGTGCTGAGCACGATCTCCACGCCACGCGCGGGCGGGGCTTGCAACATCGATTCCGCCATTACCGCGAGCAGATTCGTCTTCCCCGAACCTGTTCTTCCCGAGATTCCGCAGTGCGGACCCAATCCGCCTAAACTGGCTTCCTCGAAATTGAATCGCACGAATTTGCCGTTTTCTTCGGCGCTAATTACTGCGGTCAACGGGTGGAAATCATTCAACCGGGAAACAATCCGCAATGCTTCGGGATACGGGATACCCGGATGCTGCTGCTGATACAGTTTCGCGGCTTTCTTCCTTGCTTCATTGGACGCCATTATTCGATGATTCCCTTCAAAGTTACGCCGCGACCGCCCACATCGATCGCGTCGTTTAAT
>JAHFVC010000248.1 GCA_023264765.1 Mycobacterium sp. | reverse complement strand
CACGGGCCGGTTGTGGCCGTTGATCGTCGCGCACGGACTGATCGACACGGTCGCGTTCGTCGGGTACTCACTGGCCGCCGGCCACTTGAGCTGGCTGACCTGATTTTGCGGTCGCTACCAGTACATTCGCAGTTGTGAACGACTACCGGCGTCCCGGACCGGAGCCGCTGCCCCCCGGGCGGCGGACGCCGCCGCGGGAGCCGTCACAGGTCATCCGGCGTGACCCCGGCCATCGGCCGCCGCCGACCTGGCCCCCCAACCCACCGACACCGAATCCACCGGCGCCGAACCAACCGGCACCGCCGCCCCCACCTCGGCGGCCTGCTCCGCCACCGGTCCGCCGCCCACCGCCACCGCCACCGCGTCAAGCTGTCCCACCCCCGCCCGCCAAGCCGGCCAAACCCCGACGGCGCGGCCGTCTTCGCCGCGCCCTGACCGTGTTCTTGGTGCTGCTGCTCACGGTGCTGGCTGCCGGCGTCGCGGGTGCCGCGTGGTTGGACACGACGCTGCACCGCATTCCGGCGCTGGCGGACTACCCGGACCGGCCGGGCGCAGGCAAGGGCGTCACCTGGCTGCTGGTCGGGTCCGACAGCAGGCAGAACCTCACCCCGGAGCAGCAGGCCGCGCTCGCGACGGGTGGCGATATCGGCAACGGCCGTACCGACACCATCCTGCTGGTCCATATCGGAGGCCTCGGATCGGGCGCGCCGACCACGATGGTCTCGCTGCCTCGCGACTCCTACGTGGACATCCCCGGCCATGGCGAGGACAAGATCAACGCCGCGTTCTCGATCGGCGGCGCACCCTTGCTGACCCAGACCGTCGAGCAGGCCACCGGACTGCGGCTGGACCACTACGCGGAGGTCGGCTTCGACGGCTTCGCCGAACTCGTGGACGCCGTCGGCGGGGTGACCATGTGCCCGACGGAGCCGATGACCGATCCGCTGGCCGGTATCGATCTGCCCGCGGGCTGTCAGGAACTCGACGGCCGTAACGCCCTGGGTTTCGTCCGCTCGCGTGCGACCCCGCGGGCCGACCTGGACCGGATGCTCAACCAGCGCGCCTTCATGGCGGCCCTACTGCACCGGGCCGCCAGCCCCGAGGTGCTGTTCAACCCACTGCGCTGGTATCCGATGGTGCATGCCGCAGGTGGAGCGCTGGCCGTGGATCAGGGTGGCCACGTGTGGGATCTGGCACGCCTGGGCTGGGCGCTGCACGGGGACACCGTGACCACCACGGTGCCGATCGGCGAGTTCACCAGCAGCGACTCCGGCTCGGTGGTGGTGTGGGACCACGACGCGGCCGGGCGACTGTTCGCGGCACTGGGCGCCGACGCCCCGGTTCCCGACGATGTCCTCAACACCGGCGGATCCTAGCGTCAGCAAACTCTCTCCACACCCGACCCTTCGGTGTAACTGGAGTCACTCCAGTTAGGAAACGCTAACCTGAATAAGGGTGACCTTGGCTGACAGGCGCTCTGACCTGCACTATTGTCGCGATCATGAACGACGCGACCGCACTCGACACGAAATTCAACACCCTCCTCCGAGAGCAGATCCGCAGTGAGTTCACCGCCTCGCAGCAATACATCGCCATCGCCGTGTACTGCGATGGCACGGACCTTCCCCGGCTGGCGGCGCACTTCTACGCGCAGGCCGTCGAAGAGCGCAACCACGCAATGATGCTGGTGCAGTACCTGCTCGATCGCGATGTCGACGTCGAGATCCCCGGCATCGATTCGGTGCACAACACCTTCGACACGCCGGCCCAGGCCCTGCGGCTGGCACTGGAGCAGGAGCGCACGGTCACCGAACAGATCACCCGGCTGGCCAGCGTGGCCCGCGAAGAGGGCGATTACCTGGGCGAGCAGTTCATGCAGTGGTTCCTCAAGGAGCAGGTGGAGGAGGTCGCCACCATCTCGTCGCTGGTCCGCATCGCCGAGCGCGCCGGCGCCAACCTGTTCCACCTGGAGGACTTCGTCGCCCGCGAGCTCACCCGCGGCGCCACCGACCCGAGCGCCCCGAAAGCGGCGGGCGGCAACCTCTAACTCAGTCCCGACCCGCCCCGGTCAAGCCGTTCTGCAGCCAGTCCTTGGTGCGGCCGGGGTGGTTCGTCGCGACCCAGCCCACCCCGACGTCCCGGCAGTACCGGACGTCCTCGTAGTGGTCGACGGTCCAGCAGTACAGCGCCCGCCCCTGGGCCGCCGCACGGTCGACCAGCTCGGGGTGGTCCCGCAGTGTGGCGATGGACGGACCCACCGCGGTGGCTCCGACGGTCGTGGCCGCACTCCCGCCCAGATAGCGCGACGTCTCGCCGAGCAGCACGGTCGGCAGCATCGGCGCCGCGCGCCGGACGCGCCACACCGCCGCCGCGGAAAACGACATCACCACAGCGCGGGCCAGGTCGGCCGAGGGTGGCGCGGCGATCCCATAGCGGTGCAACAGCGCCAGAACCTTGCTCTCGACGAGCGCGCCGTACCGCACCGGGTGCTTGGTCTCGATGAAGATCTTCACCGGCCGTTTCGAGTCCAGCACGAGCGTGATCAGCGCGTCCAGCGTCAACAGCCCGGTGTCGCCCGTGTCGCCACTCTCCCGCCAGCCCGCGTGCCAGGAGCCGTAGTCCAGTTCGCGGAGCTGCGCCAGCGTCATCTCGCTGACCAGCCCGGTTCCGTCGGAGGTGCGGTCGACCCTGCGGTCGTGCACACACACCAGGTGCCCATCCCTGCTGAGCCGGACGTCGCACTCGACGCCGTCGGCACCTTCCTGCAGGGCCAGCTCGTAGGCGGCCAGCGTGTGTTCCGGACGCTCGGCGGACGCGCCGCGATGAGCGACGACGAACGGGTCACGTACGGCCGAGGATCCCGAGATCGGTCCCGATCCGGCTGGCTCAGTGGCGCCGGCGTCGCCCGCGGTCATATGGCTATGCTGCCGGGTTTTGGTCTTCGGTCTCAACCGCTGGGGCGGATTCTCCCGATTGTTCACCGGACTCGACTCCACCCGTCGCGACCATCACCCAGCGTTTGACCGGGCGATCCACCGGGCGTCGCTCGAAGCCCTGGAACACCTGCCACGCCAGCACGACGGTGGCCAGCGCCAGCAGATACGCGATGGTCGTGGCCACCGTGTTGTTCGCGATGCCCTGGGCGTCGCTGACGAAGCTCGTGGCGATGGACAGCACCGACACCGCCGTACTGAAGATCCAGGTGATCCACCACGCCGTGATCCGCAGCCCGGTGCGCCCCTCGACGCGGGCCAGCTCGATCACGTAGACGGGCGCCCAGAAGAGATTGAACACGGGAACCAGGCACCCCACCCACACCTCCCACTTCGACCGCTGGTCCTCGCGGCCGTGGTGAGCGAAAACCGCGGCGCGCCGGGCGATCAGCCAGTTGGTGAGCACCAGCGCCGTCACGACCACCGCGAACAGCGCGAGCACGCTGGCCACCACGCCACCCCAGGTCACCACCGAGGCGAGGATCGGGTTGAGCAACACGGTGCGATTGACGAGCAGCAAGGCGTAGCGCACGACATGCATCAGGGCGGCGAACCCGAGGAACGCCATGGTGGCGACCAGGGTGACCCGGACCATCGTCGCCGACGGACCGCTACGTGCGTCGGCCTCGGCGCCCTGGCCATCGGCGAGCTCGGCCCCCGGTCCGTACAGGCTCCAGCGCGGGATGCTCGCATAGCGCGGAGTCGGTCCCAGCGGACGACGTGGGTGCCGGGCCGGCGGCGCGGCACCGGGGCGCACCGCGATCCACTTGAAGCCCTGCGGGAGCGGTCCGGGCTGCGGCCGATTCGGCACGCCCGCCGGCGGACTCCATCGCGCGTCCGGATTGACCGGCTGCGGCGGCTGCGGTCCGTGCGGCGCCGACGGCAGCATGCCGGGCGCCAGCAGGGTGCCTCGGCATCGCGGGCACCAGACCCGCTGACGATCGCGGACGTTCCACCGCGTCCCGCACTGGGCGCAGACCTGAATCACGCCGACCAGCCTACGGGCCGCTCAGACCGTTCCGGCGGAGCCGCCGTCGGTGGTCACCGGCCGTCCGGCCTGCGCCCACGCGAGCATGCCGCCGGTCACGTTGGTGGGTTCGAACCCGTTCCGGGCCAGGTACTGCGCGACACGCAGGGAGCGCCCGCCGGCGTGGCAGACGACGTAGAGCTTCGCATCGCGATCGATCTCGTCGATTCGGGCCGGCACGTCGCCCATCGGGATGTGCTGCGCGCCCGCGGCATGACCGCGCTGCCATTCGTCGTCCTCGCGGACGTCGAGGAGGACCACGGAGTCGTCGAGGGTGAGAGGGACGTCGTTCACTTCGGCATGCAGCACGTCGATGTCAGACATGGGCAGACATTCTGTCCTGCCCGGCCACGGGCGGCATCGCGGGCTCGGCGGTGGGCGGCGTCATACCGTCCATGCTGGCATGCGGCGCCCGCCGCAGCAATGAATGAGCTATCCACAGTTTCCACAGGTCTATCCACAGGCACCGGGTGCCAGAGAACCCTCGAAGGCATGCGAATTCCACGCGTCGGCTGTGGATAACCTGAGCCCGAAATCACCCCGTGATCAACAACTCCGGGCAGCATCGAGCGAAAAAGCTCGCTCGGCTAACTTTCAGGCACGGTCAATTTCGCTGAGATCAGCTCAGGAGCGGTGTTCCCATCGAGGTGCAACTTCAAACACTGATGCCCGATTTCATCTGAAGCTGATCAGGGTTTATGATCACCGTCACAAGAGCCGTGTGACAGATCTCACTGGGGGATGTATCGATCGTGCAGGTCAGGAGCTTTTGATGGCAGCGCACCCACTGGGCCCCGGATCTGCTGTGCCCCCGTCCGACTGGCAGGGCCCGTCCCGGATGTACGGCAACCAGGCCATGGCGTGTCTGCGCGCCGGCGTGATCGCCCTGGTGCTCCTCGCAGTTCTCGCACTCATAGTCCTGACCTGAACCGGGCCGGTTTTATTCCCGGTGCGCAGTAACGGCCGTCGTCCTTGCGGTGCCAGCCGTCATGAGGCAAGGATGGTGTTGAGCTTGTTGTCGAGATACCGACGCCGAACTCCACCGCTGATCCAATGCGGATCAAAATGACTAGGAAGGAAGCCAGTGGCTGAATACACCCTCCCGGAGCTTGATTACGACTACAGCGCCCTGGAACCCCACATTTCCGGACAGATCAACGAGATCCACCACAGCAAGCATCACGCGACCTACGTCAAGGGTCTGAACGACGCGCTGTCCAAGCTCGAGGAAGCCCGCGCCAAGGACGACCAGTCGGCCATCTTCCTCAACGAGAAGAACCTGGCGTTCCATCTCGGCGGTCACGTCAACCACAGCATCTGGTGGAAGAACCTGTCCCCCAACGGTGGCGACAAGCCCACCGGTGAGCTCGCTGCGGCGATCGATGATCAGTTCGGCTCGTTCGACAAGTTCCGCGCACAGTTCACCGCGGCCGCCAACGGTCTGCAGGGCTCGGGCTGGGCGGTGCTCGGTTACGACAGCCTCGGCGGCCGTCTGCTGACCTTCCAGCTGTACGACCAGCAGGCCAACGTGCCGCTGGGCATCATCCCGCTGCTGCAGGTCGACATGTGGGAGCACGCGTACTACCTGCAGTACAAGAACGTGAAGGCCGACTACGTGACCGCGTTCTGGAACGTCGTCAACTGGGCCGACGTGCAGGACCGGTTCGCCAAGGCGACCACCAAGACCGGCGGCCTCATCTTCGGCTGAGCCCCGACGCACGACCGAAGGGCCCCGTACGCGAGCGCGTGCGGGGCCCTTCGCGTGACATCACGGTTCACATCTGGCACTCGTGTCCTCTTGCGTGCTAGCCACTCCCTGCCTCATTCTGGGCGGATCGACCCACAGCAGTGTCGCCAGCGATCAAGCACTGTCGGGAGGCCAGATGGATACCGGACCCCAACGAGCGGTGGAGATCGCCCCTTTCCACACGGGCGGTTCTCTCAAAGGGTTTGTGGTGTCCGGTCGTTGGCCGGATTCGACCAAAGAGTGGGCGCAGCTGTTGATCGTGGCGGTCCGCGTCGCGTCGCTGCCCGGATTGCTCTCCACCACAACAATTTTCGGTGTACGTGAAGAGCTTCCCGACCAGCCGGCGCCGGGCACCGTCGGCCTGGTGTTGGCCGAAGGCACCGTGGTCGGCGAATCTGCCGTTCCCCCTGGGTTTTTCGCCGACCGTCAACCGCCGGCGCTGCTGATGCTGCATCCGCCCTCGGAGACCACCCCGTCACTGCCCGAATGTAGCGGCGCCGCCTCGGGTTGCGTACTGCTGCCGGGCCTGCCGCACCTCGGTCTCGAGCACCGTGCCGCCTGGGTGGAGGCCGAGTCCGACGGGACCATCACCTCGATGGTCAGCCGCGTCGGAGTGGACCCGATCAGCCACCCGGATACCGCGATCCTGGCGATGTTACTTGCCGCATAAGGCTTTTCGAATACCGTCTCAAGAAAGTACGGGTGGCCGAAATCGCCGCGCCCGGTGGCGGCCGCCCCGTCCACGGGTTATCGTCGGAGGCATCAGCGAAGGGGAGTAGCCCCCAATCGTCGTGTCGACATACTGGCGAAAGCCCGGCCGGCGAACCGCACCTCGGGTAGGCGTGGTGGGCGAGACCTTCGACCGAATGCCCGTCGAACCGCCAACGTGTGGTCCGCGGGCACCGCGTCGAAAGGTCGTCATCGTGCTCAGTGCCGCACTCGTCAGCATGGGAGTGGTGTTCGTCGCCGAACTGGGCGACAAGTCGCAGCTGATCACCATGACCTACGCGCTGCGCCATCGCTGGTGGGTCGTGCTCTCGGGTGTCGGTATCGCCGCCTTCTTGGTGCACGGGCTGTCCGTCACGATCGGCCACTTCCTGGGTCTCACCCTCCCCGAGCGCCCCATCGCGTTCGCCGCGGCCATCGCCTTCCTGCTCTTCGCCGTGTGGACCTGGCGGGACAGTCGCGCCAAAGACGACGACACCGACGAGGTGCGAGTCGCCGAACCCCGCTTCATCGTCTTCGCCGTCGTCTCCTCCTTCGTGCTCGCCGAACTCGGCGACAAGACGATGCTGGCCACCGTGGCGCTCGCCAGCGACCACAACTGGGCCGGGGTCTGGATCGGCGCCACGATCGGCATGGTGGCCGCGGACGGCGTCGCCATAGCGGCGGGAGCGCTGCTGCACCGGCGACTGCCCGAGCGCTTCCTGCACAGTATGGCCGCCGTGCTCTTCGCACTGTTCGGCTTCTGGCTGTTGTTCGACAACGCCCTCGGTCTGCCGTGGGTGGCCATCGCGGTTACGGGCACGCTGGCCGTCACGGTCGTCGGCACAGCGGTCGTACGCTACCGGCGTGGCCGCGCGACTTCGCAGAACAACGGCGAAAGTGCCGATACACCACTGGATTCGTCGCCCGAATACAGCTGAACGACGACTGGCTACTGCCCTCCGTTCGGATGACAATCGGGATCCGCCGAGCGGGCCTCACATTCACGTGCCCATAAGCCGACTTATGACTGTGGCTGCCCTTATTTCGCCAGCGTCACCAGCAAATTCAACTTTCCGCTTTGCTGCAGGTAGCGCACCCGACTGAGTGCACACCGTGGGCGAGCTGTGACAATGCGCCACGAAGGGTCGATTCGGGCAAAACAGCGCGCGCGTTATTTTTTCGTTCGCCGAACCGATGGTCCTGGGTTTTCCAGACCGCCTGACGTGCAGCTGAAGGGCACAGCAGCGTATGGTGTACCTACGGGATGCGACTTTTCCGTGGTTTGCACTTGGTTGTGACGACAACTCTCGCTACGATGATCAGCAAATACGAGACTAAGGGCACCACTCGTGAGTTATGTGGAGGAAAGTAGATGAGCAAGACGTTCGCCGCCCGGCTAAACCGGTTGTTCGAGACGGTTTACCCGCCGGGGCGCGGCCCGCACACATCTGCTGAGGTCATCGGCGCGTTGAAGGCTGAAGGCGTCACGATGTCGGCTCCGTACCTGTCGCAGCTCCGTTCGGGCAACCGCACGAATCCCTCCGTCACCACGATGGCTGCGCTGGCCAATTTCTTCCGCATCAAGCCGGCGTACTTCACAGATGACGAATACTACGAGAAGCTCGACAAAGAGCTGAGCTGGCTCGCGAACATGCGGGACGAGGGCGTGCGCCGTATCGCCGCCCGCACCGTCGGGCTCTCCGCCGAGTCGCAGCAGGATCTGGCCCTCAAGGCCGACGAGCTGCGCCGCAAGGAGAACCTCGACAGCTGATTCCGGCCACGGCCAGGATCACCCACGCATCACCACAAACGGTGCCACTGCGCGTCTAACGCGCGGTGGCACCGTTTGTCTGTTCCAGTTCGCAGTACTTCTCGGCGATCGCCAGGATCCACTCGCGATCCGAGAAGGTCGGGGGCTGGCGCAGCCAGTTGAGCCCCGGGAAATCGGCATTGGCGGCGTCGCGGCCCTCACCGCGTCCGTCGTAGATCCACTGCGCGATCCCTCTGGCCTGTTCGCCCGGGGGCACCGCGGGCGCCTCCAGCTCGGTGATATCCACCACTTCGTCGAGGTCATCGTCGTCGGCGACCGCCCCGTTGGACTTCACGCGTCGTCGGGTGATCTCGGCGGCGGTGGCTTCCAGATACAGCGAGTCCGAGATCAATGACATCTGCTCGGCGACCCGGAACAACAGCGGCCCGCGCGGTCGCACACCGATACCCACGTCGGGGTGTCGCACACTGAGCTCGGCGAGCAGCGGCGAAACGGTGCGCAGCTCGCGCCGGGCGCCGAACCAGTCCTCGATGCTGGGCAGCAGCGATCCGCCGGCCACCACCAGCATGGCGCAGCCGAGCAGCGTCGCGGCGGAACCGACCCCGAGCAGGTCGGTGTTCCCGACCGCCCGGAGCAGGAAGAAGGCGCTGGCCAGCACGATCAGCACCATGCCCACGCTGAAGACGAACAGTGCCCGCCCGCGCCGGGTGCGGTTGGAATGCCGCACGCCTGCCCAGGCCACCAGCGTCAGCGCCAGCAGCACGTAGAGCATCGGCAGCAGCCACGCCGACCACCCGTCCGCCGCGACCAGGTTGCGGCGCAGATACTCCTGCGGCGCCATCTCGGGTTCCTGCCCGGAGACGAAGAACGCGACCATCGTCACGACGGCGATCGCGAGTGCCACCAGGTACTGCCCGATGGCGATCCGCCGGATGGTCACCGGCTTACGGTCGGAGGCGACCGTCGTGATCATGACGCAGCTGCCGGCCGCGCACGAGATCAGCGCCACCTGGCTCAGCGCCACGGCGATGTTGGGCCAGTGCAGCGCGGTGTCTATCAGCAGGGTCAGCGGCTGCCAGTTCAGCGCCGCGACGGTTCCCAGGCTGCCCAGGGCCAGGATCATGGCACTGCTGACCAAGGATTGCTTGTTGACCAGAGCCCATCCGATACGCAAGCCGGTCGCCAACCCCAGGAGGCCGGCGATCACCCAGACGATCAACCAAATGCCTCTCCGAGCCGGACCTGCACGATCGATGATCGATCGGACGGCAGCCGGCCGAGACGGTAGATCAACAGCGCGGCGAAGTCCTCCGCCTCCTGTTCGGCGTCCTCGCCCGCGGGGCCCATGCAGCCGGTGCGCTGGTTGAGCATGTAGCCGATGAGGTCCGACCCGGCGAGTTCCATGGTGCCGCGCGCCGCCTCCACCACCGGGATGCCGTCGTGTCCGAGCACCAGGTGCCCGAGCTCGTGGGCCAGGGTGCGATCCCACGCCGGCAATCCCTTTTGGATCAGGAACACATCGTGGTCAGCGTACTGACGCCATTGACCGCAGACCCCGGCGGGCAACTCCGCCATCTTCAGTTCGATCGGCCGTCCGCGGTCCGCACTGACGGCCTCCACCAACCGTGGGAGGGACACCTCTCCCTTACGTGGGGCAAGATCGAGTACTGCGCTCACAGCTTTGGTCACACTGCGACTAGCAGGCATTTCGACCCCCTTTCGATACTTTCCACTATGGCGGTGCAACGCCGTGCAGGCGAGCAATTCGGGTCAACTCGTGAACCTGGCCGACCGGCTCGATCGCGAGGCGAGCGCCGACCGGGCCTGGCGATACCCAATGATCCCACCCGCTCCCGTCAGCAACATGATGCCGGTGGCTCCGGGAACGGCCACCGCAACCACTTGCGAGATGCCCGCGGTGCGCAGGTACTCGCCGTACCCCACCCGGTAGGACGCGGGCACGATCGGATTCTCGACGGCCTGCACAGGTGAGCGCGGCGGC
>JAHFVC010000517.1 GCA_023264765.1 Mycobacterium sp. | reverse complement strand
CCCGGCGGTGGTCAAGGACGAGACTCGTGGCGAGTGGTATCTGCGACAGATGCTCGGGACGGCGAACTTCAACGCGAACCGGCTGCTGGCGATCTCGGGCGGTCACCTCTGCTACCAGATCGAGCACCACCTGTTCCCGGATCTGCCGAGCAACCGGCTGCCCGAGGTGAGCGTGCGGGTGAGGGAACTGTGCGAGAAGTACGACCTGCCCTACAACACGGCATCGCTTCCGCGGCAGTACTTTCGGACGCAGCGAATTATTCATGGGTTGGCGTTTCCGGACTGGGTGCTGAGGGTCGGGCGGGGACGTCGGTAAGCCCCGGGGTCCGACTAGTAGCATTTGCCGCCCCACACGTGCGCGAGTGCGGACAGAAGCAGGCGGTTGTGATCTCGCAATGTGTGGGAGTACCGCGCATCCTCGGTCATGGATTGTTGATGGTAATCGCCGGGGACTCAGATTCCGGTCGCGCCGCTCTGCAGCGCGTCTACGCTGCCGAACATGATGGCAGAACGCTCCATGGCTCCGATAACGGATGAGCACCTGCGCCGACTGGCGCGGATCGCGGAAGCCGACCGCGACGGCCTGTTCGTCCGTAATCCACATCTCGCGGGGTACCGAGACCGAATCCTGGTCACCACGCTGTGCCAGGGCGCCGCGCTCCACTATGTGAACGGCGCAAACGGTGTGAAAGATTTCGACGTGTACACGTTCTACGCCGAGGATCCTGCCGTCGGCTATCCCTACCGCCGCCGGGGCGTGACGGACTTCGGAGGCTCGGAGTTTGGGCAACACCCTGACGACCACGAGTTCGTCGGCCGGCGTGTGGACCTGCTGGGACGCACACTCAAGGTCGCGGCTTCTGCGGACCCCGTCTCGGCGGTGAGCAAATACCTCCAGACCGCAAGAACCTCGACCGCGAAGGAGTTGGCGAAAAAGGCCGTCGTGGTGATCGACGAAGGTCCACAGTTCGGGCAAGTGGCCTGGCCGCCGACCTGATCAGCAACAATGAGCCGTGTTGCAGTCAGCGCTTGTAGTGGTTTGTCGAGATGGCCGAATCGACTCTTTCCCGCCAAGCTGAGTAGTTGTCACGCCAAGGCGGTTCGATCTGAGGGCGGTGTCGAGCAAACGCTCGGACGAGGTGCCATCTCTTCCGCTCCTTTAGCCCGGACTCCGTTACCCACATCAAGGCGGTCCGCGGGAACTGCTTCGCGTGCGCGGCGATCAAATCCGAGACATAGCTGTCAAGCTTGTTTACAGCTTCCAACGCGTCGCCGGCTTCGGCGGCCCGGGGACGATAACCCCTATGGACAATTCGGTTCCGAGGTCCCGCTATAAGGCGTGACCAGTTACCTACTGGTCCATCGCTCGTCGGATCCCACCGCCCACCAAGCCGCACATGGAACTCGCTCCGGACTCTTGTTAGAAGCGCCTTTGACAACGCATCCACCGCCGCTTCGATTGGCCCCTCAGCGCTGGGGGCGTCGCCGCCTTCTTCCCAGAGGAGGAGTCCAAGCAACCCTTCCAGGAGGATTTCACAGGCTTGTGCCGATTTCACGATCGATGACGCGTAGTCACCTTCGGCGACGTAAAGTCTTTCAGCTTCAATAATTTCCGACTGAAAAACAGATCGAACATCCGCGGCCGATAGTAGCTGGACGTTCTTCATGATCTGCGTGAGCATGTCGATTTCAGCAAGCTGCGCAGGGCGATCACCGATGTTCTCGTGGTTGAGCGGTTGCACGGCAAGTTGCCACTCCGTTTCGCGGGACGCGGCTGCAGAACGATGTAGTAAGGGGATCCTCGGACCAACACGGGCGTACGTAGGCAAACGTGCGGGTGCACGAGCGGCCAGATTGTAGGAACGCACGAAATGCTCGACGCAGTGCAGCGCCCGCAGTGTCGGATCCGAAAGGTCCTCGAGATCGATATCTTCGGGCTGTGCGTCGGCGGGGCGATCATCGAAAACTGCAACCTCGGCGACAGTTACGATCTTTGCAGCGCGGAAGCGTCCGTCCGGTCCATTGAACGAATCGGGCCGAACGGATTGAAGCTCCTCGGAATCACCTTTGAAATGTTCGAGAGCCGCAAGCGCGGCGGCCGGTCGGATCTGATGGTCAGCCGGAGCCGCTGGCACATGTTTGAAGCTCAACGCGACATCCTCGTGATCTCCAACCCGCAGAAGTAGGTCTGCGACGTTCTCGTCAATCGTTGGCGTCACAAGGTACGGAGTTCGACGTTCGTCGTATACGAAGTGCATCGCAACATTCTTCGGAATGCCAATCGGATCGGGCATCGCTATGAAGTACACGAGCACAGACTGGTCTGGATTCTGGGGCAATTTAGGCGCACTCCCGCGGACACTTACCAGTCGGCTGGCCTTGAATATTTTGCGATATCGGTGTTATCGCTGCTAACAACAAATGGTTGGGCACCGCTCAGATCTGTCGCACTGTCGCAGAGATCCCAAGGTCGGTGAGCGCCGGCTGGATCTGGTCGACGATTGATGAATCGACAACCAACTGCAGAGTTCCCTGCAGATAGCTGATCTGCCGCTCATCGCACGCCATGTAAAGCGCCCGGAACAATGCCGCGAACCCGTCCGCAGTCTCGGTACCGGCAAACAAACTGTTCGTGAAAGAGAAAGCCACGTGGCTTTCGCCGACATTCGCCGAGGAACCGGACTGATCGTCGCCATTTGTCGACGCGGTGGCACCCGAGCCAGATCCGGTCGCTATCGATGCGCCGCCGGAGCCACCGTCCGAAGTTGTAGACGATCGACTTCGGCCGCCACCGATGTGCGGCTCTCGCATCCCGGCGTTATCGGAACCGTCCGTTTCTCCGTTCGTAGGAATGGGAGGGGAGACACGCAAGGCGGTGCTGGTGAGATTAACTTGTCCAGGCGTGGTCGCTGCCACTGCGGTGCCAGCGGCATCGACGATACGCAACCGGCCTTGGCCTACAGCGTCGTAGATGGCCTGCTGGAGGTCACGGTCGCTTTCATAGAGCAGAGGAAGTCGCGGGGCACTGTAAAACGCGGCGCGGATGTCGGACAGCGTCTTCCCGTAGTCCTGCTCGCGAAGGTTGTGCAGCAGGGCGTGGGAACCGAACTGGCCGGCGTCGAACACCTTGTCCCGATCAGCGAGTCCCTTCCACACGATGGTGCCATTCAGGGCGGTGAGGGTGTCGTCGTCGAAGGTGATTTGGTCGAGATAGCGGTCGCCGTCGGGGTCGGGCTGAGCGACGTACGCGACGTGCTGGTACGCCCGCTTCAGCGCCTTTTCGAGTTGGTCCTTCGCCGCGGCAAGTTCCTTGGTGCCAGTGGCTTTCAACTCGTCGTCGGCCTGTACCTCGGGGGCTGCCAGCGCCTTGCTGCGAGCCAGATATTCGGCGGCCACACTGCGAGCGAGACTGCGTCGCTGCGTGTTCACCACGGCGAACACCGCGCTGCTGGCCCACTGGACGGGCAACTGCTGTGGCCCCTGGCCCAGCCCGGTGGCCGCGTGCAATGCTTCCAGGGTGGCGGCCTCG
>JAHFVC010000516.1 GCA_023264765.1 Mycobacterium sp. | reverse complement strand
AACCATCGACGTTCGGGAACAGGAACTGCCACGGCCACCACGGGCCCAGCCACCGGAAGTCCTCATCGACGAAGCCGCGTGACCGCGACAGCGGCGGAGCCCGAAGGTACCCGTCCTCGAAGTACTGCGGCGTGTTGTCCATCCAGCGATAGTCGGCGGCCAGCGCCTCGACGATCTGGCGGGCATTCGGTAGCGCCTGCGGATCCACCACCTCGACCGACACCGCTGTCACGGGCCCGCGGAATCGCACACTCAGAGTCGGAAAGTCCGGATCAATCTCTGCCACTAGCGAATCCGGCTTGATCTCACACACTGCGTTGCCGCCACCGAGCACGCTGAACGCCAGTGCCACCTCCCGAGAAGTGCTCGCGTAGACGTACTCCTCGGATTCCTTGGGTGCTTCGGCCCGCACCCCATGACCCCGCATCTGGGCCGTCTCGATCCGCTGCACGCTGTACGGATCCAGACACAGACCCAAGCCGTGCCAATACCGCACCGGCCCGGTGGACCGCCGCTTCGCCGTCACGACGACTCGGCCAACGTCGGAGTCGGCAGCCGGTAGATCTGCGGCCGGTCAGCACCGAGGCGGCCGGCATTGACCATCACCGGCGCGATCCGCACCCGCCGCGTCTGCGTGCGACCGGGCCCGAAGTGCTGACGCCGCCAGTGCCCGCGCCGACGGTGCGGCGCAGTACTACGACCAGTCGGCTCACCCTTGGCCGCGAGCTGCGGATCCGCTGGCGTCGTGGCCGTCACGTTCAACACGTGCACCGTGTCCTCGGCCCGCGTCGCACCCGGCTTGCCGCCGCTCGGGGCGACCGTTTCTTGCTCCTCCTCCCCGCGGACGTGACCGGGTCGATGCCAGTCCGCCCACGCTGCCACCGCCGCAGCGTTGGCCACCAGACTCGCGTAACTCGTCGAGCGCCGTGACGCGGGAATCACCCAGCGCCCCAACGTTCCACCCGCCGTCTCCGAGGGAACCGCCACACACCAGCCGAACAGATCGTCGAGCCGCCCATGCGCGTCAGCGAGCAGCAACACCGCCTCCACCTGCGCGCCGCGCCCGGCGATCGCATCCCACAGCGACGGCAGCGGCGACTGGAAGTGATTGGTGCCCGCGATGATCATCTCGCGGATGTCGGGCAGGCCCTTTCCGGCGGCGACGAGATGATCCATCCACCGCATCCGAGCATCGTCACGCAGCGCCCCGGAGTCGATCACCGGCAGCCGTGCCGGCTCGGCGAACGTCACCAACACCTGGGCGAACGGCATCCGCATGTCCTCGATGTCCTCACCGGTGAGCGGCTCGGAATCCAAGTAGGCGATGGTGTGCCCCGGCGGCAGCCAGAACGGCACGGCCGCCGCGGCTGCCACCGCGATCCGCCCCTGCACGACCGTGCGAAGCCGACCCCACGCCCCGACGGCCGACACGGCATACCAGGCCTGCAACGCTGCAGCATCGGCCGGCGCCGGGTACGCCGAACTGCCGGCCACCATCGACCGGATCTGCGAGCGCGACGCCGCCGTCACGTTGTGCTGCAGCGCGGCGATGAAGGCATCCGCCACGCGGGCCTCCCCGGCAGCGACCGCCGCGTCGCGCTGCGCCGCCGATCCGGTCGACAACTCGGTCACCGACGGAACCACCGCCGGCGCATCGACGGTCACCGCCCCGACACCGGGGTCAGCGCCCAGCATCCGAACGACCGGGTGCGCATCCTCACGGGCGATGTTCAACCATGGCGGCGGCGCCTTGAACGCAATGGCAGACGAAGTGTCCTTCTCCAACTCGGCCATGTAGGCGTCCCAGCCGGGCCCATCGTCAGAGGCCACCTCATCGGGCAACTCGGTACCCGTCGCGTACGCCACCGCGCGAGCCAACACCATCCTCTGCTCCGGCGTGAAGTCCAACGGTGCGTCCTTACGGATCCCGCGGGCCCGCTGAATCGCCTCGGTCTGATCGTGATTCAACCGGGTCGACACCACCCCCTCGGTCAGGTAGGCACGATTCCCAGACAGGATGGCGTAGAACGACTCCGGCCCAAACTTCTCCCAACCCCAGTCGCCAATCTTCGACCAGTGCCGCGCGATCTCACGCGTCGCCTCCGCGAGCTGGCGGGTACCCGCGCGAATGACGTCCCGGTCGGCGGCGATGCGGTCCAGCTGCGGCGCACACACCGCATCCCGCGCGGCGACCGCCGCGTTGAGATCAGATCGAAGCCGCGAGTCCACCTCGGCGCGCTCCTGCACCTGCGCCAGCTTCGTCTTCGCCTCGGCCAGCTGCGCGCGCACCCGCTGCAGATCCTCGGCCAGCTGGGCGGCATCGTGATTGTGCTTGCGCTGCTTGTACTTACCTCTGGCCATCGCCGGAGCCCTCCTCGGGGACGATGCCCGCCAAACCAGCATCGGCGAGGTCACGGGCAACGCGGGCGCGCCGCTCCCGCACCTGCGGCAGTGCCGCCACGATCGCGTCCCGGTGCCCGATCACGTGCGCTGGCGCATCCACCAAGAGATCCTCGACCCGCTCGACGCTGCGGGCGATCTTGTCGACGTGTCGCCACTTGTCGTGGAAGTCGTCGATGTCGCCGGCCACCTTCTCACGGGCCTCCTCGAGTAGCGGGCTGGTCACCGCGTCGCGGTCCCGGTTAGCGCGGGCCGTGGCCGACCGCAGCGCCTCGGGGCTGGCCAACCGCGCCTCCAGGTCGGTGCGCGCCTTGATCGTGGCCCGGACCTCGCGCTGCAGGCGCGCCAGCTCGGCCTCGTCGTCCGCCATCGTCGCTCCCCCGTCGTCGAATCGTCGTCCCCGATGATGCCTCGTCGGACCGACACCCGGGCGCCCGTTTCCGAGCCCTGAAACTGATTGCCGACGGTGTCCACAGCCGTACCTAACATCGGGGATCGACAGCCACGCGCGATGAGGACGCTCACATGTTCAACGCTCTGCACGCCAACCACGACGGACACCTCTACCGGGTCCACGTTCAGGGCCGCGGCGACATCGCCGATCTGGTGCGCGAACACGCCCTCGAATCGGCCACCATCGGCGACGGCAGCCTGACGTTCTGGTTCACGTCGTCACGGCATCCGTCGCACACTCTGGTCAACCGTCTCGGCACCGAACTACTCCTGGCCACGACGACATTCACCGCCCACCAAGTACCGCTGCTGCGCGGCGACGTCGTCATCACCGGCGTCGACACCCACGGCGACCCCATCGACCTGACCACCGAGCAGATTATGCGGTTGATCGACAGCGCCCCCAGCAGCCGTCAGGAGTGGGTTCTGGGGCGGCGCTTCGCCCGTGATGAACGCAGCCGCCGCCGCTCCCTGCGACGGGACACCGCCGCCCGCACCGACCGCATCCTGCGGTCCTGGTAGCACTCGAAGCCGAACTGCGGCGCGGCTCCGCCACCGGGGGGACTGTAAATTTTCCGGTGTAACTCCTGAGTAAGAAGGAGACCACTGTGACCGATGTGATGAATGATGAGCAGCCCGTCGAGCTCGATGCGGTGCCGCTGGAGCCGGCGGCGTTG
>JAHFVC010000247.1:3206-10293 GCA_023264765.1 Mycobacterium sp. | reverse complement strand
CGGCAATTTGGGCGTGGCCTCCATCGTATTCATGGTGGTCGCTGCGGCCGCTCCGCTCGGCGTGGTCGGCGGTGTCTTCCCGCTGGGCATCGCCGGCGGCAACGGTGCCGGGTTCCCGGCGACGTTCATCGTGTCGACGGTCATCCTGCTGCTGTTCGCCGTCGGCTTCACCGCACTGACCCCGTTCGTCGAGGAGGCCGGTGCCTTCTTCTCGTATATCCGTCACTCCCTTGGCTTCTCGGTCGGCATCGGCTTCGGCTTTCTCGCCTTGGTCAGCTACGTCGCGCTGGAGGCCGGGGTGTACGGCCTGCTCGGCCCGGCCGGGGGCGGCGTCGTCACGCTGTTCGGCGGACCGGCGATCCCGTGGTGGGTCATCGCGGCGATCGCCTTCGCCGTGACGACATACCTCGGGTACCGCAACATCGAGCTGTCCAGCCGGGTGCTGGGGGTGTTGCTGACCGCCGAGATCGCGGTCATCCTGATTCTCGACCTGGTCATCGTCGTGCGCGGCGGTGGCGACCACGGGCTGTCCGCCGGCATCGTCACCCCGTCGACGGTGTTCTCCGGATCGCTCGGTATCGGGCTGCTGTTCGCCATGCTCAGCTACATCGGATTCGAGGCGACGGCCATCTTCCGTGACGAGGCGAAGGACCCCGAGCGCACCATTCCCCGTGCCACCTACGCCGCGCTGATCCTCATCGGCGTCTTCTACGCCGTCACCAGCTGGGCACTGATCTCGGCGTGGGGCGATGACCAGGCCGTCGCCAAGGCAACGGATTCCGGCGCCACGTTCCTGTCCGATATCGCGCAGACCTACATCCGCACCGCAGGCAACGACATCATCACCGTGCTCTACTTCACCAGCCTGTTCGCCTGCATCCTGGCGTTCCACAACGTGGCGTCGCGTTACGTGTTCGCGCTGTCGCAACATCGCGTGCTGCCGCAGTCCCTCGGCGTCGCGCACGCCGCGCACGGATCCCCACACAAGGCGTCGCTGTGGATCTCCGGCGTTGTCGCGATCAGCATCGCGGCGGCCGTGGTGTTCCAGCTCGACCCGATCACGCAGTTCTACACCTGGTTCGCGGCGGCCACCACGGTCGGTTTCGTGGTGCTGCTGATCGCCACCAGCGTGGCGGTGCTGGTGTTCTTCGCGCGTGACCGTCGCGGCTACTCGCAATGGCGGGTCCGCATCGCGCCGGCGCTGGGCCTGGTGGGCCTCGGGATCACCCTGGGATTGATCTTGACGAACCTCGAGGGACTTGCCACCTCGAATGCGCTGGGCTGGGGAATCGTCGGCCTCTTGGTGGTGTCCTTCATCGTCGGTGCCGTCGTGGGGCGCCGCGTCGGAGACGCGTCGAGTCACAGCGTCGGAGACGCGTCGAGTCACCGCGTCGGAGACGCGTCGGCGGTCGTGCGCTCGTGACGCGCACGGTCGAGGCGCCCGCCGCGCAAGAGCTGCTGCAGCGGCTGGCCGACGGCTCGCTGCGCGAGGTCGAGGTGGCCTGGAGCGACCCGTTCGGTCATGCCCAGGGCAAGCGGATCCCGGCGACGCAGTTCCTCGACCGGGCCCAGGGCAGCGGGTTCGCGTTCTGTGAGGCATCGTTGGGCTGGAATGCCGACGGCACCGTCATCGACGGTCTGCGGCTGACCAACTGGGACGGCGGCTATCCGGATGTGTTCGCGATACCCGATTTGTCCACCTTCCGGCCACTTCCCTGGCGGCCCGGCGTCGGGCACGTGGTCTGCGACATCGTCGGCCACGACCGGTCGCCGTCGCTCCTGGATCCGCGTGCGGTACTGCGCCGGGTGCTGCATCGGCTGGCCGGGCTGGGCTACACCGCGAGGGTGGGTGTAGAGCTCGAGTTCTATCTGCTGAACCCGGACGGATCGCCCTATCAGGACGATATCCACGCCTATTCACTGGAGAACGCCAACACACTCGACCCGGTGCTGTCCGACCTCTACGAAATCCTCGGCACCTTCACGCGTTTGGAGGGAATCCAGACGGAGTACGGTCCGGGTCAGGTGGAGACCAACCTGGTCTACACCGATGCGCTGGAGGCCGCCGACGACAGTGCCCGGCTCAAGTACGCCGCGAAGGAGGTGGCCCGCAAGCACGGCAAGCTGGCCAGCTTCATGGCCAAACCCTTCGCCGAGCACTCGGGAAGCTCTGCGCACCTGCACATCTCGCTGTGGCGAGACGGCGAGCCCGCGTTCGCTGCGGTCGACGGCACGGAGAACGAGGTGGCCCTGCACGCCATCGCGGGTCTGCTCGAGCACCTTCCGTCGATCACGCTGTTCGGCGCCCATTCGGTGAACGCCTACCGGCGCTTCGTGCCGGACTCGTTCGCCCCGGCGACGGTCACGTGGAGTCGCGACAATCGCAGCGCGGCAGTGCGTTCCCTCGTCGAGAGCGATCCGACGGCCACCCGCATCGAGTTGCGGACAGGGGCAGCCGATGCCAACCCGTACTGGCTGGTGGCCTCGGCCCTCGCGGCGGTGGTCGCCGGACTTGAGGCGCGGCGGCGACCGCCGACGGCCGAGTCCGGCAATCTGTACGGCTCGGGCACCCCGCTGCCGGAGTCGCTGGCGGTGGCGGTGGCCCTGGCGACCCGCGACGACACCATCACCGACATCCTCGGCGCCGATTCGGTCGCCGACTTCGCCGCGATCGCGCACAGCGAGTGGCTCGAATACTCGCATCAGGTGACCGACTGGGAGCGTAAGCGGTACCTGACGACCTCCTGACCAGCGCGGGTAACGCCGCCGTCGCGGGCCTCGATACCTCAGGTAGGAATGGCGGCCGACCGGCAGTGACCTGCTCCGCCTTCGATCTGCCTGTCGCCTGTTGCCGTCTTCCCGACGAAGAAGCACGCGACATGGTGGGGAGATCACTGTGAAACTCACAAAGATCGTGGCGAGTGCCATGATCGTCAGCAGCCTGGGAATGGGCGGCGCGACCGTTGGGGGCGCGGTGGCCGCGGCGCAACCCGGCAACGGCCACGGCAATGGGCATGACGGTGGGCACGGCAACGACTGCCGGCCGTGGTGCAACGGACCCGGAGTCGACAAACACTGGGACAAGGGCGTGTGGTGGGCCAACAACCGTCACGACTGGTGGGATGACCGTCAGGGCCCGCCGCCCTGGGGTTGGGGCCCACCACCCCCGTTCCAATGGAACGGCGGACCGCTCCCGCAGAACGTCAACTATTGGGGCTATAACGCGAGCCCGGTGTGGGACAACGGCTTCCGTCAGTGGGGCATCTGGCTCTTCGGGTTGTGGATCCCGATCTTCGGGGTGGGCTTCAACTGATCGGATTCACGATCCGCCGGCGCGGCCGAACCCGCACGACATAGTTTGTGCGCATGACCGATTGGAGCGGATCCGACTACATCGCGGTGAGCAGCCTGCAGCGCGCGATGATCGACGAGGCCCTGGGCGTGCTGTTCTTCGAACCGGGCGCCCGGGTGCTCGACATCGGCTGCGGTGACGGCTTTCTGACCAGGGCGGTCGCCGCCCAGGTTGGCGACGGCGGGCTGGTCGTCGGAGCCGATGTGTCGCAGCGGATGATCGGCGCCGCGCACGGTGCCGGCGCGGTGAACGATGCCGGCCCATGGTTCGTCGTCGCCGATGCCCGGGCCCTGCCCATCAGCGGCGTGGACGCGGTCGTGTCCTTCAATGCGCTGCACTGGGTTCCGGCTCAGCGCGAGGCGCTGACCCAGATAGCCCGTGCGCTGCGCCGAGGTGGGACGGCGGTGATCCAGATGGTGTGCGCCGGTACACGTCCCAGCATCGAAGACACGGCGATGCGGGTGGCCGCACAACCGCGGTGGTCCCGCTGGTTCGGCGAATTCAGCGCCCCGTTCGTGCACGTCGAGCCCGACCGCTACGCAGAACTGGCCGCTTCGGCCGGTCTGACCGTCGATGAGCTCTCGGTGACCGACCGTGAGTGGGATTTCGGGAGCCGCGAGACGTTCACCCGCTGGTGTGCCGTCGGATCGACGGCCTGGACGGACCGTGTGCCGACCGGCGAGCGCGACGATTTCGTCGCTGACCAGGTGCGGGCCTACGAGCAGATTTCCGGTCGGCCCGGTCTGTTCCGGTTCACCCAGATGCGGGCCCGGTTGCACCGTCAGAGTGCGTGAACGCCCGAATAGATCAGTGCCAGACCGATCAGCGCGGTCGCGGTGAGCGTGAGGAGGCGTTGCCTGCGCTGCAACCACAACCGGAAACGCTCGAGCTGGGGATCGATCCGGTGCGCCCACACCGTGTAGGCCAGGATCGGCAGGGCCGCCGTCGACCCGCCCACCAACGTGAAAAACGTCACGGCCACAACGGTTCCGGTGATGCCCACGTGCGCGGTGCCGATCACGTAGCCCGCGGCGGCGCACGCTATCAGCACCTTGACGTTGGCGACGGTGAGCACCGCGCCGGTGGCGGCGGCGCCGGCGGGGGAGATCCGTTTGACCCGGTCCAGCCAGCGCGGAGTCCGGTACGCGGTGGGCGGCCGACGTCCGTACAGTGCCGCTCCCAGCAGCAGCGCGGCCCCGACGCCGACCCGAAGCCAGCCCGACCACGCCGGGGCCGGGGTGTCGGGAGACTCGACGAGCCTCGGCAGCTGCAGGAACGCCGCCGTGATGGCCGCCTTGCTGGCCAGCCACCCACCGATGAACGCCGGGCCGACGGTCCGTGGCCGCTCACTGTGCACCACCAGCAGCATCGCGGGAACCACGGTGAACGGTGACAGGGCGACCACCGCGGACAGCGCGGCGAGCTCACCGGCCAGCGTCAGCCATCCACCCCACGTCGACACCGTCCCATTCTGCAGACCGGGGCTGTGGACCGACGGTCAGCCGGCGCCGGAGACCTCCGCTTCGGGAATGTCATGGCGGACCACTCGCACGTGACCGTGCGGCAGGCACGCCGCGTAGCCGTGGTACTTGCCGTACAACTCCCAGGACGTGTGCTGGTCGTCGCTACGGACGTCGATGCCCTGGCCGCCGGAGAACCGCAGGTGCAGGCTGCCGTCGTCGTCCCAGTCGGCGTGCGTGCAAGTGGTTCCCGCGAAGTCGAAGAGCGGCTTCTGTTCCCGTCGCACGGCCAACGGGTCGATCGCGAACACCTCCTCGCGATCCCCGTCGACGGGCGGCACCGTCAGCTCCATCGGCGCGGAGATGACGAGTTCGTTGTAATCCTCCAGGTTGAGCACCAGACCGTCGCGGAACATGATCCGCTGCAGGACATGGCCCTGGATCCATTGTTCGGTCATCTTCTCACTGTGAGCGCCCGTCCGGCGCCGCACAAGAGGTCAGCGCCCGGCGAAACAAGTCCGGGATGGGGCGTTTGGCCCAGTCGTCCGTCGACACCACCACGTAGGTGTTGCGGCCCTGCACGGCGGCCTGCTCGGGCTCGCCGGCGCCGGTCCGCAGCACGGTGAATGCGACGGTGAAACTCGTGGTGCCGACATGCTCGCACCGGACCGCGACCCGCACGCCGTCGCGCCAGCGCACCGAAGCCAGGTAGTCGATCTCGCTGTGCACCACCTTGAAGTCGACGCCCTCGGCGATGAGTTGCTCGTAGTGCACCGGCAGCCGGTCCAGAAACGCTGTGCACGCCTCGTCGAACCACGTCAGATAGTGGCCGTTGAACACCACGCCCTGCTGGTCGACCTCGGCGTAACGGGGCACGATCGGAAACGAGAACGGCTGATCGTTCGGTGAACTCACCCGCTCACCTTGCCCGACGCGGTGACGCCATGGAAGCGTGGTCGGCGATGAGTACTCCGACCCTTGTCACCCTCGAAGACATCCGCGCCGCGGCACAGCGGTTGCGCGGCGCCGTCGTGCGCACGCCGTTGGTCCCCGCCCCGTGGGGTGATCCGGAGCGTCCGCTGTGGATCAAGCCGGAGAGCCTGCAGGTGATCGGCGCCTTCAAGGTCCGGGGCGCGCTCAACGCCGTCGGACAGATCGACGAGGCGGCCCGGTCCCGTGGTGTGGTGGCCTATTCGAGCGGCAACCACGCCCAGGCAGTGGCTTATGCGGCAGCGACATTCGGGATCGCCGCACATATCGTGATGCCGGAGGAGACGCCGGACATCAAGGTACGCAAGACCCGCGCGCACGGCGCGGAAGTGGTGTTGTGCGGGGTGGGTGAGCGTGAGGCGGTGGCGGCCGAACTGGTCGAGCGCACCGGGGGGACGCTGGTCCCACCGTTCGACCATCCCGATGTGATCGCCGGGCAGGGCACCGCCGGGCTGGAGATCGCCGAGGACATGCCCGACGTCGCCAATGTCCTCGTCCCCGTCAGCGGGGGCGGGTTGGCCTCCGGCATCGGTACGGCGCTCAAGGCGCTGTGCCCGCATGCGCAGATCTTCGGTGTGGAGCCCGAACTGGCCGCCGACACCGCCGCCGGCCTGCGGGCCGGGCATCGGGTACCCATGCCGGTGGCCGACCGGAACCGCACCATCGCCGACGGTTTGCGGTCGGAGCCCTCGGACCTGACGTTTGCCCACCTGCAGCGGGTATTGACGGACGTTCTCACCGTATCCGAGGCGGAAATACGCTCCGCGGTAAGGGAATTGGCATTCAAGGCGCAGCTGGTGAGTGAACCGAGCGGTGCGGTGGCACTAGCCGCCTACCGTCGGCACCCGTTGCCACCGGGGCCCACGGTGATCGTCTTGTCCGGCGGCAACGTCGAGCCCGCGCTGCTGCGGGAGATCCTCTTCGAGCGGTCAGCCGGCTCCGAAGACCAAGGGAACTGACACATCACACCCTTGCCGGATGCAATGCGTCCACGCATCCTGTGCGGCAAGGGCTTTCAAGGTGCGCCGAGCGCCGGACCAGCCGCACGAGCAGCTCGCGGTGGAATGTCCGACCCCGCGGCGGTACACCGAGGCCACTCCGGCCTGCACTGCAGACCCCGTGGGGTGGATATCGAGAATCGAAGCGCTCACCGGCACCTCCTTGGGCGGGCAGATCGTGTCTCAATTCTCGCGCACGACAACGCAGAAACCGGCCGGGGAAGGTCACGAGTTCGCACAGATCGGGTGGAGCACCCGTAACTTCGTGTGGGGCGAGCGAAGCGCCG
>JAHFVC010000247.1:0-3196 GCA_023264765.1 Mycobacterium sp. | reverse complement strand
CATCTGCTTGCTGATCCACGGCGACACGCCGAACACGATGATGCCCACGACGATGGCCACCGCGCCGAGGATGCCGAAGTACGGCACCTCGCGGGCGGGGTCGTAATACTTGGCCAGCACGCCCGACATCGAGGTGCCCAGGCCGACCGAGAAGAAGTAGAGCGCCATCATCTGGGCGCGGAACGCCTCGGGCGCCAGCTTCGTGGTAACCGACAACCCGATCGGGGACAACAGCAGTTCCGAGATGGCGAACACCGCGAGGATGACGGCGATCAGCAGTGCCGGCACCCCCTCGATCCCGGCCAGCGGCACGAAGCACAGGAACGCCACGCCCATCCCGATGACGCCGTAGCTGAACTTGCGCGGCGTCGTCGGCGCCCGGTTGCCCAGCTTGGTCCACAGCGCCGCGAACAACGGCGACAGCAGGATGATCCATACCGGTTCGATCGACCCGATCCAGCTCGACGGCGCCGTCCAGCCGAAGATCGACCAGTTCATCCTGTCGTCGGAGTACACGGCCAGCACCGTGAAGATCTGCTGGAACAGCGACCAGAACACCGCATTGGCGACGAACAGCGGGATGAACGACCGGACCCGCACCTTCTCCTGCCCGGTGACCTTGGCGCTGCTGAGCATGATTGCGAAATACGCGATCGACGCCACGATGATGACACCGGTGGTGACCTGCGAGAGGTTGGCCAGCGTCACCAGTCTCAGGGCCACCGCCGCGGCGACGACGACGATGACGCCGACGAAGACACCCACGGTCTTCCCGATGGCGCTGCGAGGCAACGGGTTCGGCACGTCGCGGCCGTGCTCGCCGAGGTTGCGACGGAATGCCACGTACTGCGTGAGGCCGAGCGCCATCCCGATCGCAGCGGCGCCGAAACCGTAGTGGAACCCGATTCGCGTCTGCAGCAGACCCGTGATCAGCGGCCCGATGAACGCACCGAGGTTGATGCCGAGATAGAACAAGGTGAAACCACCGTCGGCGCGGGCGTCGCCCTTCTCGTAGAGCGTGCCCAGCAGCGAGGACGCGTTGGCCTTCAGCGCTCCGGAGCCCAGTGCCACCAGCACCAGGCCCGCGCCCACACCGCTCAACCCGGGCAGCACCGCCAGCGCGATGTGCCCCAGCATCACCACGACGCCGCCGTAGAAGACGGTCCGTTCCATGCCGAGCAGCCGGTCGGCGATCCAGCCGCCCAGGACCGTCGACAGATACACCAGACCGCCGTACGCCCCGACGATGCCGGTCGCGGTGGCCTTGGACAGGCCCAGCCCGCCGTCGGTCGCCGAGTAATAGAGGTAGTAACCGAGGATGGTGAGCATCCCGTAGAACGAGAATCGCTCCCACAGTTCCACGCCGAACAAATTCGTCAGCCCGATCGGGTGCCCGAAAATCGTGCGGGTCCCCGGTGCCTGCTCCACCCCAGCCATGAAGTTCACCCTGCCATGCTCGGTGCCGCTCGCACCGCCGTTCGGCGGTGACCGGCTTCGGGCTGGGCCGAAGCGGGGCCACCCGGGTAGTGTCAGCCCGATAACGAGCCGGTGACGACATCGACTCGGCGCGGGTCGCGCTCCACTGTGGCCGGCTTGGTCCGAAGGGGTGCATGTGGACGCGGTGCTCGGATTGTCGATGACACCTACGTCGCTCGGGTTGGTGGTTGTCGGCGGCGACGACCTGCGCGATGGTGACGAGGCGGACCGCGCGCCGGACGCCTTTTCGCTGCGTGTGGATGGTTCGACGGACGTCTGGGAAGCCACTGAACAGGTCACTGCCGCGGTCGAGGCGATCTCCGCGGCCCGTGGTCACCGGCTGAAGTCGATCGGGGTGACCTGGAGCGACGAGTCCGGCGCCGGCGCCTCGAGGTTGATGGACTCGCTCAGTGAGTCCGGGTTCGGCAATGTGGTGCCGATCCGCATGCCCGAAGCCACCGAGGCACTGGCCCGTGGCACGGCCGAGGTGATCGGCTACCGCACGACCGCGGTGTGCGTGGTCGAGCCCGACACGGCGATCGCGCTGATCGTGCACACCGACAACGGTGCGGTGCAGACGGCGATCAACCACGGCATCGACAGCGACGAATCCCTGATCGGGTGGCTGAGCACGGTCTTCACCCGTGCCGACTGGCAACCCGAGGCTTTGGTGCTGGTCGGTTCGGCAGGTGACTTCGACGCGGTGCTCCCGCATCTGGAGGAGGCGCTGTCCGTCCCGGTCTTCGCGCCGGCGGAAGCGCAGCTCGCCTTGGCCCGTGGGGCCGCCTTGGCCTCGACACCCAGCCTTTCCCAGCCGTTCGACGAATTCGCTCCGCTGCGGACCGGCGCGGGCCGGCACGCCGTCGCCACCCGCCGGGTTTCGCCTGCCGGGGCGCTCAGCGGCGTACTGGCGGCCGGCGTGGTCACCTTCGTGGTGTCGGCGTCGGTGGCGGTCGCGGCGGCGCTGTCCCCGGAACAGGTGGTGGCGGCGCCCCGCTCGACCGTCGCCACCGCCGGGATTCCCGAGGCCGCCACCCCCGCAGCCATCCCCAAGGCCCCGGTGCCGGCTGTCGCTGCCGTCCCGGAGGGTCAGCCGCCCGTCGAGGTCCCACAGGCTCCGGTCGAGGTGACTGCCGAGGTACCGGCGGCCACTCCCGGCGATCTCGCCGACACCGCACCGCCTGCGGAGGTGGCCACCGACGCTCCCGCCGTGGCCCCGGTCGACACCATGTCCCAGCTCGGCCCCGACCCGGCGGTGGCGGCCGCGATGCCGCCGCCGGTGATCGTTCCCCCGGTGGTCCTGCCGCCGGCACCCCCGGTCAAGAAGTCGCTGTTCGAACGGATCCGGGACCGGCTGCACCCCGGCGCGGACGACGATTACCCGGCCCCGGTGATCCTGGCGCCGCAAGGCTGATCCGCGCGCCGCGCGCTGGCTAACATTTGTCAGGCCGGAAACGAACTACGATGTAGTCCATTATCGCCGTTCTGGGTCTCCAGGGAGGATTGAGAGCTTGCGCACAGCATTTCGGTATGTGCTTGTCATCGCTGGGATCGTCTTGATGGCGACAACCTCGGCCGGGGTTTCGGGTGCGGCCGTAGCCGGCACGCCGACCGCGGTCGTGTCCGTATCGCCCAAAGCTGGCGAAGTCGTCGGGGTGGCTTACCCGGTGACCATGAGCTTCGCCGGACCGATTGCCGACCGCGCTGCGGTGGAGCAGGG
>JAHFVC010000515.1 GCA_023264765.1 Mycobacterium sp. | reverse complement strand
GATCGCCTTGGTCACCTGGATGCCGCGGGGGCAGGCCTCGGTGCAGTTGAACGTGGTGCGGCAACGCCACACCCCGTCGACCTCGTTGAGGATGTCGAGGCGCTCGGCGGCGGCCTCGTCGCGGCTGTCGAAGATGAACCGGTGCGCGTTGACGATCGCCGCGGGCCCGAAGTACGAACCCTCGTTCCAGAACACCGGGCAGCTGGTGGTGCAGCAGGCGCACAGGATGCACTTGGTGGTGTCGTCGTAGCGTGCGCGGTCGGTCTGGCTCTGGATCCGCTCACGCGTCGGCTGGTTGCCGGTGGTCACCAGGAACGGCTTCACCGCACGGAACGCGTCGAAGAACGGTTCCATGTCGACCACGAGATCCTTCTCGACCGGCAGGCCGCGGATGGGCTCGATGGTGATGGTCAGCTGCTTGGATGCCTTCTTGGGCAGCAGATCCCGCATCAGCACCTTGCACGCCAGTCGGTTGACCCCGTTGATACGCATGGCGTCCGAGCCGCAGACGCCGTGTGCGCAGGACCGGCGGAAGGTCAGCGTGCCGTCCAGGTACCACTTGACGTAGTGCAGCAGGTTCAGCAGTCGATCCGACGGCAGGCAGGGCACGCGGAAGCTCTGGAAGCCGGTGGCGTCCGGATCATCCGGGTTGAACCGGGCGATCTTCAGCGTCACCATCACCGCGCCCTCGGGCACGGGCGGCAGTTCGGGTCCCTTGGTTTCGGGTTCGGCAACTGCAGTCATCAGTACTTCCGTTCCATCGGCTCATACCGGGTCTGGACCACGGGCTTGTAGTCCAGCCGGATGTCGGACAGCAGCTCGGTGCCCTCTTTGTAGGCCATGGTGTGCCGCATGTAGTTGGTGTCGTCGCGGTTGGGGTAGTCCTCGCGTGCGTGGCCGCCGCGCGATTCCTTGCGATTGAGCGCGCCCACGACGGTGACCTCGGCCAGTTCGAGCAGGAAGCCCAGCTCGATGGCCTCCAGCAGGTCACTGTTGTAGCGCTTGCCCTTGTCCTGCACCGTGATCCGTGCATAACGCTCTTTCAGCGCATGGATGTCGGTGAGCGCCTGCTTGAGGGTCTCCTCGGTGCGGAACACCGCGGCGTTGTTGTCCATCGACTGCTGCAGGGCGGTGCGGATGTCGGCGACGCGCTCGTTGCCGTGCTCGGAGAGGATGTCGCCCACCCAGCCGACGACCATGTCGGCCGGGTTCTCCGGCATGTCGACGTGGTTGTGGGCGAGTGCGTATTCCGCGGCGGCAATGCCTGCGCGGCGGCCGAACACGTTGATGTCCAACAGCGAGTTGGTGCCCAGTCGGTTGGAGCCGTGCACGGACACACAGGCGCATTCACCCGCCGCGTACAGCCCCGGAACGACGGTGGTGTTGTTGCGCAGCACCTGGCCGTTGACGTTCGTCGGGATACCACCCATCACGTAGTGACAGGTCGGATACACCGGCACCAACTCGGTGACGGGGTCCACGCCCAGGTAGGTGCGGGCGAATTCGGTGATGTCCGGGAGCTTGGCTTCCAAGACGTCGGCACCGAGGTGGCGCACATCGATGTAGACGTAGTCCTTGTTCGGCCCGGCGCCGCGACCTTCCAGCACCTCCAGCACCATCGAACGGGCGACGATGTCGCGCGGGGCCAGGTCGACGATCGTCGGCGCGTAGCGCTCCATGAAGCGCTCGCCCTCGCCGTTGAGCAGGCGGCCACCCTCGCCGCGCACGGCTTCGGAGATCAGGATGCCCAGACCGGCCAGCCCGGTCGGGTGGAATTGGTGGAACTCCATGTCCTCCAAGGGAAGTCCCTTGCGGAAGATGATGCCCAGTCCGTCTCCGGTCAGCGTGTGCGCGTTGGACGTCGTCTTGTACATCCGGCCCGACCCGCCGGTGGCGAAGACGATGGCCTTGGCATGGAAGACGTGGATGTCGCCGGTTGCCAGCTCGTACGCGACGACGCCGGTGGCCACCGGGCCGCCTGGGGTCTCGGTCAGGGTGATGTCCAGGGCGTAGAACTCGTTGAAGAACTGCACGTCGTGCTTGACGCAGTTTTGGTACAGCGTCTGCAGGATCATGTGGCCGGTGCGGTCGGCGGCGTAGCAGGCGCGACGGACGGGCGCCTTGCCGTGGTCGCGGGTGTGTCCGCCGAAGCGGCGCTGGTCGATGCGGCCCTCGGGGGTGCGGTTGAACGGCATCCCCATCTTCTCCAGGTCGTAGACCGCGTCGATGGCCTCTTTGCACATGATCTCGACGGCGTCCTGGTCGGCGAGGTAGTCGCCGCCCTTGACGGTGTCGAAGGTGTGCCACTCCCAGTTGTCGTCCTCGACGTTGGCCAGCGCGGCGCACATGCCGCCCTGGGCGGCGCCGGTGTGGCTTCGGGTCGGGTACAGCTTGGTCAGGACGGCGGTGCGGGCGCGGGGGCCGGCCTCGACGGCGGCACGCATACCGGCGCCGCCGGCGCCGACGATGACGACGTCGTAGCGGTGTTCAACAATCATTTTCTTCGAGCTCCCAGATCAAGAGATGTTCGCGTCGAACGTGAGCAGCACGTAGGTACCGAGCACCAGCGTGAAGAGAATCGACAGCGCCAGCAGGGTGTTCAACCAGAACTTGGTGGAATCCTTGCGTGCGTAGTCGGAGATGATGGTGCGCATCCCGTTGCCGCCGTGCAGCTGGGCCAGCCACAGCAACAGCAGATCCCAGGTCTGCCAGAACGGCGAAGCCCAGCGCTGTGCCACGTAGTTGAAGTCGATCCGGTACACGCCGTTCTGCCACATCAACATGATGAACAGGTGGCCCAGCGCCAGAAAGACCAGCACGATCCCCGAGAAACGCATGAACAGCCAGGCGTACTTCTCGAAGTTGGGCATGCCGCCCGGCCGGCGAGGGGCACGCGGGTTGTCCAGCCCGGCGGGGCGGTCGAAACTGCGCTGCATGACCGGGGCCGGTCCGCCGCGCTCGCTCACGTGATCGAACGGGTTCTCGGTGCTCGGGCTCATAGGAAACGCTCCGCCATGTGCATGCCGAGGACGCCCAGCGAGGGAATCATCACGGCCAACCAGATTCCGGCAATGACCCACAACATCAGTCGCTGGTAGCGCGGACCGTGCTGCCAGAAGTCGATGAGGATGACGCGGATGCCGTTGAGCGCGTGGTAGAGCACCGCCGCGACCAGTCCGACCTCCATGAGACCGACGATCGGTGTCTTGTAGGTCTCGATGACTTCGTTGTAGGCCTGCGGGCTCACCCGCACCAGCGCGGTGTCGAGCACGTGGACGAACAAGAAGAAGAAAATGGTGGCACCCGTGATCCGGTGCAGAACCCAGGACCACATGCCTGGGTCGCCGCGATACAGGGTGCGGCGACGTGCCGGTTTGGAACGCGGTGCCGGTGTATCGGAATCCGCAGCCGTCGCTGTGCTCATAGAGTGTCCTCCAACGCCATCGGTTGACGCCTGGGGACAAGGCTGTAATTCGTCCCCAAACCTCGGGGCGACTCTAAACCCAAATGGAGCCCACTTAGAACTAGCGTGGAGCCCAAAGGGGCCGT
>JAHFVC010000580.1 GCA_023264765.1 Mycobacterium sp. | reverse complement strand
CGAACACATAGTCCTCGTTTTCCACCCGGTCGCGGATTCCACCGGCGGCCAGCTGATGTCCACTCGTCGCGCCCGTCGGGCCGGGGCGGTCCGGGATGAAGATCGCGGTGTCGGCGATCACCGAATCGATGCCACCGAGCAGGTACTGGACCAGATCCACCCCGTGCGAGGCGAGATCGCCCAGCACCCCGTTGCCGCCGCGGTCACGCTGGAACCGCCAGCTGAGCGCACCGTCGGGATGGGCGGCGTAGTCGGACAAGAAGTAGAAGCGGGCGTGGGTGATCTCGCCGAGTTCGCCCGCGGCGATCAACTCCCGGGCGGCGGCGACGGCAGGCGCGTTGCGGTAGTTGAAGCCGACCGCGGTCCGCACATCATGGGCATCGGCGGCGCGGGCCACGGCCAGCGCATCAGAACTGTTGAGCCCCACCGGCTTCTCGATCCACAGATGTTTACCCGCGGAGACCACCGCGATGCCGATCTCGCGGTGCAGGAAGTTGGGCGCGGTGACACTGACGGCCTCGACGTCGGGATCGGTGACGAGAGCCTGCCAGTCGGTGTTCGCCTTCGGCGCGCCGAATTGGCGGGCCGCGTCGTCGGCCCGGCCGGGTACGTCGTCGGCGATCGCGACCAGCTCCGGGAACCGGTCGAGGTGCGGATAGTGGTGGCGCACCCGCGCGTAGGCCTGGGCGTGGACCCTGCCCATCCAGCCGAAACCGATGATGCCGACGGGGGTGCTGCTGCTCATGGCCGAAGAGTAGCGACCGCGATGTAGTGATGTCCATACGTTAAGACAAATGTTCTCGGCACGAAGATGCCCGCCCCCGAAACGGGAGCGGGCATTCCGTCGATCAGCTCAGAGGATGTAGAGCATCTCCTGGTACGTCGGCAGCGGCCACAGATCGTCGGCGACGAGACCTTCGAGCGTGTCAGCGGCGGAGCGCACCGCATCCATCAGCGGCAGCAGGCTCTGCGCATGGGCGGCGTGCTCGGCAGCCGACTCACCGCCGTGCTCCGCCATCGCCGTCTTGAGCGCCGACAGCGCGGCAGTCAGAGCGGAGATCGGGGCCGAGACGGTCGCCAGCAACGTGGTGTCCGGTTCGACACCGGCCGCCTTGAGGGTCGCCACATTCGAGGCCAGCTCGGTCTGGTAGCGGATCGCCGCGGGCAGCACCACGGTCGAGCCGATCTCCAGCGTCAGCTTGGCTTCGACGCCGACCGTCAAGGTGTACATCTCGTACCGGACCTCTTCGCGACTGCGCAGTTCCCGCTCGTTGAAGACGCCGTACTTCTCGAACACCGCGATGGCCTCGGGCTTGACCAGCTCGGGGATGGCGTCGATGGTGGTCTTGAGGTTCGGCAGGCCACGCTCGGCCGCCTCGATCTGCCAGTTCTCCGAGTAGCCATCACCGTTGAACACCACCGCGCCGTGCTCGGTGATGATCTCGGTGAGCAGCTTCTGCACCGCGGCGTCGAAGTCCTCGCCCTCGCCGACGGCCTTCTCCAGCCACGTCGCCATGTAGTCCAGCGAATCGGCCATGATCGTGTTGAGGATGATCATCGGCACGTTGATGGTCTGGCCCGAACCCGGAGCACGGAACTCGAACCGGTTACCGGTGAAGGCGAACGGGCTGGTGCGGTTGCGGTCGCCGGGATCGGTCGGCAGCACCGGCAGGGTGTCGACGCCCATGATCATGGAGCCCTTGCCCTTTGACGAGGTTGCCGCACCCTTGGCGATCTGCTCGAACACGTCCGCCAGCTGGTCGCCGAGGAAGATCGAGATGATGGCCGGCGGAGCCTCATTGGCGCCGAGGCGGTGGTCGTTGGTGGCCGAGGCCACCGACACCCGCAGCAGGCCCGCGAACTTGTGCACGGCACGGATGACGGCGGCACAGAACACCAGGAACTGGGCGTTCTCGTGCGGGGTGTCACCCGGCACCAGCAGGCTGCCGAACTGGGCGTTGCCCATCGAGAAGTTCACGTGCTTACCGGAGCCGTTGACCCCGGCGAACGGCTTCTCGTGGAACAGGCATTCCATGCCGTGCTTCTTGGCAATGGTCTTGAAGGTCGTCATCAGCAACTGCTGATGATCGGCGGCGATGTTGGCCCGCTCGAACATCGGCGCGATCTCGAACTGGCCGGGCGCGACCTCGTTGTGCCGGGTCTTGGCCGGGATGCCGAGCTTGAACAGCTCCCGCTCGGTGTCCATCATGAAGCCCAGGACACGATCGGGAATGGCGCCGAAGTAGTGGTCGTCGAATTCCTGGCCCTTGGGCGGCTTCGCGCCGAACAGCGTGCGGCCCGCATTGATCAGGTCGGGACGGGACAGGAAGAAGTGCCGGTCGACCAGGAAGTACTCCTGCTCCGGCCCGCAGAACGACACGATGTGGTCGAAATCCTTGTGCCCGAACAACTTCAGAATGCGCTCGGCCTGCGCACCCATGGCCTGCTGGCTGCGCAGCAGCGGCGTCTTGTAGTCCAGGGCCTCGCCGGTCATCGAGACGAAGACCGTGGGGATGCACAGCGTGTTGCCGTTCGCATTCTCCAGGATGTAGGCCGGGCTGGTCACATCCCAGCCGGTGTAGCCGCGGGCCTCGAAGGTGCTGCGCAGGCCACCGGAGGGGAAGCTGGAGCCGTCCGGCTCACCCTGGATCAGGGTCTTGCCCGCGAACTCGGCCAGCGTCTGGCCATCGGAGACCGGCTCCAGGAAGCTGTCGTGCTTCTCGGCGGTCAGCCCGGTCATCGGGTAGAAGACGTGCGCGTAGTGAGTGGCGCCACGCGAGAGCGCCCAGTCCTTCATCACCGAGGCGACGGAGTCGGCCACCGACGGGTCGAGCTTGGCACCCTTCTCGATGCTCGCGGCGACGGACTTGTAGACCGACTTGGGCAGCCGCAACCGCATCTCGGCCAGCGTGAAGACGTTGGCACCGAAGATCTCGCCGGGCGCCTCTGCCGGATCGAAACTGAACGCTGGGGGGACATACGCCTCGACATTGGTGATGGCCTTCAGACGGGCCGCATTTCCGCTCAATGGACTTCCTATCGCTACGTGTGCGTGACCGACCCACGGTAGGAAGATTCGATGGCGGAATTGTTACGTGCGCGTCAAGGACGCGATTCACTTGTAACGGACGCACTGATGATCAGATATCCCGGGTGGCGCGCTCGATCAGCGTCCCGAGATCGACATCGGCGGCGACGCCGACCAACGCGGCCGCCACGATGGACGGCGGGTCGCGGTCGAGCACCACGAGCCCGACCGCCGGACTGGGGCCGTGCTTGACCATCGGCCGCGCGGCGAAGCCGGTGGGCACACCCAATTGCGGCAACCAGGCGGTGGACGCGATGGTCGCCCGGCGCGAGTGGGTCAGGTGGGCATAGAGCGCGTCGACCGAATCCGCCTCGACCGCGGGGCGGTAATGCACACCCTCGGCGGCCATGTTGGCGTCGAGGATGCGGCGATTGCGCATCGTGGTCGTCAGGACGCAGAGATCCAGAGCGGCGGCCTCGGCCCAGGACACCTCCGATGCGCTCATCAGCCGATGATCGGACGGCGCCACCAGAACGTAGTTCTCCCGGTACATCTCGACCGACCGCGTCCCCGGCGGCGCTTCGTCGTCGAGGTAAGTCAACCCGGCGTCGATCTCGAAATCGGCCAACCGCCGGGCGATCTCCCGCGACGACAGCGCCTCGATGCGCACCGATGCGGCAGGGTTGCGGTGCAGGAATTCCGCGGTGATGAGCGGACTGGCGGGGACCGCCGTCGGGATCGCGCCGAGCCGCGCGGTCGCCGTGAGCCGCCCGTGCATGCGTTCCAGGTCAGCGAGCATCTCGTCGCGTTCGGCGATGATGCGCTGGGCCCATGCCACGACGCGCTGCCCCTCCTCCGTGAACCCCTCGAAGCGACGACCCCGCTGCACGATGACGATGCCCAGATCGCGCTCGAGGCGGCGGATGGCCACCGACAACGTCGGCTGGCTGACGTGGCAGCGCGCGGCGGCCCGCCCGAAGTGCCGCTCGGCGGCCAACGCCAAGAGATAGTCCAGATGTTGCAGCAGCACGTCGCTTGCCATCGACATCACGATAGCTGTCATCTATCACCGCATGTCAAATACCGAATACCGACCGCTTGTATCCGGCGGGGACGGACAGTTCCGGGGTCTACATTGGAAACCATGACCCGTGACTTCGACGCCGCCTACGACGAGGGGGACATCGCGGTCACCGGGGCCAAACACGAAGCTGCCGGCGTGAAAGCCGTCCTGGTCAGCATGCAGCGCGGCCTGGAGCAGATGGGCCCACTGCGCACCGCGACCGCGTTGGCACGGCTGAACCAGCGGCACGGCTTCGACTGTCCGGGCTGCGCATGGCCCGAGGACCACGGCGGCCGCAAGCTGGCCGAGTTCTGCGAGAACGGCGCCAAGGCCGTGGCCGAAGAGGCCACCAAACGCCGCGTCACCACCGATTTCTTCGCCAGGCACTCGGTGGCCGAACTCGACGAGCAGCCCGAGTACTGGCTGTCCCAGCAGGGCCGGCTCACCGAGCCGATGGTGTTGCGCCCCGGCGCGACGCACTACACACCGATCGGGTGGGATGACGCCTACCAGCTGATCGCCGACGAACTCAACGCGCTGGACTCCCCCGACGAAGCGCTCTTCTACACCTCGGGCCGCACCAGCAATGAGGCTGCGTTCCTGTATCAGTTGCTGGTGCGCAGCTTCGGCACCAACAACCTGCCCGACTGCTCCAACATGTGCCACGAATCGTCGGGCACCGCACTCGTCGATGCGATCGGTATCGGCAAGGGCTCCGTGACCGTCGACGACGTCGAACACGCCGACCTGATCGTCATCGCCGGGCAGAACCCGGGCACCAATCATCCCCGGATGCTCTCCGTGCTGGAGAAGGCGAAAGCCAACGGCGCCAACATCATCGCCATCAACCCACTGCCCGAGGCGGGGCTGATGCGGTTCAAGGATCCGCAGAAGGTGCGCGGCGTCGTCGGCCACGGGATTCCCATCGCCGACGAGTTCGTCCAGATCCGTATCGGCGGCGACATGGCGCTGTTCGCCGGCGTGGGCAGGCTGCTGCTGGAAGCCGAGGACAACGCCCCCGGCACCGTGGTGGACCGAGCTTTCGTGGATGGGCACTGCGCCGGGTTCGAGGACTACGAACGCCAGACCCGCGCGGTCGACCTGCAGACGGTGCTCGCCGCCACCGGCATCGACGAAGCCCAGCTTCGCCGTGTCGCAGACAGTTTCGTCCGCTCGCAACGCACGGTCATCTGCTGGGCGATGGGCCTGACCCAGCAGCGGCATGCCGTGGCGACCATCGGTGAGGCCACCAATCTGCTGCTGATGCGCGGCATGATCGGTAAACCCGGCGCCGGGGTGTGCCCGGTGCGTGGGCACTCCAACGTCCAAGGCGACCGCACCATGGGCATCTGGGAGAAGATGCCCGAGGCGTTCCTGACCGCGCTGGACGCCCGCTTCGGGATCAGCAGCCCGCGCAAGCACGGTCACGACACCGTCGACGGTATCCGGGCCATGCGCGACGGGCACGCCAAGACATTCATCGGGATGGGCGGCAACTTCGTCTCCGCCACCCCCGACACCGAAGTCACCGAAGCAGCTCTGCGCAATTGCGCACTGACGGTGCAGATTTCGACCAAGCTGAACCGCAGCCACCTGGTGCACGGCCGCACCGCGCTGATCCTGCCGACGCTGGGCCGCACCGACAAGGATTTCCAGCTCGCCGGCAAACAGCTGGTGTCGGTGGAGGATTCGATGTCGATGGTGCACCTGTCACGTGGCAACCTGCACCCACCCAGCGACCAGGTGCGCAGCGAGGTGGCCATCGTCTGCCAACTGGCCCGCACACTACTGGGCCCCGCGCATCCGGTTGCGTGGGAGGCATTCAACGGCGACTACGACCTGGTGCGCGACGCCATCGCCGACGTCGTGCCCGGGTGCGCCGACTACAACACCCGGGTGCGCCAACCCGATGGCTTCCAGTTGCCCCACCCGCCGCGCGACTCCCGCGAGTTCCCCACCCACACAGGCAAAGCCAACTTCTCGATCTACCCCTTGGAATGGGTGCCGGTGCCGTCTGGCCGGCTGGTGCTGCAGACGCTGCGCAGCCACGACCAGTACAACACCACCATCTACGGCCTGGATGACCGATACCGCGGCGTCAAGGGCGGGCGCCGGGTGGTGTTCGTCAATCCCGCCGACATCAAGGCGCTCGGGCTGCAGGACGGCGACCGGGTGGACCTCGTCTCGGAATTCGAAGGACAGGAACGCAAGGCTGAGGACTTCCGGGTGGTCAGTTACTCCACCCCGCCGGGCAATGCCGCGGCGTACTACCCCGAGACCAACTCGCTGGTACCGCTGGACCACACCGCGGTCAGGTCCAACACCCCGGTGTCCAAGGCCGTGGTGATCAGGCTCGAACGCAGGCCGGATTCATGGGCCGGGTAACCACGCGCCGTCGGATCAGCCACCGCAACGCCGACGGTGTGGTGGCCAGGCCGGAGACGCTCGTTGTCGAGGAACCGTTGGAGATCCGCGTCAACGGCGCACCGCTGACCGTCACGATGCGCACACCCGGTTCCGATGTCGAACTGGCCCAAGGTTTTCTGCTCAGCGAGGGCATCATCGGCGGCCGCGACGACATCGCCACCGTGCGCTACTGCCAGGGTGCCACGCAGGACGGCGTCAACACCTACAACGTGCTGGACGTGACGCTGGCGGCCGGAGTGCCTGCCCCCGATGTGGACCTGACCCGCAACTTCTACGCCACGTCTTCCTGCGGGGTGTGCGGGAAATCCTCGTTGGACGCGGTGCGGACGATCAGCAGGCACTCCCCCGGCGACGACCCGACCACCATCGCGCCCGAGCTGTTGAGCGCACTTCCCATCAGACTGCGCAAGGCGCAGAAGGTGTTCGCCAGCACGGGCGGCCTGCACGGCGCCGCGCTGTACGGCACCGATGGCGGTGAACTGGTGGTCCGCGAGGACATCGGCCGGCACAACGCGGTCGACAAGGTCGTCGGCTGGGCAGTCGAGAACAGACGGATTCCGTTGTCGGGCACGGTCCTTCTGGTCAGCGGACGGGCCTCCTTCGAGCTCACCCAGAAGGCGGTGATGGCCGGCATCCCGATCCTGGCCGCCGTCTCGGCGCCCTCATCGCTGGCGGTGGATCTGGCCGCGCAGGCCGGGCTGACCCTGGTGGCGTTCCTTCGCGGGGCATCGATGAACGTGTACACCCGCCCCGACCGGGTGTCCTAGACGCTCTCTACCTCATGGTCTTCGCGCAAGCGGCTCATCTACCTCATGGTCTTCGCGCAAGCGGCTCATCTACCTCATGGTCTTCGCGCAAGCGGCTCATCTACCTGCGATCTCCACCGAATCTCCACACAACCTCCAAGCACGCCCACCCGCTGACCGGCGAGCATCGTGGGCATGCCAGAGATCCTCATCGCCTGCTGCCCGCCCGTCGGCCATTTCGGCCCGTTGCTCAACGTCGCCCGCGGATTGGTGGACCGCGGCGACAGCGTGACCATGCTGACCGCGGCACGGCATGCCGACGCGATCCGCGCCGCCGGTGCCCGTCCGCTGCCGCTGCCCACTCTCGCCGACTTCGACGACACCGCACTGGATGCCGAGTTGCCCGGCCGAACCGAGACCTCGGGGATCGCCCGGGTGAACTTCGACGTGAAACATGTCTTCGTACGGCCACTGCCCTATCAAGCCGCTGCCTTGTCGGATGCACTGGCAGGCAACACCTTCGACGCCGTGCTGACCGATGCGTTCTTCCTCGGCGTCCTTCCGATGTTGTTGAAAGATCGCCGCGACCGGCCGCCGGTGCTGGCCTATTCGACGACGCCGCTGTTCCTCACCAGCCGCGACACCGCACCCGGCGGCATGGGCATGCTGCCCGGCACCGGACGGCGGGCCCGGGCCCGCAACCGCGCCCTCAACCTACTGGCGCAACGCGTACTGCTGCGGCCCGCCCACCGATCGCTCACCGCCATGCTGGAGGTCCTCGGCCTACCCGAACCGCCCACCTTCGTCCTCGATTCGGGCGTCCTGGCCGACCGTCTCATCGTGCCGACCATCCCCGACTTCGAATACCCGCGCAGCGACCTGCCCGCGCATGTCCGCTTCGTCGGCGCCGTCACGCCCACTCCCGCAACCGGTTTCGTCCCACCCGACTGGTGGTACCGACTGGACGAGGGCCGGCCTGTGGTGCACGTGACGCAGGGCACCGTGGACAACGCCGACCTCGGCCGGCTCATCGAACCCACCATCGCGGCGCTCGCCGGCGAGGACGTCACCCTGGTGGTCAGTACCGGCGGACGCCCGGTGGACCGGATCCGCACCCCGCTGCCCGCCAATACCGTTGTCACCGAGTTCGTCCCACACGACATGCTGCTACCGAAGGTCGACGTGATGGTCACCAACGGCGGCTACGGCGCGGTGCAGCGGGCGTTGATCGCCGGGGTACCGCTGGTGGTGGCCGGCAACACCGAGGACAAGCCGGAAGTGGCGGCACGGGTCGAATGGTTCGGCGCCGGAGTGAATCTGCGTTCCGGGACGCCATCGCCGGCCGCGGTGCACCGCGCCGTCCTCACCAACAACACGTACCGCACGGCCGCCATGTCGTTGGGAAAGGCCTACGCTCGCCGCGACGGCGTCGCCGAGATCGCGGGCGTCATCGACGAAACGATGGCCGAGCGGCGGGTGGCCGCCAGTCATGCATGAACTCCTGATCGCCGCACTGTCCCCCAACGGTCATATCGCTCCGATGCTGACGCTGGCGGCCGATCAGGTGGAGCGCGGCAACCGCGTCACCGTGCTGACCGGTGCGGCGCATACCGCGGCGGTACGTGATGTCGGGGCGAGGGCGCATCCGCTTCCGCCTTTCGCCGACTTCGACGACACCCCGTTCGACGCCACCCGGCGGGGGCGCACGTCGCCGGTCCGCGCCCTGAATCTGGCGATCATCCGACTGTTCCTCGACCCCATGCCCCACCAAGCGACAGAGTTGGTAAAGGTACTGAGCAGCAACCGGTTCGATGCGATTGTCGCCGACTACGGATTCTTCGGTGTACTGCCGCTGCTGCTCGGCGAACCGTCGAAGCGTCCACCCGTGCTCTACTACACGCCCACTCCGCTCATGCTGTCCAGCCGGGACACCGCCCCCAACGGACTGGGCCTGCCCCCGGGGCACCCCTGGTGCAACCGGGCGCTCAATCTGTTCTCCCAGCGGGTACTGCTACGCGAGGCGCACCACGCCACCAACGCGATGCTTCGATCCCTTGGCTGCCGGCCGCTACCCACCTTCCTGCTCGATGCCGGGGTGCTCGCCGACCGATTCATCGTGCCGACCGTGCCGCATTTCGAATACCCGCGCAGCGACCTGCCCGCCAACGTCAGATTCGTCGGCGCCGTACATCCACGGCCGACAAGCGGATTCACGCCACCGCACTGGTGGTCCGAGCTCGACGCACACCGGCCCGTCGTGCACGTCACCCAGGGGACGGTCGACAACACCGATCCGTCCCGCCTCATCGAGCCGACCATCGAAGCACTGGCCGAAGCGGACGTCACCCTCGTCGTGACCACGTGCGGAGCTCCCCTGACATGTCGTATCCCGGCGAATACTTTTGTCGCCGAGTACATCCCGCACGACGTGTTGCTGCCCAAGGTCGACGTGATGGTGACCAACGGCGGCTACGGCGCGGTACAGCGCGCGGTGGCTGCCGGGGTACCGCTGGTGGTCGCGGGCAGCACCGAGGACAAGCCCGAGGTGGCCGCTCGGGTGGCCTGGTCCGGGGCCGGTATCAACTTGCGCACCGGCACGCCGTCTGCGGCGTCCGTCGCCGCCGCGGTGCACAAGGTGCTGCGCGATGACCGCTACCTCCGTCGGGCACAAGAGATGGAGGTGGCATTCGCCCAGCGTGACGGGGTGGCGGAGATCGCCGCGCTCATCGACGAGGTCATCGGACCCCGCAAACGACGAAATGCCTGCGTTCCGGTATGGAACACAGGCATTTCGTCGGATTCGAAGCGTGAGACCTAAGCGGTGCTCAATTTGCCTGACTTCTCAACGCGGCTCGTTCCTCGCCGCTTGATCGGCGTCAGGCGGTCTTGTCGCGACGCTCGGCCCGGGTGGGCTTGCGCGGCACGATGGTCGGCAGCACGTTGTCCTGCACGGTCTCCCTGGTGACGACCACCTTGGCGACGTCGTCGCGGCTGGGGATGTCGTACATGGCCGGCTGCAGCACCTCTTCTATGATGGCGCGCAGGCCGCGCGCACC
>JAHFVC010000514.1 GCA_023264765.1 Mycobacterium sp. | reverse complement strand
CTCTTTGTTGACCCCGACCGCGATCAGGGCGTGGACGTTGACCACCCGGCCGCCCTCGCGGACTTTGAGGACCAGGGCGTCGGCCGCGACGAACGTGTATGGCCCGGCGTCCAGGGGTCGGGTGCGGAAGGCCTCGACGGCGGTGTCGAGTTCCTTGGCCATCACCGACACTTGCGACTTCGACAGCGACGTGATGCCGAGAGTTTCGACGAGCTTGTCCATCCGCCGGGTGGACGCCCCGAGCAAGTAGCAGGTGGCGACCACGGTGGTCAGGGCCCGTTCGGCGCGTTTGCGGCGTTCCAGCAGCCAGTCCGGGAAGTACGATCCGTGGCGCAGCGTCGGGATCGCGAGATCCAATGTGCCTGCGCGGGTGTCGAATTCGCGGTGCCGGTAACCGTTGCGGGAGTTGGTGCGCTGCACCGAACGCTCGCCGTAACCGGCACCGCACAGGGCGTCGGCCTCAGCACCCATTAGGGTGTGGATGAACGTGGCCAGCAGTTCGCGCAGCACGTCGGGGTGGGTGGTGGTGAGTCGTTCGGCCAGCACGGTGGCAGGTCGATATTGTGGGCAGCGGTCATCGAGTCGATTCCTTTGCTCGAGTGACTTTGGTCGGTCCCTCGAAGAATCGCGCGGTGACCTTCAATCAGTTGGCTACGACACGCCGGTGCCCCTGACCAGGCCCGACTCGTACACCACTCTTCTGGACGCAACCACTCGCGGCAGTTGCCTGTCTGGTTCTGGGTGTAGCAGTCGAGCGGCTCCGGCATGGGGCTGAGGGAAATGACGCTCTCCTGAGACGTACGTGAGGCTCCTCCCGCGTATCCGACGTCAGCAGTCCAGCCCCGGCGGCACGGGATTGCGGCTCGGGCGGCGGCTGAGGCCGTCACCCGAGCCGGTCACGGGTTACTTCGAAGATCCCTCTGAGCCGGTACCTTTCGACGCTCCCTCGGACGACGTGTCGGCCGGGACCGCCTTCTTCGGGGCCGGCAACTTGAGCTTCGGCAGCTTCAGTGTGGGCAACTTGAGCGTGGGCTTCTTCCACGTCGGTTTCTTGACCGCGGGTGCATCGGTGGCCGGAGTATCGGCCTTCGGGGTATCCGCCTTCGGTGCGTCAGATTTCTCGGTGTCGTCAGCCACCGGGTTGGCGGACGCATCCGACACATCGGCCGCGGGTGTCGCGTCGGATTCTTTCTTCTTGTGCAACGACTTCGGTGTGACGTCTGCCTGCGCGGTCGACAACGTCACCGCGTGCGTCGCGGCGGCGACCGACGGTGATGCGACATCCTGATTAGTGTCGGCGACCTTGGCTGTCGCCGCCAAGGCCTGCGAAGGGTCGAGAAGGTGCGTTCCCGCAGCGACGACCGCTTCGATGAGTTGTTTGAGGGGTTCGATGATGAAGTTGATGGCCTGGATTGGCGTGAACTTGCCCAGGACATAGGTGCCGTCCAGCGCGCTCACCACACCGCCTTGCACGCGACCGGCGATCGAGAACACCACCCGAGAAAGTGCCGCCGGCACCTGCGCCACCCGCGGATCCACATGCAGGTCGGTGAGGGTCTGTGTCAGCCCCTTCGCCAGGCTGTCCGCCACGTACGTCACCACGTAGAGCGGAATCGTGATGGCCGTCCCCAGCGGGCCGACGGGCTGGTAGTAGTAGGGCGCGAAGAAGTCCACGGAGCTGGTCAGCTGCAAGGGCAGCGACTTCACCTCGTGTACTGCCACCGTCGCCGTGTTTTCCGCGGCCCGTTGTACGGGTGGCGAACTCATCACCGCCGTTGTCGCTATTGCCACGGCACCGGCCAATGCCACCGCCGGTGTCATACGTTCACGGATATCACTCAGAGCGTCCACCGCTCCCCCTTTTGTTGAGTCATAGCTACGCGAGCGCAGTCAGATTTGCTGCGTAAGCAGTCCACCATGTCTGCTAGCAAATTGCGAGCATTTTGCGCAGCTGGCCTTCTTTTCGTGGAGGATCAACTGTGGCGACTTAATATTGGCACTCACTGAATGAGGTGATGATCAGTTTCACAGCTACGGCACGAGATGGCTAGATGCGATCAAAAAAATTAGCTGCCGTCCGTCAACCCGTCGGTGGCGCGGCACGCAATATGACAATATTGCCACTGTTCGACTCCGATCCTGTACGTGCGACGCTGCCTTCACAGGATATTGGCAGCAAATTCTGGTTCGACGCCGGTCGCATGTTGGGAAGCTCGGCCGCAGGAGCCGTGGCTGCCTGTCACTGTCAGGGTCAGGCGCGATGCTCCTCCATCGCGCACGATGGAGGGCATGACGGGCACCCGTGCTTCAGGAAGTCAGCAACTGGCCGAGTTCTTGCGCAGTCGGCGCGCGGCTGCCGATACGGCGCTGCTGCCGGGCCCGAGCGGACTGGGGCCGCGCCGGGTGCCTGGTCTGCGTCGCGAGGAACTTGCCGAGGCAGCAGGCGTGTCACTGACGTACTACACCCGCCTCGAGCAGGGCCTGGCCACCAATCCGTCGAGTCAGGTTCTCGATGCCCTGGCCCGCGCGTTGGCGCTCGATGAGGTCGAGCGGGCGCACCTGCAGCGGCTGGCTTCGGCGGCGGACACCCGCGGACGATCGGGGCCGACGCGGCTGCGACCCGAGTTCGTCACGCTGCTGGATGCGATGCCGGACGTCGCCGCCCTCGTCCTGTCGCCCCTGCAGGACATCGTCGCCTGGAATCGACTGGGCCACGCGCTCGTTGCGCCGCACCTCGATCCCGCAGCGCCCTCCGGCGCCGAGCCCCCGAACAAGGTGGCGATGATGTTTACCGATGTGCATGCGCGCAGCCTGCATCGCGAGTGGGAGGCCGAGGCGACCCTGGCGGTTGCCTCGCTGCGCTATGTCAGTGCCGTCCACGTCGCCGAGGACGATCTCGCGCGACTCGTCGGCAACCTGAGCGTCGCCAGCGACGATTTCGCCCAGCTATGGGCAGCGCAACCGGTGGCGCTGTGCACCCACGGCGTCAAGCGCTACCACCACCCTGTCGTCGGGCGACTCGACCTCCGATTTCAGATCTTGCATCTGCCCGAAGACGACGGGTACCGGCTGCTGTTGCATCATGCCGAACCCGGATCCAGCGACGAAGCTGCGCTGCGCCTGTTGGCCAGCACCACCATCACCGAATAGCGCTGCGAATAGCGTTCCAGCGCAACAACACCGATTCACCAGGAGAGATCCATGGATAGTTCGACCCTGCCCAAAAACAGCTCCGCCGCGCCACCACGGCGGTTGCACCCGGGCCTGCTGGCCCTGGCTGTCGGTGGCTTCGGCATCGGGCTGACCGAATTCGTCATCGCCGGTCTGCTCACCGACGTGGCCGAAGCGCTGCGCGTCAGCGTGCCCACCGCGGGCGCGTTGATCTGGGGCTACGCCCTGGCGGTGGTGGTGGGCGCGTTCACCGTCACCGCGGTCCTGGCGCGGCGCCCACCGAAGGCGGCGTTGTTGGTGCTGCTGATGTTGTTCGTCGCCGGCAATGTATTGACCGCGCTGGCACCCAGTTTCGGTGTCGCCCTGTTTGGCCGGATCATCACCGCTCTGTGCCACGGC
>JAHFVC010000246.1:2940-10425 GCA_023264765.1 Mycobacterium sp. | reverse complement strand
CGGCTCTTCAGCCACCCGCCAATGGTTTTCGACGGCCAGCGCAATGAACTCACTGGCGTGCGCCATGCCACTCATGGTGATGTTGAGCTGGTCGGCGACGGCCTTGTCGAACACCCGCAGCCCGTTGTGGGCGTCGGTGAGGCCCAGGCTGCGACTGTGCGGGCTGACGACCGCCGCGACGCGCAGGATGACCCGTTTGAGTGGGGGCGTGTGGGTGACGGCGCCGCCGAACCTGGTGCCGATCACCAGATCGACGGAATCGCCGGCCAGCCGGTCGATCATCCGGACGACGTCTTTCACCCGGTGCTGCCCGTCGGCGTCGAAGGTGACGAAGACGGCCGCGCCGGGCCGGGACCGCGCGTACTCGACGCCGGTCTGGATGGCCGCGCCCTGCCCGAGGTTCACCGGGTGGCGCACCAGGTGCGCCCCCGCGGCGTGTGCGGCGTCGGCGGTACCGTCGCGGCTGCCGTCATCCACGCACACCACATTGGGAAAAACGGTGCGCAATTCGGCGACGACGTCGGCGATGACGCTCGCTTCGTTGAAGGCGGGGACGATGATCCAAACGTCCTGGTACGGGGTTTCGATGGGCACCAAGCTACACCGACTTCAACCCGAAGCCCGCGCCAGCGCCACCAGGTGCACCGCGATTCCCACGATCGGCCCGCACAGCAGCGCCACGATGGTGCGCGTCTCCAGTTGCAGCGGCAGGAGCAGCAGCAGGGTCGCGGCCACGGTCGCGCTCACCCAGCCCGTCGCGTAGGCGCGGTGCAGGGCGGCCGCCACGGTCGCGGCCCCGGTCAGGGTGAGCAGGGCGATGGCCACCGCACCGGCGGTGAGCCACGCCAGCAGCGCGCCGCCCGCCTGGTAGTCGGGACCGAATGCGGCCTGCAGAAGCCAGGGTCCCGCGAGCCCGGCCGCCACCACCCCGAGCACGCCGATCGCCGAGACGACCACGGCGGGGGGGACCAGCGCACGCAACCGGTCCTGCGGTTTGTCCACGAAATAGGCGATCAGGTTGCCCTGCAGCGCGGTGAGCGGGACCAGCAGGGGTGCCCTGGTCAGGGTGACCGCGAGGATGACGACGCCACCAGTGGCGCCCAGATGGGCCGTGGTCGCCTTGAGCAGCACGGGGAATCCCATGATCAGGATGGCGCTGGCGCCCGCGGCGGCGACGGAGTGCGACGCGCCCGCCAGGAAGGTGCGCACACTGCCCGGTGTCGCGAGTGCCGCTGCCGCTCTGCTCGCCGGGGAGGCGAGGAGCAGCAGCAACCAGGCCACCGAGCCCGCCACCGTGGCCCACAGATAACCGGCCAATCCCCACCCGGTCAGGAAGCTCGCCACCGCGATCACCACCCGCAGGCCCGCGTCGGTCACCATCAGAGCGCCGTACTGGGTCCAGCGGTCCACCCCGGCGAGCATGCCCAGCAGCGTCGCATGCAGGCAGAAGCCGGCCAGCCCGACACTGAGCAAAACGACCGATAGCAGCCGGGACTGGGCGAACACGTGAGCCGACCACAACGGCGCCGTCACCGCGATCGACACCGCCGCCGCGACACCAACACCTGCGGCCACCCGCATCGGATGGGTACGCGGCCCGGTGATCTCGCCGGTGTGCCGCGCGGCCCGTACCTCGCGGGTGGCCTCCTGCAACAGACCGAAGGCGGCCCCGGTCACCAGGCCGAACGCACCCCAGAACACGCCGAACAAGGAGAAGCCGGCCGGTTCCAGATTGCGGGCGGCCAGGTAGAGCACGGCGTAGCCGCACAGTGCCGACAGCACCGTGGCCACCCCCACCCGGGCGACGCTGCTGCGTGTGACCGGCCCTTCGGTCACAGGTCCGGCACGGCCGTCGAATACAGCCAGGCATCCCACAGTGGGCGCAGTGACACGGCAGCGTGATTGGCGGCCAGGCCGGTGAAATCGTCGGTGACGGCGGTGCTGTGCCGGTACCGCGTCGTCCAATCCTTCAGCAGGGCAAAGAAACCGGTGTCACCGATCGTCAGGCGCAGGGCGTGCAGGGTCAGCGCGCCCCGCTTGTACACGCGGTCGTCGAACATGTCGGCGGGACCCGGATCGGTCAGCAACAAGTTCTGCGGCGAATGCTGCAGTCGCTTGAGATAGGACCGGGCACGCTCGTCGGCGCTGGGGCCGCCGGATTCTTCGGACCACAGCCATTCGGCGTAGCAGGCGAACCCCTCGTGCAGCCAGATGTCACGCCAGCGCCGCACCGTGACCGAGTTGCCGAACCACTGGTGGGCCAGCTCGTGGGCGATCAGCCGTTCCGCGGTGCGCTTGCCGTCGCAGTGGTTCGCGCCGAAGATCGAAAGCCCTTGGGCTTCAAGTGGAATCTCCAGATCGTCGTCGGTGACGACCACGGTGTACCCGTCGACCAGCGGGTACGGTCCGAACAGTCTGGTGAACAGCTTCATCATCTGCGGCTGCCTGCCGAAATCGTGGTCGAAGTGCCTGCGCAGCCGATCCGGTAGCACCGCGTACATCGGGACCGGGCTCTTCTGCAGCCGCAGCCGCTCGTACATCCCGATCTGCAGGGTGATCAGATAGGTGGACGTGGGTTCGGCGAGCTCGTAGGTCCAGATGTTCAGGCTGGCCCGCGACTGCCGGGAAATCAACTCGCCGTTGGCTATCGCGTAATAGGGATTGTCGGTGGCGATCTTGATGCGGTAACTGGCCTTGGCGGCCGGGTGGTCGTCACAGGGGAACCACGACGCCGCCCCGTTGGGCTGGCCGGCGACCAGTGCGCCATTCGTGAGCTCCTCGAAACCGACGTCGCCCCAGAGGGTTCGGATGGGGCGAGGGCTGCCTCCGTAGCGGATCGCGATGGTCATCGCGGCGCCGGCGGGCAGCTTGGCGGACAGCGCGACGTGCAACTTGCCGTTCGAACATCGGAACTGGTCGGGGCGGCGTCCGTTGACCGTGACCTTGGCGACGCTCATGGGCGTGGCGAGATCCAAGGTGAACGTGCGCAACTCGGCCAGCGTCACCGCGGTGATGGTCGCCGAACCGGACAGTCGGTTCGCCGAGACCTTGTACTCCAGGTCCAGTTCGTAGCGGGAGACGCGGTAGCCGAAGTTGCCGTTGCGCGGGAGGTAGGGGTCGATGACGGGCGGGCTGGAGGGCGCCGCCTTCTTGGCGGCTTTTTTCGCGGGTCGGTTCACTTCTCGTTCTTCTTCTTTTTCGCCGGATCCCACACCGCGATCGGGTTGCCCTGCCAGCGGGTGGAGGCCGGCACCTCGTCACCGCGCATCACCAGCGATGCCGGGCCGACGGTGGCGCCGGCGCCGATCTTGCTGGCCGGCAACGCGACACAGTGCGGCCCCATGGTGGCCCCGTCGTCGACGACGACGGTGTCCAGTCGCATGATCCGGTCGTGGAACAGGTGCGTCTGCACCACACACCCGCGGTTGACGGTGCTGCCGGCGCCCAGACGAACCAGATCGGCCTCGGGCAGCCAATAGGTCTCGCACCACACGCCGCGCCCGATCTTGGCGCCGAGCCCACGCAGCCAGATGTTCATCACCGGCGTGCCGGTCGCCGCGCGGGCGAACCACGGTGCTGCCACCGTCTCGACGAACGTGTCCGACACCTCGTTACGCCAAACGAACGACGACCACAGCGGATGCTCGACGGCCCGGATGCGGCCGATGACAAGCCATTTCGCCAGCACCGCGATCGCACCGGCGACCGCGCCGGCGACCAGCAACACCAGGCCGCCCGCCACGGCGGCCAGCGCGTAGCCGAACGCGTCGGCCAGCGCCTGCAGTCCGGCCAGCACGGCGACGCCGATCCCGAAGGTGACGATGACCGGGATGATGCGGCAGGTCTCGACGACCGAACGCATGATCTTCAGCCGCGCGGACGGGTGGAAGGTGCGCAGGGCATCGGCGTCGGTGGGGTTGCGGCGCAACCGGATCGGCGGGCTGCCCAGCCATGACGAACCGGCCTTGGCCTTGTGCGGCGCTGCCGACAACACCGCCACCAGGCCGTCGTCGGGAACCCGGCGGCCGGGTTGGGTGATCCCGGAGTTCCCCAGGAACGCCCGCTTGCCGATGGTGGCCCGCGCGACGTGGATCCAGCCGCCGCCGAGCTCGTAGGAGGCGACCATGGTGTCGTCGGCCAGGAACGCGCCGTCCTCGACGACGGTGAACTTCGGGGTGAGCAGGGCGGTCGAGATCTCGGTTCCCTTACCGATCTTCGCGCCCAGCAGGCGCAACCACCACGGGGTCAGCAGGCTGGCATAGATCGGGAACAGATAGTTGCGGGCGGCGTCCATCAACCGCTCGGTGCCCCACAGCTGCCAGCCCACCCGGCTACGCACCGGGTGATAGCCCTCGTTCAGTCCGATGGAGAGTACGCGTACGCCGAGCACGGTCAGGGCCGCGTAGCTCGCCATGGCGGCCAGGGCAGCGACCGGCGTCCACAACAGCAAGGGGACGATCGCCGCCGCGGGCGTCTCGGTGTCGCGGACGGCCCAGCCCAGCACGGCCAGCCCGGCGGCCAGCCCCGCCAACGGCAAGGCGCCCAACAACATCGACGAGATGCCGTAGATCATCACCCATACCGTCGAGCGCGGCGGGCGCTCGTCGGGCCAGGGGTGGCGGGCCTTGCCGGATTTCGCGGCGGGTGAGCCCTTCCAGAACTGGCCGTTCTTCACCTTGCCGACGACACCGGAACCCGGCGCCACGTCGGCGTTCTTACCCACGGTGGCGCCGGGGAACAGGGTGGTGCGGGCACCGATGCTGGCGTCGTTGCCGATGCTGATGGCCCCGACGTGGAACAGATCACCGTCCACCCAGTGCCCCGTGAGGTCCACCTCGGGTTCCACGGAGGCCCGGTGCCCGATGGTGAGTAGGCCGGTCACCGGCGGTGCGGAGTGCAGATCGACGCCATTACCCACCGAATTACCCAGGGCACGCGCGTAATACACCAGCCACGGCGCGCCCGCCTGGTTCTCGGCGCCGCTGGCGTCGGCCAGCCGCTCGGCGAACCACACGCGCAGGTGTTCCGACCAGCCCCGCCGATAGGTGCCCGGTTGCAGATTGGACAGCAGGGTCCGGGCGCCCAGCACCGCGATGCCCATCCGCCCGGGCGGGGTGATGAAGACCAGGAACCCGGCGAGGATCCCCCACCAGTTCAGGTGCACCGCCCACGGCACCAGATCCGTTGCGGCGGCCAGGTTGTTGAGCACGGCCAGCCAGATGATCCATTGCAGGCCGGTCAGCGTGGCCAGCGGTATGGACATGGCCACCTGGGCCAGCTGCGTCAGCAGCGGGGTCGGCGCGACATGGCGGGTGTGCACCTCGGGCGGCGGGGCCAGCTCGTCGAGATAGCCGGCCATCGACCCCAGGCGGGGGTGGTCGTAGAGGTCGGCGACGGTCACCTGCGGGTAGCGCGCGCGCACCGCCGTCACCAGCTGGGCGGCCGACAGGGATCCGCCCCCGAGGGCGAAGAAGTCGGCCTCGGGGCCGTCGACCGCGGCGCCGAGGACATCACGCCACAGCCCGGCCAGCCAGCCGGTGGTCCCGGTGCCCAGATCGGGTTCATCCTCCTGCGCCGCGCCCGGAGGGGGCCAGGGCAGCGCGTTGCGGTCGACCTTGCCGGAGGTGCGGGTGGGCAGCTCGTCGAGCAGCACCAGGCGCGGCACCAGCGCGGCGGGCAGGGCCGCGGCCAGGGCCGTGCGCGCGGCGGTCAGATCGAAGGCCGGATCGGCGCTGGCGATGTAGCCGACCAGCAGCGGGGTGCCGCTGGCGGTCTTGCGGACCGCGGCCGCCCCACCGCTGACGCCCGGCAGGTGGACCAGGGCGGAATCCACCTCGCCCAGCTCGATCCGCCGCCCGCCGACCTTCACCTGATCATCGGCGCGGCCCTGGAAGTAGAGGCCGTCCGCCTCCAGGCGCACCAGGTCCCCGCTGCGGTAGGCCCGGTCCCAGCCCAGTGAGGGCATCGGGGCGTACTTCTCGGCATCCTTGGCCGGGTCCAGGTACCTGGCCAGACCGACGCCGCCGATGACGAGCTCACCGATCGCACCGAGCGCGACGGGCTGTTCCTCCTTGTCCACGACCACCAGGTCCCAGCCCGGCAGCGGCAGCCCGATGCTCACCGGGCCCTTGCCGTACAGCGGGGCCGCGCAGGCGACCACGGTGGCCTCGGTGGGGCCGTAGGTGTTCCACACCTCGCGGCCCTCGACGGCCAGGCGCTCGGCAAGTTCGGGCGGGCAGGCCTCGCCGCCGAAGATCAGCAGCCGCACCGCCTCCAGTGCCTCGGCGGGCCACAGCGCGGCCAGGGTCGGCACCGTCGAGACGACGGTGATGTCCCGCGACACCAGCCACGGGCCGAGGTCCATCCCGCTGCGAACCAGCGACCGCGGCGCGGGCACCAGGCACGCGCCGTGCCGCCAGGCCAGCCACATCTCCTCACATGACGCGTCGAAGGCCACCGACAGCCCGGCCAGCACCCGGTCCCCGGGTCCCAGCGGCGCTGCCTGCAGGAACATCCGTGCCTCCGCGTCCACGAACGCGGCCGCGTTGCGGTGCGTCACGGCCACACCCTTGGGGGTGCCGGTCGAGCCGGACGTGAAGATGATCCAGGCGTCGTCCCGGTGCAGCGGCGGCGCGGCGCGCCAGCCGCGCGATGATCCGGTGGCCCGGACCAGACCCCGTTCGGTGATCACCGCGACCACGCCGGCCTCGCCGAACACCAGCGCGGCCCGCTCGTCGGGATCGTCGGCGTCCACCGGCACGTACGCGGCGCCGGCGGCCAGGGTCGCCAGGATGGCGGTGTACAACGCGTAGCTGCCCGAGGGCATCCGGATGCCGATGCGATCTCCGCGGCCGATCCCGCGGGCGGCCAGCCAGGCGACGCTCTCTTCGATGTCGCCGATCAGCTCGGCGTAGGTCAGCTGGATCTCGCCGTCGTCGATGGCGGGCGCGTCCGGATAGCGGCGGGCGGTGTCGTAGAGGATGTCGATCAGGGTCCGTGGCTCCGGCGCCGAGGACGACAGAAGGTACTGAGGAGGTATCGCCGGGGCGGGTGCCGCTGTCACCCGTACAAACTACTAAGCCTGCGCGGCGGGCCGGTGACGCCGCACGGGCCCGGCTCATTCCCATTCCGTCTGGCTGATCGCAACCGTTTGCAGTGTCACGTACCGCGCCTACTGTGGCGCCGTGCGGCTCTTTGTGGCAGATGATGCGTGGAGTGAGTTGACCTCCGGTGCTGAACCGACGGTGCGGGTGGTGGCCGCGGACCTGGGCCAGGCCCGGCGGGCCAGGGCCAGGTTACGGGGTGGGCCCGAGCGCGTCGCGGTGATCCTCGACATCGCGGTGGCGGTCGACGGCGACGTGCGGACGGCCTTCGCATCCCTGGACGGCAAGACGGTCGGCGTCCGGTACGCCGGGACCGTCGCAGGCCTGGCAGGGCTCATCGCCGACATCGAAACGGCCGAGGTCGCCGACGGCGTGACCCTGG
>JAHFVC010000246.1:0-2930 GCA_023264765.1 Mycobacterium sp. | reverse complement strand
CGTCGCCTATTCAATTCATGCATTAGTGTGCGCCAAAATGGTCTTGGACATGAATTGATCGGGGTTCTAGCGTTGAGCGCGTGACCACCCAACTGACCGCCCGCCCGACCGGCCAGATGATCATCGCCGGTAAGCCCGTCGCAGGAACCGGCGCCGAGGTCCGCGGATTCAACCCCGCCACCGGCGAAACACTGGAGCCCGCCTTCCGCTACGGCGACGAGTCGCATGTGGACGCCGCCTGCGCCGCCGCCGCCGAGGCGTTCGGCCCGTACCGCGCGACCGGATCCGAGCAGCGTGCCCAGTTCCTGGAGGCCATCGCCGCGAGCATCGAAGCCATCAAACCCGAACTGGTGGAGCGCGCCGTCGCCGAGAGCGGCCTGCCCGAGGCGCGCATCGGCGGCGAGGTCGGCCGGACCACCGGTCAGCTGCGCCTGTTCGCCGCGGTCCTGCGCGAGGGCAGCTGGAACGGCGCCCGCATCGACCCGGCCCAGCCCGACCGCACCCCGCTGCCGCGCGCCGACATCCGGGCGCGCGAAGTGCCGCTGGGTCCCGTCGCCGTGTTCGGCGCGAGCAACTTCCCGCTGGCCTTCTCGGTGGCCGGCGGTGACACCGCGTCGGCGCTGGCCGCCGGGTGCCCCGTCGTGGTCAAGGCCCATGACGCCCACCCGGGCACCTCTGAGCTCGTCGGTGCGGCCATCGCGCGTGCCGTCACCGAGACCGGAATGCCCGCGGGCACCTTCTCCCTGCTGTTCGGTTCCGGTCCCGGCCTGGGCACCGCCCTGGTCACCGACCCGCGCATCAAGGCCGTCGGATTCACCGGATCCCGTTTCGCCGGAATGGCTCTGGTGGCCGCCGCGGCCGCGCGCCCCGAACCCATCCCGGTGTACGCGGAGATGAGCGCCGTCAACCCGGTGTTCCTGCTGGGCGGCGCCCTGGCCGCCCGTGGCGCCGAGATCGGCAAGGCCTTCGTGGGTTCGCTGACGATGGGTTCCGGCCAGTTCTGCACCAACCCCGGGCTGGTGCTCGCCGTGGACGGCCCCGGTCTCGACGACTTCGTGGCCGCCGCCGGCGCCGCTCTCGGCGCCGCCGCGGCGACCCCCATGCTCACGCCGGGCATCGCCGCGAGCTACGCCAAGGGTGTTGACGGCCTGCGCGCCATCTCCACCGAAGAGGCCCGCGGCCAAGCCGGTGACAGCGAGATCTTCTGCCAGGCAGCGCTTTTCAGCGCGGATGCCGCAACCTTCCTGGCATCCGACGCGCTGCAGTCCGAGGTGTTCGGCGCGTGCAGTGTGCTGGTCCGGTGCGCCGACGTCGACGAGATGGTGGCGGTCGCCACCGGCCTTGAGGGGCAGTTGACGGCCACCGTGCACGCCGAGGAATCCGACTATCGCGTGGCCGCCGAGCTACTGCCGATTCTGGAGCTCAAGGCTGGCCGCATCCTGTTCAACGGCTGGCCGACCGGCGTCGAGGTCGGACACGCCATGGTGCACGGCGGTCCGTACCCGGCCACCTCGGATTCCCGCACCACCTCGGTGGGGGCTCGCGCCATCGAGCGCTTCCTGCGTCCGGTGGCGTATCAGGACGTCCCTGATGCCTTGCTGCCCAGTGCCATTGCCGACGGCAACCCGGATGCCCTCTGGCGCCGGGTCGACGGCCAACTCACGCGCGACTGACCTCGATCACCGATCACCTTAGGAGTACTCCCATGCTCGATGGCGTCCTGTTCTTCCCCGTCACCCCCTTCGCCGCATCCGGCGAGGTTAATCTCGAAGCCCTCGCCGCGCATGTGGCCAAGGGTGTCGACGCCGGCCCCGGCGGAGTGTTCGTCGCTTGTGGCACAGGCGAATTCCACGCCCTGGAGACCCACGAGTTCGCCGCCGTCGTCCGTACCGCGGTGGCCGCGACCGGCGGCCGGGTCCCGGTGTACGCCGGTGCGGGCGGTGCGCTGGCGCAGGCCAAGGCGTTCGCCACGGCTGCCGCCGACGCCGGTGCCGACGGGTTGCTGCTGCTGCCCCCGTACCTGGTGACGATGTCGCAGCAGGGCCTGATCGACTACACCCGTGAGGTCGCCGCTGCCACCGAGTTGCCGGTCATCGTCTACAACCGGGGCAACGCGCGCTACACCGAGGCGTCCGCGGTCGAGGTCGCCCAGATCGCCAACGTCGTCGGGTTCAAGGACGGCACCGGCGATGTGGACCAGGTGGCGCGGATCGTGCGGGCCGTCACCGACGCACTCGCCCCGTCGGGCAAGGACTTTCAGTTCTTCAACGGTCTGCCCACCGCCGAGGTGTCCCAGCAGGCCTACCGCGCCATCGGCGTGACGCTGTACTCGTCGGCCACCTTCGCCTTCGCCCCCGAACTGGCGCTCGCGTACTACCGGGCGCTGGAGGACGGTGACGAGGCCACCCTGGCAGCGTTGCAGCGGGAGTTCTTCCACCCGCTGGTGCGACTGCGCGACACCGTGCCCGGCTATGCCGTCGCCCTGATCAAGGCGGGCGTGACGATGGAAGGCATCGACGCCGGGCCGGTGCGCGCCCCGCTGGTGATGCCGTCGCCGGAGCACCTGACCGAACTCACCCAGATCGTCAAAGCCGGCCGCGCGGTGCTGTGATGCCCGCCGCGACGATCCGGATCACCGGCGCCCGCATCACCCCGGTTGCCTTCGTCGACCCGCCCCTGCTGAACACCGTGGGGGTGCACCAGCCCTACGCGCTGCGGGCGATCATCGAGTTGGACACCGACGCGGGCCTGGTCGGGCTCGGCGAGACCTACGCCGACACCCGGCACCTGGCGCGACTGGAGGCGGCGGCCGATGCGATCACCGGGTTGGACGTGTTCGCGCTCAACGCTATTAGGGCCGCGATCGCCGACCGCCTGCGCGGTGACGACGCCGCGGTGGGCACGGCGGGGATGATCACCACCGCCAGCGC
>JAHFVC010000245.1 GCA_023264765.1 Mycobacterium sp. | reverse complement strand
CCGTCGTGTGTCGCGTTCACCAGTTGAGAGGGATCACCGGGGCGAACGGGGACTCATTTCTGCAGCGGCATGCAGTCGTCGCGCTTGCGATGCAGCACCGCTCTCGTCGGATGCACCCGCACCGCGTCCCCGGCGAGCTCCGCTCGGCCGTCGACGATCAGCGTGTAGCCGCCTGGATCGCGTGGCGGCCAGATGACGGTGACGTGCGGGTGCGCGACGACGTTGCGCCGGGTGGTCGTGCCTGCCGGACCGGCATCTAGCACGCCTTCGGTGAGCACCGGATCGACGGCCACAGTGTGGGCGCCGAAATCGTCGCCGACGGTGATCAGGTAACCGAACCCGAAGTCGGCCAGCGTGTTGGCGAACATGTCGAGATTTACCGGCACGCTCATGGCAGGGACTCTAGATGTCGGTCAGGGGAGTCGGCTTGAGTGCCAGCGTCGCGACCACACTGATCACTGCCGTCGCGGCCAGGTACGTGCACGCGATCCACGGCGCGCCCCCGGCGGCACCGATGAGTGCCGTGAGGATCAGCGGGGTCAGCCCCGAGGCGTACACCCCGGAGAGTTGGTAGACCGTCGAGAGCCCGGTGTAGCGGATCCGCGCCGGGAACAGTGACGCGTACAAGGTGCCCTGCGCCCCATAGAACAGCGCATGGATGATTCCGAACACCACCAGCATCGCCACCGCGTACAGCGCGATGTTCTTGGTGCCGAACAAGGCGAACACCGGGAACACCGCAAGCCCGTATGCCGCGATTCCGGTGGCGTACACGCGCTTGGCACCGAACCGGTCGGTCAACATGCCCGACACCGGCAGCAGGATGGCCATCAGCAGCGCGGCCACCGTGACCGACACCAACACCGGCACCTTCTCCAGCTTCAGGGTGGCGGTGGCGTACGAGATGGCGAACACACCCCAGGTGTTGAACGCCGCGCCCTCACCCCAGCGGGACAGCATGCCCAGGACCGTGGAGCGCAGCACCGGCGGCTTGAACACCTCGCGTAGTGGCACGGCGGCGCGGTCGTCACTGGCGCGGACCTTCTCGAAAGCCGGTGTCTCGCTGGCTTTGAGGCGCACCACGACGCCGAATGCCACCAACGCGATGCTCAGCAGGAATGCGATGCGCCAGCCATAGGCAAGGAACGCGGCATCCGTCAGTGTGGCCTGCAGGACCGCGAACACCCCGGTCCCCAGCGCGAGGCCGAGGGCCAGCCCGACCTGGGGGATGCTGCCGAACAAGCCGCGCTTGTGCGTCGGGCTGTGCTCGACGGCCAGCAGCACCGCACCCGCCCATTCGCCGCCGAGCGCGAAGCCCTGCACGATGCGCAACAGCAGCAGCAGGATCGGCGCGGCCACACCGATCTGTGCCGCCGTGGGCAGCACACCCATCAGTGCGGTGGCCCCGCCCATCAGCAGCATCGTCAGCGCGAGGGTCTTCTTGCGGCCGATGCGGTCCCCGACGTGTCCGAACACGAACCCGCCGATGGGCCGCACCACGAAGCCGACCGCGAACGTCGCGAACGACAGCAGGGTGCCGACGTAGGTCGTCTGATCCGGGAAGAACGCCCGGTTGAACACCAGGCTCGCAGCGGTGGCGTACAGGAAGAAGTCGTACCACTCGATGGTGGTGCCGACCAGGCTGGCCCACAACGCAGTACGCGCCTGCGGAGAGATGGCCCGGTCCTGTTCGCCGGGGGCCGGCGCGTCGGTGAGAGTCACAGGGATCAATCAGCTCACATGCAGACCGCGCTGACCAGTGTTACGCGCGGGCTGAGTAAAAGGCTGATTGAGGGGAAGTTCAGAATCGGCACGCACACTGGCCCGGTGCCGCCGCTGCCGATGCCCACGCCGACAGCCGACGCCACCCCTGCCGGACCCGAATTTCGGGCGGTTCGGCCACGGCATCAGGCACCCGTAGGCTTCGGCGGCCACGACGACGCCGACGAGTTCCGCGAGAAGGGCGCGTTGCCCGACCTGTGCGCCGCCGCAGTGGCCGTCGGCATCGGCTGCGCACTGCGCGTCCACCCCGGCTATCACACCTGGCAGTTCGCGGCGACGGCGTTCACCAACGCGCTGCCGTGGATGGCTCAGCGGCTACACGTCAGCTGATCCGGCCCAGGATGGGCTGCGATTCGAGCAGGCCGTCGTCGCTGGGGGCGTGGCCATCGGTGAAGACCCGCTGGTGCTGGCGGGCCCGCCATTCCAGGTGGGCGTCGGCGGGCTTGTCATAGCCGTACCGTGCACGGGCCTCGCTGGGACTGAGCACCTCACGTCGTAGTGCCGGAACGCCTTTGAGAACGGGCGCGACAACCGGAACCGTCGCCGGGGAGATGATCCGGATCACCCGCAGGCGCACGGCGGCCGGACTGATCTGCAGCGCCGCGAACGACGCGCGCAGCACCGGTCGCACCAGTGCGTCGACGCGCCGGGACTGTGGCAGCCCGCCCATCTCGCGCATCCACTGCGGCATGGTCGCGATGACGCCCGCGCGCAGAATCCGGTTGATCACCCAGGTGGCCGGGGAGAACACCCCACGCAGCGGGGAGACCAGCGTTGCCCCGTTGGCGAGGTGATCCATGGCCTCCCGGGCGATCGGCGAGCCGGCCAGCTGCGGGCGCATGTTCTCGAAGTAGGCGCGGATCCCGTCCCTGTCACGCGGGACATCGGCGGGGTCGCACGTCTGCAACTCGGCGGCGATGGCGCACTCCGCCCAGTACTGGCGTTCCTCGTCGTCGGACAGTTTGCCGGGTCCGTAGGTCTCGTAGGCGTACAGAATCGAATGCCAGGCGGTCAGGTGGATCCACAGCTGTGATTCGGGATCGTTTGCATCGTAACGCTTTCCGCTGTACGGATCGTTGCCGATCGCCTTGGAATGCACCTTGACCAGAACGTCGGCGGCCTTCGACGTGGTCCGGGTATCCCCGAACGCGACGAGCGCGAAATAGTGCAGCGTGCGGTCGTAGCGGGTCTGGGGCCGCCGGTAGATGTCGTGGGTCTTGTCGACCGCGGCGACCAGGGCCGGGTCGAGTTCCTCGACCACGACCGCCCTGATGAATCCCACGGTCAGTGACGTGGGGTAGCTCCACACCTTCCACGTCACCGAGTCGGGGCCGAAAAAGCCGTAGTCCTCGGCAGGTTCCGCCGGCACCGATTTCCTGAGTTGTTGCAGCACCATGATCGATCCTCCCCTTCGTCGCAGCACTTTCCTACAGTGGTGTAGCATTTTCCTACATGACCGTAGGAACTGCCGTCAAGAGGCGGGCCACCCACCTGGGCCCGGAACGCAGACGCCCGCAGGTGCTTGATGCCGCCAAGGCGATCGCGCTCGCCGAGGGCATTCCCGCCGTCACGATCGAGGCCATCGCCAGCCGGCTCGGCGTCACCCGGCCGGTCGTCTACGCGTGCTACGCCAACCGGATCGACGTGCTGACCGCGCTCCTGGAACGCGAAGAGCGCACGCTCACCGAGGGCGTGCTGAGTGCCTATCCCGCCCCGGGCAGTCACCCGAAAACCGAAGCGGCCTACGTCGCCGGGATGCAGGCGCTGCTGTGTACCGTCGCCGCGCATCCGGACACCTGGCGAATGTTGTTCTGCTCCAACCCCGGTCGTGATGTGGCCGAGAAGTTCTCCCGGGGGCGGGGCCTCATCGCGGCGCAGTTCGAGCAATTGGTGCGGCCCGACCTGGTCCGCTGGAAAACCGCGGACGCCGAGCGAAAGGCGCCGGTGCTGGTCGAACTGTTCGTCTCGATGGCCGAGAGTGCCGTGCGCAGCCTGCTGGCCGACGACAACGCTTGCACGGCCATGGAGCTCGGTGATCTGGTCGGCCGGGCAGCGTTCCGGGCGATCCGCGGGGCCTGACGAGTAGGTTCGAGCCATGTCCTTGCCTGCGCCCTCGCCCTCGAGCACCGCCGTCATCACCGGAGCCTCCTCGGCGATCGGCGCCGACCTGGCCCGGGAACTGGCTGCGCGTGGATACGGAGTGACGCTGGTGGCCCGCCGTGCCGACAAGTTGGCGGCGCTGGCGACCGAGTTGAGCGGCTCGCGCGTCGAGGTCATTCCCTGCGATGTCGCCGACGCCGATGCCCGCGCAACACTTTTCGACGAGATCGAGCGTCGCGGCCTGGACGTGGACATCCTGATCAACAACGCAGGCATCGGCACCATGGGGGCGGTCGCGCAGTCCACCCCGGCCGCCGAGATCGCCCAGGTGCGTGTCAACGTCGAAGCCGTCATCGATCTGACCACCCGGGCCGTCGGCCAGATGGTGCCGCGCGGGAAGGGCGCCATCCTCAACGTCGGCTCCACGGCCGGATTCCATCCGTTCCCCGGGCAGGCGGGTTACGCGGGCACCAAGGCTTTCGTCCGCAGCTACACCGAGGGCCTGCGCGCCGAACTCGCCGGCACCGGCGTCACCGTCGCGACCCTGAACCCCGGACCGGTGCGCACCGAGTTCCTCTCCTCGGCCGGCATGGACGAGCGCATCTTCGCCGACGCGTTCCCGAAATTCATGTGGATGCCGTCGCGCGACGTGGCGCGGGTGGGTGTCGACGCCCTCGAGCACGACCGCGGCGATGTGATCGCCGGGCTGCCCAGCCTGGTCAGCACGCGGTTGTTTCAGCTCGTCCCGAAGCGGCTGCTGTTGCCACTGCTGGCCAAACAGCATCCCGCGCTACGGCGCTGAGCGCGGCCAGCGCCGCATCCACCCTTCCACCGGCAGGTCCAGACCGTTGCACAGCGTGCAGATGGTCCGATACCAGCCGACGGCGATCAGGAGTTCCATCCGCTGCTCGTCATCGAGGTCGGTGCCCAGCGCATTCCACGTCTCGGTGCTCAGGGAACCGGTGTGCGCCACTTCGTCGACCGCGCCGATCAGCACCCGCTCGGATGGGGTCCACCCCGGGTCCGCACCGGTGACCAGCGCATCGCATTCCCGCTCGGACACCCCGGCGATCGGCCCCCAGAATGCGGCCTGCCCGCCCCACTCGTAGGCACACCCGACCAGTCCGCAGATCCGCAGGATCGCGATGGTGCGCACCCGAGCAGGCAGCCTGGTGTCGACGTAGAGCGCCTCGCCGAGTTTGCGCAGTTTGGCTGCCAGCTTCGGATGACGCTGCAGGCAGCGCACCAACAACAGTGGTTCGTAGGTGCGGTCGGGATGACCCCAGCCCTGGATGCCTGCGGCGTCCTCCTCGCTCCACGGTGGGGCGAGCGGCGCGACGCGGCTCAGGGAATCCTGTGTCATGCGAGCCATGGTCGCACCCGTTCACGACGTACGGGCAGACCTCAGCCAGATTTCGGTGCAGGTCTTGCGGGCGCGGGTCAGTTCCTTGGCCGAGACGCGGGAGGCTTGATAGAAATTCCGCTCGATCATCCAGCACAGCGCTTCCGCGATCGCGGACGACTGGTCGGGTCGACTACCGGGAGGTACGCCCATGTGCTCGAGGATCGCAGCGATAGCCCCGATGAAGATGTCTGCGGTCTCCTGCCAGAGCGCGTCGAGCTCCGGGATGGTGGCTGCGAGATCGATCGCCGTGCGCATGACGACACCGTGTTCGCGCCAGAGGTCCTCGGTCCGGCTCATCGCGGTAACGATCGCCTGTGTGCCGGATCCCGCGTCTTCGGCTGCGGCATAGGACTTTTGGTGAAGCACGGCGACGGTGCGGGCGAACAGGGCCGTCACGATCTCCTGTTTCGACCCGAAGTAGAAGTAGAGCGCCCCACGGGAGATCCCGGCGCCTTCGGCCACATCGGAGATCGTCATCGCGTCATAGCCTTTGGTGCTCAGAAGATGCTCCGCGGCATCCAGAACCGCGGCCTCGCGCAGATCGCCCTTGCGCGGTTCGCCGGAGCGGCGCCTGGTCAACTGGCCGCGATCTGGTGGCCCTCGAGAAAGTCGGTGCTGCGCGACAACGACTCCCACTCGGCGATGTCGGCATCGACGGCGCTGCGGCCCGCGCTGATCAACCGCAGCGCGTCAGATCCCAGCACGAGATGCCGCGGTGGTTCGGCGGCGTCGACGATCGACAACACGGCCTCGGCCGCCGCGGCCGGGTTGCCGAGCTGATTGCCGTTTGCCTGCTGCCGGGCTCGGCGAATCGGGTCGAATACCGCGTCGTAGTCGTCGATCGTGCGCCCGGCGCGAACCATGGACCGGCCCGCCCAGTCGGTGCGGAACGAACCGGGTTCGATTGCTGTGACGTGGATTCCGAACGCGGCCACCTCTTTTCCGACGCTCTCGAGGAGGCCTTCCAGCGCGTACTTGCTGGCGCAGTAGGCCGACAAGCCGGGCACCGACATCAGCCCGCCCATGGACGTGACGGCCAGGATGTGGCCGGCGCGCCGCTTTCGCATGTACGGCAGAACGGCCTGCACGGTCGCGGCGGCACCGAAGACGTTGGTCGCGAATTGCGCGCGCACCTCGTCCAATGGTGTCTCTTCGAAAATCCCCTCCAGCCCGTAACCGGCGTTCGCAATCACGACGTCGATGGGGCCGACGGACACCTCGACCTCGGCGACGGTGTCGAAGACCGCCTGATCGTCGGTGACATCGAGAATGCGGGCATGCGCCGAACCCGGATGCAGCGCCTCGAACGGGGCCAGGTCGGCGGATCGGCGCACGGTGCCGACCACGGTATGGCCCGCGTCCAGGGCGCCGCGGGCGAAAGCGCGGCCGAGTCCGGTGCTGACTCCCGTGATGAGAAATGTCTTGGTCATGGCACCACGATATCCACTAATCGACACTATGTCGATTTTTATACACGTTATGTAGATTAAGGCGCCTGTTGTCGGCCGCGAATGAGCTTGCCCGGCAACGCGTCGGTGGGTATGCCCCGCTCCGCGATGAGCTCGCCCGACACGATGGTCGCGACGAACCCGTCGGCGGTCTGATCCAGGCGGCGCCCGCCGGCGGGCAGGTCATAGACCACCGTCGGCTTGTGCAACCGCAACGCGTCGTGGTCGATGACGTTGAGGTCGGCCTTGTACCCGACGGCGATCCGTCCGCGGTCGGCCATGCCGGCCACCCGGGCGGGCACGGTGGTCAACTCCCGCACCGCATCGGCCACGCTGAGCCGGCCGGAGGCCCGGTCACGCACCCAGTGGGTCAGCATGTACGTGGGAAAGCTTGCGTCGCAGATCATTCCGTAATGCGCGCCACCGTCGCCGAGGCCGAGCACCACGTCGTCGCGGCGCACCAGCTTGGCGACGGTGTCCAGCGAGCCGTCCCGGAAGTTGGCCAGCGTGATCAGCAACATGGCGTGGCCGTCGTCGTCGAGCAACCGGTCGTAGGCCTCTTCGAGCGGGCTGACCCCGCGGGCCTCGGCGCGCGCGGCGATGCTGTCGGCGCGGTCGGGTTCGTAGTTCGGGGGGTCGCCCAGGGGGAAGATCCAGTTGAACGCCTGCACCGCGAACATCAGCGGATGTCCGTCGCTGGCGGGGGAGTCGTTCAGAATGCGTTCCCGCACTTCGGGTTTGCGCATTTCGGCAACACGCTCGGCCAGCGGCAGATGCGCGATCGCCCGGTAGCTGGGATACATGACGAACGGATTGCCGGACAGTTCGAGGCCGATCACCAGGCCGATGGGACGCGGGAAGATCTGCGCGGTGATGTCACCGCCGTTCGAGTTCGCCTTCTCCACCATGCGCAGCGCGTCCTCGAAGAACGCCGGTCCCGCGTTACCGATGGCGAGGGTGAACGTGACCGGCAGACCGACATCCGCTGCCACGTCGAACACGGTCTGCAGCGCGGGCTCGTAGTCGCCGGCCACCAGGTCGGGCACGAATTGGATCAAACCGCCTCCGGCGTCCTGCACGCCGCGGGCGATCGCCTCGATCTCGGCGTGGCCGGCGTCATAGCTCGGTATCGGTTGTCCGCTCTCGGTTTTGTGGATGGTCAGCCGGGATGAGGCGAAGCCCAGTGCGCCGGCGTGCACGGCCTCGGCAGCGAGTTTGCGCATCTGCGACAGATCCTCGGGCGTCGCCGCTTCGCGGTCGACGCCGCGCTGACCCATGACGTACACGCGCAATGGCGAGTGGGGCAGGAACGCTGCCACGTCGATATCCCGGCGCCGGGCCTCCACGGCGTCGAGGAATTCCGGGAACGTCTCCCATGTCCACGGCAGACCATCGACCATGACCACGCCGGGGATGTCCTCGACACCCGCCATCACGTCCACCAGCGTCTCGTGGTCGGCCGGGCGGCACGGCGCGAACCCGACGCCGCAGTTGCCCATGACCGCGGTCGTGACGCCGTGCGCGGACGACGGGGTCATCCGGTCCGACCAGATGGCCTGGCCGTCGTAGTGCGTGTGCAGGTCGACGAAGCCGGGGGTGACCAGCAGGCCCGTCGCGTCGATTTCGCGGGTGCCCGTGTCCGGGACCGATCCGACCGCGCTGATGACACCGTCGGTGACGGCGACGTCGCCGGGGTACGGCTCGCCGCCCGACCCGTCGACGATGGTCCCGTTTCGGATGACTAGCTGAGGTGTCATACCTCGAACCTACGATGCATCTGTGATCGATCACCTGGGAATCAACTGTGCCGACTTCGCCAAGTCGCAGGAGTTCTACGACACGGTGCTGGGGGTGCTCGGCTTCACCCGGCAGATGGATTTCGGTGTCGCCATCGGGTACGGCATCGAGGGCAAACCCGATTTCTGGATCGCCGACGTGAACGCCGGTGACGCCACCGGGCCGAACCGGGAGGTGCACGTCGCCTTCCAGGCCGCCGACACCGCCGCGGTACAGGCATTTCATGACGCCGCCGTCGGCTTGGGGGCGGAATCGCTGCATGCGCCGCGGCTGTGGCCCGAGTACCACCCGGGTTACTTCGGTGCGTTCGTGCGGGATCCGGATGGCAACAACATCGAAGCCGTATTCCACGGAGCCGGGGCCGAAGCCTGACGGGAATCATTCCGCCGGGCAGCGGTTGGTACCCGTTATGAGCACACCGACTGTTGCCGACCGCGTCACGACTCCTTTCGGTTTCGACTCCACCGCGGCGGACGTGATCGCCGGCATCGACCTGACCGGCACGACCGCGATCGTCACCGGCGCCTCCTCCGGGATCGGCGTGGAAACGGCTCGGGTGCTGGCCGCCGCCGGCGCCGGCGTGACCCTGGCCGTGCGAGATGTGGATGCCACGCTGCCCATCGCCGAAGAGATCCGCGCCGGCTCCGGCAATGACGCGGTGTCGGTCTCGGCGCTGGATCTGAGTCGACCCGACAGCGTCGTCGCGTTCGCGAGTTCTTGGACGGGGCCGCTGCACATTCTGGTCAACAACGCCGGAGTCATGGCCGTCCAAGAGCTGACGCTCACCGCCGAGGGTCATGAGTTGCAGTTCGCCACCAATCATCTCGGGCATTTCGCGCTGGCGATCGGCCTCTATGACGCGCTGCGCCAGGCAGGTGGGGCGCGCATCGTGTCCGTGAGCTCCAGCGGGCATCTGCGCTCGCCGGTGGTGTTCGACGACGTCGACTACGCGTTTCGCGAATACGACCCGTTCGGCGCGTACGGGCAGAGCAAGACCGCGAACGTGCTGTTCGCCGTCGAAGCGAGCCGGCGCTGGGCAGCGGACGGGATCACCGCCAACGCGCTGATGCCCGGCGGGATCGCGACCGCACTGCAGCGGCATCTTCCGCTCGGCTACAACGAGGAGGCGCGCGAGCGGTTCCGGCAGGCGGGCTCGCAGTTCAAGAGCGTCGAGCAGGGTGCGGCGACGTCGGTTCTGCTGGCCGCCTCGCCGTTGATCGACGGGATCGGCGGCCGGTATTTCGAGGACTGCAACGAGGCTGTTGTCGTCGAACGTCGCGACGGCGGGATCGGCGGGGTGGCGCCGTATGCGCTGGATGTGGAGAACGCCGAGCGGCTGTGGGACCTGTCGTTGGCGATGCTGTAAGTCGAACGGGTGAATCTGGTTTCTGCACGACTCGAGTTGTCCCGAAATTATTGACCTGACCGTTATTTCCGGTCTTATTCTGTGCGGGTCCTGTTCTCCAGCTGTGAAATCGGGGGCACGCCATGACCGTTACGGTTCGTTCGCATACAAAGTTGGCAGCGGCGTTCTTGGCTGCGGGAGTGGTGGCGGCCGCGGCACCGGCGTGGGCGCCGTTGGCGCAGGAGGCGGCGCCGATGATCAGTCATCAGGCGGTTCAGCCGGCCTCGATCGTCGGCAATCTGCTCTACAACGCAGGCAAGGTGGTGGACGGCGCGACCACATTGGTCGAAGCACCCTTGGGTGCTGCGCTGTGGAGCCCTGACTACGCGATCAGTACCGTGCTGATCGGATTGCGGGATCCCTCGATCATCGGCAGCCTGCTCAGCTTCGTCGCCCAGCGATACGCGAATCCGATTGCCAACGGATTCGCGACTGATGCCACTTACGGTCTGGCGGACATCATCTCGGTGTTGCCGCGCCCGATCGGGACGTGGTT
>JAHFVC010000023.1 GCA_023264765.1 Mycobacterium sp. | reverse complement strand
TGGCTGGCCATCGCCGCGGTGAGGCGGCCGCCCTCGACGAGCGTCTTCAGCCCCGCCATCTTCTCCAGCGACGTTTCGCGGGGGCCTTCGTCGGTGACGAACCCGTCGACCGGGATGATCTCGTTCTCGAAGTAGCCCGACCGGATGGCTTCCTGTGCCCGCTGGTGGCTGGCAAGGGCGAAGCGCTCCATGTCTTCACGCGAGATGTCCCACTTCTCGGCGATCAGTTCCGAACCACGGAACTGCGAGATCTCCTGGTCGCCGTAGCGGTGCAGCCAGCTCTTGGACTCGTTGGTGGGTGAGGTGAATCCGAACTGCTCGCCGACGATCATCGCGGAACTGATCGGGATCTGGCTCATGTTCTGCATGCCGCCGGCCACGATCACATCGGCGGTGCCGGACATGATCGCTTGTGCGCCAAAGGAAATAGCCTGCTGCGAGGAACCACACTGACGATCGACGGTCACCCCGGGAACTTCTTCGGGGTAGCCCGCCGCGAGCCAGGACAACCGGGCGATGTTGCCCGCCTGGCCGCCGACCGCATCCACGCACCCGGCGATCACGTCGTCGACGGCGCTGGGATCGAGGTCGGTGCGCTCGAACAACCCGCGCCATGCGGCGGCGCCAAGGTCGACGGGGTGCACGCCGGACAGCGATCCCCCGCGCTTGCCGACAGCGGTGCGAACGGCATCGATGACGTAGGCCTCACCCATTACTGATCTCCTTCTTTCGTTATGCCGCCGAGGACGACGGCCAGGTATTGCCTGCCGACTTCCTCGGCCGTCAGGGGGCCGCCCGGTTGATACCAGCGGACCGACACCCAGGTGGTGTCGCGGATGAAGCGGTAGACCAGGTCGACATCGAGATCGGGCCGCAACGACCCGTCGGCGATGCCCTGGTTCAGCAGGTCCAGCCACATGTTGCGCTGTTCGCGGTTCCGCTTGTCGACGAAGGCGAACTGCGGCAGCGACGACAGACGCTTGGCCTCGTCCTGGTAGATCACCACCTGCGCGTGCCGGTGCTCGATAGCTTCGAAGGACGCCAGGAACAGACCTTTGAGGCGTTCCAGCGGACTCGCCTCGGTGGCCGCGATCTGTTCATACTTGGCGAACAACCAGTCCAGGAAGTCCCGCAGGACCTCCTCCACCATCTGTTCCTTGGACTTGAAATGGTGGTAGAGGCTGCCCGACAGGATGCCGGCGGAGTCGGCGATGTCGCGGACGGTGGTCGCTTTCAGGCCACGTTCGGCGAACATGGTGGCGGCGAGCTCGAGGAGCTCGTCACGCCTGCTCGCCGGCTGACTTGCCGGTTCCGTCGCCATCCTCGCAGCATAGCAACCAAGCGCTTGCTAGGTCGAATATGTGGTGCTCGGCACTAGGCGGTGAGCGCATCCGCCCCGGCACCGGTCACCGTGACACTCACCGCGGAGGCTCCGTCGGCCGCCGCGATGACCAGCTTGGTGGCGTTGGGCGCGGAGACGACCTGCCCGCCGGTGACGGTCACCACGTAGCCGTTCGGGAACTGCACCGCAGGCACCGAGATGACGGTCTGCGCTCCCGGCGCAAAGTCCCCGGTTCCGTCCACCCTGGCGGTGGTGTAGCTGAACGCGAGCGTGCCGTCGGCGTAAGACCACTTCTCCGGCGTGCCGGACACCACCTGCGGGTAGGGCGCCGAGAGGATCGCCAGGTTGCCGGCGTTGACGTTGGCACCGGTCGGCGGCTGCGCCGGGTCGTACACCAGTGCCTCACCGTCATGGGTTCCGCTGGTGGTGATGTCACCCTTACCGGTGTAGGCCCACACCGACCAGCTCATCAGATAACTGTCACCGGCGCGCATCTGCTTGGTGAGATCGCCCTTGGCACTGGTGGCCCCGAACTCGTTCATGAAGGCCGGCATACCGTGGGCCACCGCATAGTTGTGTGCGGTGCGGGCCAACGCCTTGGCGATGTAGCCGCACAGCGCGGACAGGCTCGACCCACCGCAGTAATCATGGAATGCCAGAACGACATTCGGGTCGTCGATCGTCCCGAGCTGGACCGACGCCCCGAGGATGTCGCCGACCTCGGTCACCGCTGGATTGGCGGGCTCGATGTAAACCGCTGTGTCCGGGTCGACCGCCCTGATCGCCGCGATCACCTGGTTGTAGAAGGGGGTCAGCTGCTGTTTCCCGTAGAATCCGTTGCCCAGCAGGGTCGGCAGCCACGAGAAACCGGGGAACGGCTCGTTCATCACGTCGTAGCCGATGACGGCGGAGTTTCCGCTGAAGTAGCTCGCCACGTTCTCCCACATCTGGGCGTAGGCGTCCTGCAGTCCCAGACCGGTGGGCGTCTGATTGTTGTTCCAGAACGCAGTCCAGGCATGGTTCATCGCGAGGTTCAGGTAGTAGCTGCCCGGGAATCCGAAGTTCTGGTTCGGTAGCCCACCGGTCTGAGTCGCCCACTCTGGCGCACCCTCCCCGGCGAAGGTGGTGCTGTAGAGGTCCTGGTGCATGTCGAGCAGGGTGTAGATGCCGCGTCCGGCCAGCATGTCCACGGTCTGCTTGAGCGACGCCAGGTAATCGGTGTCATAGACACCGGGCGTGGGTTCGACCGCGGCCCAGATGACCCCGAGGCGTACGACGTTGAATCCATTGGCGGCCAGAAAATCCGCATCGTCCTCGTCGAACCCGCTGGCCGAGGGTTCATAGGGCGCCAGTTTGTAGACCTCGTTGGCGCCGTGCAGGACGACGACCTGGCCGTCACTGTTGGTGATCCAGGTGCCGGTGGTGGACAGCCCGTCACCCGTCCCTTCGACGATATTCGGCGACGCGCCGAAATGCCCTACGACACCGTGTGTTCCGAACAGACCTGCGTTGCCGCCGGACCCACCGAGGGCCGGTAGTCCGGTCGGATCGCCCCCGATACCGCTGTCGCCCGCGTCGCCGCCGTCGCCGCCGCTGCCCAGCAGCCGCGCCCCGTTGCCGCCGTTTCCACCTCTGCCGCCGTCGATTCCGTCACCACCGTCGCCGCCGAGGCCACCGTTTCCAACGAGCACTCCACCGGTCCCGCCGCGACCGCCGGCAGCTCCGGCACCGCCGTCACCGCCCCCGCCGCCGTCGCCGAGCAACCCGGCCTTACCGCCGGCGCCGCCGGCCTGTCCGGCGACCGTGCTGTTCCAGCCCGCGCCACCGTCGCCGAACAGCCAGCCTGCGGCCCCGCCGTCGGGATGTTCGGCGGTGCCCGCCGCGCCGTCCCCGATGACGTACGAGCCGGCCAGTCGGTTGACCACGCCGTTGACCTGGTGCCCGAGTTCGGTGCCGATCCACGCCTCGGTCACGGTGTGCACGGGTGTGTACACGAAGCGCTGGAACATACCGACGGGCGCCGTGGGAATCGGTCCGGTTGCGACGACCTGCGCCGCGTGCACGGCGGCCGCCGCGACCGTGGTGACGCCGTTGACGATCACGCGGACCTCGCGCGCGGCACCCGCGACGACCGACTGGATCAGGCCGACGACCGGCGGCACCTTGGGCGCCAGGGCGCCGCCTGCCGCCGCCAGCGGGGCGGCATATGCGGAAACCTTCTGCGCCACCGATTCTTTGGCAACGGGCGCGGCCGTCGGTGCGGGCGACGGTGTCGAGTCGGCGGTCTTGGAAGTCGTCGCACGACGATGGCGCGCCGGCTTGTCCGCCGGGGCGCCGGGTTCTGCGGCGGTGGGTACGGCGGCCGTCGCCGGCTCGCGGGTTGCCGTGACGCGACTCTTCTTCTTGCGGTTCGGAATCGAGGCCGCCTTGGGCCGATCGGCGTCAGCCGGCTTCGCCTCGTGGGTGTCCGCAGACGAAGAAGATGCCGTGTCCGAACCGGCCGGGGTCTCTGCCACGGCCACACCCGCGCCTGCCAGCATCGCCGCTGAAACACCTGCCGTCACGAGCCCGGCACCTACCCACGCCGATACCTGTTGCATGAAATCGGACGCTAACTCACAGCGTCACAGAAATCTGCGAAATTGTCAGGCGCGCTGGCTCGACACCGAGATGATCTCACCGGTCAGGTAGCTGGAGTAGTCACTGGCGAGGAAGGCGATGGTGGTCGCGATCTCCCAGGGTTCGGCGGCACGGCCGAAGGCTTCGTCGCCGGCGAGCCGGTCCAGCAGTTCCGCCGATGATGTCTTCTCCAGGAACTTGTGCCGGGCGATGCTCGGGGACACCGCGTTGATCCGCACCCCGTATTCGACGGCTTCGATTGCGCTGCAACGAGTCAACGCCATCACCCCTGCCTTGGCCGCCGCGTAGTGCGACTGCGAGTGCTGGGCACGCCAGCCCAGCACGCTGGCGTTGTTGACGATGACGCCGCCGTGCGGGGCGTCGCGGAAGTACCGCAACGCGGCCCGGGTGGCGCGCATGACCGAGGTCAGCGTGACATTGAGGACGCGGTCCCATTCGTCGTCGGTCATGTCGACCACCGGGGTCTGGCCGCCGAGCCCGGCGTTGTTGACCAGCACATCGATACGACCGGCCTTCTCCACTGCGCCGGTGATCAGCGCGTCGACGGCCGCGGTGGAGGTGACGTCGCAGACGACCGACTCGACCTTGCCGAGCCCGAGGGCCGCCAGTTCGTCGCGCGTCTCGTTCAGGCGGCGTTCGTGGAAGTCGGAGACCACGACGTCGGCGCCCTCGAGCAGGGCACGGCGCGCCGTCGTCGACCCGATGCCGGTGCCGGCGGCAGCGGTCACCAGGACCACCTTGCCCCTCAGGAGGTCGTGACCCTCAATCTCTTTCGGAACGTCTGCGAGACTCATCCCTTTGCCTCTCGGGGTAGGCCGAGCACCCGCTCGGCGATGATGTTGCGCTGGATCTCGTTGGATCCGCCATAGATGGTGTCCGAGCGGGAGAACAGGTACAGCCGCTGCCATTCGTCGAACTCGCCACCGTCGAGCGTCAGCCCTGCGGTGCCCTGGACATCCATGGCTATCTCGCCGAGCTCGCGATGCCAGTTGGCCCACAACAGTTTCGACACGTTGTCCTGCCCCGGCTGTTCCACATCCATGGTGGCCAGCGCGTACGAGCGCATCGCCTTCAATCCGGTCCACGACCGGGTGAGCCGCTCCCGGATGAGCGGGTCGTCGGCCGCTCCGGTGCGCTTGGCCAGCTCGACCAGATTGGAATGCTCACGGGCATAACGTATTTGCTGACCGAGTGTGGACACCCCGCGCTCGAAGGTCAGCGTGCCCATGGCCACCCGCCAACCGTCGCCGGGCTGCCCGACCACCAGCGAGGCGTCGGTGCGGGCGTCGTCGAAGAACACCTCATTGAACTCGGAGTCGCCGGTGAGCTGGATGATCGGCCGGATCTCGACACCGGGCTGATCCAGCGGCACCAGCAGGTAGGACAGCCCGGCGTGCCGCTTGGAACCCTTCTCGGAGCGGGCCACCACGAAGCACCACTGCGCCCAGTGCGCCAGCGACGTCCACACCTTCTGGCCGTTGATGATCCAGTCGTCACCGTCCAGGGTCGCCGTCGTCGCCACATTGGCCAGGTCACTACCGGCACCGGGCTCGGAGTACCCCTGGCTCCAGAGTTCGGTGACGTCGAGGATCTTGGGCAGAAACCGCTGCTGCTGTTCGGGGGTGCCGTAGGCGATGAGGGTGGGTCCGAGCAGTTCCTCACCGAAGTGGTTGACCTTGTCGGGGGCGTCGGCTTTGGCGTATTCCTCGTAGAACGCGACCCGGTGTGCAACGGTCAGTCCGCGACCACCGTGCTCCTCGGGCCAGCCCAGGCAGGTCAGCCCCGCGGCGGCCAGATGCTGGTTCCACGCGCGGCGCTCTTCGAATGCCTCGTGCTCGCGACCGGGGCCGCCGAGGCCCTTGAGCGCTGCGTATTCGCCGACGAGATTATCGGCGAGCCATTGCCGGACCTCGGCCCGGAAGTCCTCGACCTCTATCACCCTTGTAGGCTAACCTACCAAGCACTTGCTTTGTTAGAGGAGCGTCAATGACGAGCGACCTGCGGACCGTTCCAGCGGTGCTGGAACGGATTGCCGTGCAGCTTCCGGACCACGACGCGCTGGTCACGCCCGATAAAAGCCTCACCTACGGACAGCTGCGCGACGAGGTCCGCCACGCCGCGGCCGCCATCGTCGACCTGGGCGTCGCCGCGGGTGACCGGGTGGCCATCTGGTCCCCCAACACCTGGCACTGGGTGGTCGCCGCACTGGCCGTGCACTACGCCGGTGCGGTCGTCGTACCGCTGAACACCCGCTATACGGCCAGCGAGGCTGCCGACATCCTGGCCCGCACCGAGGCTCCGCTGTTGATCGCCGCCGGCGAGTTCCTCGGCGCGGACCGCACCGCGCAACTCGACCGGTATGCACTGCCCGCGCTACGCCACATCGTGCGGGTGCCCGTAGAAGAGGGAGACAAAGCCTCCGTTGTGTCCTGGGACGAGTTCGTGGCCCGAGGCACCGATCTCGAAGCCGTCGATGCGCGCGCGGCGGCCGTGCAGCCCGACGACGTCTCCGACATCCTGTTCACGTCCGGCACCACCGGCCGCAGCAAGGGTGTGCGGTGCGCGCACCGGCAGTCCCTGGACGCGTCAGCGGCCTGGGCGGCGTGCGGCGAGGTCACCAGCACCGACCGCTACCTGTGCATCAACCCGTTCTTCCACAACTTCGGATTCAAGGCAGGCATCCTGGCCTGCCTGCAGACCGGGGCGACCCTGATCCCCCAGCTGACGTTCGACCCCGAACAGGCGATGAAAGCGGTTGCCGAGCAACAGATCACCGTCCTCCCCGGCCCGCCGACGATCTACCAGATGCTGCTCGATCACCCTCGACGCGCCGACTACGACCTGAGCTCGCTGCGGTTCGCCGTGACCGGAGCCGCGGTGGTTCCGGTGGTACTCATCGAGCGGATGCAGTCCGAACTCGACATCGACATCGTGCTCACCGCCTACGGTCTGACCGAAGCCAGCGGCTTCGGCACGATGTGCCGCTCGTCGGACGACGCCGTCACCGTTGCCACCACGTGTGGTCGTCCAATCGCGGATTTCGAACTGCGCCTTGACGAATCCGGCGAGGTGCTGCTACGCGGCCCGAACGTGATGCTGGGCTACCTGGATGACCAGGACGCCACCGCGGCCACCATCGATTCCGAAGGTTGGTTGCACACCGGCGATATCGGCACCCTGGACGCCGCAGGCAACCTGACCATCACCGACCGACTCAAGGACATGTACATCTGCGGCGGGTTCAATGTGTACCCCGCCGAGATCGAACAGGTGCTGGCCCGATTGGACGGCATCGCCGACTCAGCGGTGATCGGCGTTCCCGACGACCGGCTCGGCGAGGTCGGCAAGGCGTTCGTGGTGCTCAAACCCGGCACCGAGATCGACGAGGCGGCCGTGATCGCTCATGCGCGTGAGCATCTGGCGAACTTCAAGGTGCCACGTTCGGTGGCGTTCCTCGATGTTCTGCCACGTAACCCAGGAGGCAAAGTGGTCAAGCCACAGCTGAGAGAGATCATCTGATGGACCTGAATTTCGATGAGGGAACCGAGGAATTCCGGGCCGAGGTTCGCGACTTCCTGGCGGCCAACCGGGAGTATTTCCCGACGAAGTCCTACGACACCCTCGAAGGGTTCGAACAGCACCGGGTCTGGGACAAGGTGCTCTTCGATGCCGGCCTGTCGGTGATCGCCTGGCCCAAGGAGTACGGCGGTCGCGATGCCACGCTGCTGCAATGGGTTGCGTTCGAGGAAGAGTACTTCCGCGCGGGCGCGCCCGGGCGGGCCAGCGCCAACGGCACCTCCATGCTGGCGCCCACCCTGTTCGCCCACGGCACCAAAGAACAGCTGGACCGGGTGTTGCCGAAAATGGCCAGCGGCGAAGAGATCTGGGCGCAGGCCTGGTCCGAGCCGGAGTCGGGCAGCGACCTCGCGTCCCTGCGTTCGACCGCCACCAGGGTCGACGGCGGCTGGAAGCTCAACGGGCAGAAGATCTGGAGTTCGCGCGCCCCGTTCGGTGAGCGTGGTTTCGGGTTGTTCCGCTCGGACCCGGAAGCCCAGCGGCACAAGGGCCTGACCTACTTCATGTTCGACCTGAAGGCGGACGGCATCACCGTGCGCCCGATCGCCCAACTAGGCGGCGACACCGGGTTCGGCGAGGTCTTCCTCGATGACGTGTTCGTGCCGGACGAAGACGTCATCGGCGAGGTCAACGAGGGCTGGCGCGCCGCCATGAGCACCTCGAGTAATGAGCGCGGTATGTCGCTGCGCAGCCCGGCGCGGTTCCTGGCGCCCGCGGAACGACTGGTCGCGCAGTGGAAGTCCGATCCGGATCCGGCGTTCACCGATCGGGTGGCCGATGCCTGGATCAAGGCACAGGCCTACCGGCTGCACACGTTCGGCACCGTCACCCGGTTGGCCGGTGGTGGCGAGCTCGGCGCGGAGTCGTCGGTCACCAAGGTGTTCTGGTCGGATCTCGACGTCGCACTGCACCAGACCGCCCTGGACCTGCGGGGCGCCGACGCGGAGATCGTCGACCACTGGACCGAGGGGCTGCTCTTCGCCCTGGGCGGTCCGATCTACGCCGGCACCAATGAGATTCAACGCAACATCATCGCCGAGCGTCTGCTGGGCCTGCCCCGGGAGCCGAAGTAATGAACTTCGAGATCGACGAACAGCAGCGCGATTTCGCCGCCAGTATCGACGCGGCACTGAGCGCAGCCGATGTGCCCGCCGCGGTGCGTGCATGGGCTGCAGGTGACACCACCGCGGGCCGCAAGGTGTGGGGTCAGCTGGCCGACCTCGGAGTCACCGCACTCCTGGTCCCCGAGAAGTACGACGGCATCGACGCTCACCCCGTGGACGTGGTCGTCGCCCTGGAGCGGCTCGGGTACTGGGCGGTCCCCGGACCGGTCACCGAATCCATCGCGGTGGCACCGATCCTGTTGGCAGAGGACGAGCGATCCGGCGCCCTGGCATCCGGCGAGCTGATCTCCACCGTCGCCCTGCCACCCGCGGTTCCGCGGGCGGTGAACGCGGACGTGGCCGGGCTGACGCTGCTGGCCACCGATGGGCAGGCCGCCGAGGCCACCTTCGGCGCGTCGTACGAGTCCGTCGACCCGACCCGGAAGCTGTTCGACGTCACCGCATCCGGCGCGACATGGCAGGCCGACACCGCGCGTGCCTACGAGTTCGGGGTGCTGGCAACCGCCGCACAGTTGATCGGGGCCGGGCAGTCGATGCTCGATCAATCGGTCGCATATGCCAAGCAGCGCACCCAGTTCGGCCGCATCATCGGGTCCTACCAGGCGCTCAAGCACAAGCTGGCCGACGTGCACATCGCCGTCGAACTGGCCCGGCCGCTGGTGTACGGCGCGGCGCTGGCCTTGGCCGAGGGTTCGACCGACACCGCGCGCGATATCAGCGCCGCCAAGGTGGCCGCGGCGGACGCCGCACTGCTGGCCGCCCGCAACTCCCTGCAGACCCACGGCGCCATCGGGTTCACCCAGGAGCACGACCTGTCGCTGCTGCTGCTGCGGGTGCAGGCGCTGCGCTCGGCATGGGGCGACCCCAGCCTGCACCGACGGCGACTCCTGGAGGAACTCGCATGAGTGAAGAACGCGAACTGCTGCGTACCACCGTTTCCGCACTGGTCGACAAGCACGCCGGACCGGAAGCCGTTCGCACGACCATGGAGTCCGAGCGCGGCTACGACGAGGCGCTGTGGAAGCTGCTCTGCGAACAGGTCGGCGCAGCGGCCCTGGTGGTCCCGGAGGATCTCGGTGGCGCCGGTGGCGAATTGGCTGATGCCGCAGTGGTTTTGGAGGAACTCGGCAAGGCGCTGGTACCTACGCCGCTGTTGGGCACCATCCTCGCCGAGTTGGCTTTGCTGGCCGTCGGCGCGCACGATCCGCTGGAGGGGTTGACCGAAGGCACCTCCATCGGCACCGTCGTCTTCGATCCGGGTTTCGTGATCAACGGTGACATCGCCGACGTGGTGATCGCGGCCGACGGGACCGACCTGACCCGCTGGGACACCTTCACCGCGCAGGCCAAACCCACGATGGATCTGACCCGGCGGCTGTCGGCGCTCACCCCGGGTGAGACCTCCGCACTCGGCGCCGACCCCGGGCTGGCCGATATCGCCGCCCTGCTGATGGCTGCCGAACAGGTGGGCGCGGCGGCACGGGCGCTGGATCTGACGGTCGCCTACACCAAGGACCGGGTGCAGTTCGGTCGGCCGATCGGCAGCTTCCAGGCGCTCAAGCACCGGATGGCCGACCTGTACGTCAAGGTGTCCTCGGCGCGGGCCGTGGTGAACGACGCGATCGCCGAACCCTCGCCTTCTTCCGCCGCGCTGGCCCGGGTGCTCGCCAGCGAGACCCTGTCCGCGGTGACCGCCGAGGCGGTCCAGATGCACGGCGGTATCGCCATCACCTGGGAGCACGACATCCAGCTGTATTTCAAGCGCGCGCACGGCAGCGCGCAGCTGCTCGGCCCCCCGCGCGAGCACCTGCGCAGGCTCGAAGCCGAGGTGTTCTAGCGTGAACGGGTGACCAATCCCGTGGCGCTGCGCGCCGGCATCCCGCCGTTCTACGTGATGGACGTCTGGCTGGCGGCCGCCGAGCGGCAGCGCACCCACGGAGATCTGGTCAACCTGTCCGCCGGTCAGCCCAGCGCGCAGGCCCCGGCGCCGGTTCGAGCCGCCGCTGCCGACGCTCTGGAACATCACAATCTCGGCTACACGGTGGCGTTGGGCATCCCGGAGCTGCGTGCAGCCATCGCCGGGTCGTACCGGCGTTCCTACGGCATCGACGTCGACCCCGACGCTGTCGTGGTGACCACGGGTTCCACCGGTGGGTTCCTGCTGGCGTTCCTGTCGTGTTTCGACGTCGGCGACCGCGTCGCGGTGACCAGCCCCGGCTATCCCTGTTACCGCAACATCCTCTCGGCGTTGGGCTGCGACGTGGTCGAGGTGCCGTGCGGCGCCGAGACTCGTTTCCAGCCCACGGTGCAGATGCTGGAGGCGTTGGATCCGCCGGTGAAGGGTTTGATCATCGCGAGCCCAGCGAACCCGACCGGGACCGTCATCGCCCCAGCCGACCTGGCCGCGATCGCCACCTGGTGCGACACCAACCGGGTGCAGTTGGTCAGCGACGAGATCTACCACGGGCTGGTCTACCCCGGCGCCCCGGCCACCAGCTGCGCGTGGGAAACCTCACGCAATGCCATTGTGGTGAACAGCTTCTCGAAGTATTTCGCCATGACGGGCTGGCGGCTGGGCTGGCTGCTGGTGCCCGAACCGCTGCGCCGTGCGGTCGACTGCCTGACCGGAAACTTCTCCATCTGCCCGCCGACGCTGCCGCAACTGGCGGCGGTGGCGGCCTTCGAGCCAGAGTCGCTGGCCACCGCCGACGCGCTGGTCCAGGACTACACCGTGAACCGGGACCTGTTGCTGCGCGGGCTGCCCGCGATCGGCTTGGACCGGCTCGCTCCCGCCGACGGCGCGTTCTACGTCTACGCCGACATCTCCCGGTACTCGGATGACTCGCTGGCCTTCTGCGCGAAGTTGTTGGCCGACACCGGGGTCGCCATCGCACCGGGCGTCGACTTCGACACCGTGCACGGCGGCTCGTTCGTCCGGCTGTCCTTCGCCGGGGCAGCCGCGGACATCGACGAGGCCCTGACCCGGATGGGGCCGTGGTTGCACTGACTTGTCGGTGGGCGCGCGTAGTGTTACCAATATGTTCGAAAGTTTGTTCGACTTCGATGCCGACGCTGACGAAGCGGCGCTCCGTGGGGTCGTCGAGCAACTCGAAAGACTGAAAGCTGCCGCCGCCGCAGCGCAGGCACGCGCAACGGAAGCTTGGGTCACCCAACGCCACGCGGCGGAGGCAGCCGCAGGGGTGCCGAGGACGAAGCGCGGGCGCGGACTCGCCGGCGAAGTGGCCCTTTCGCGCCGAGTCGCACCCAAGCGCGGTGGTCAACATCTCGGACTGGCGACCGCCCTGGTACGCGAGATGCCGCACACCTTGGCCGCACTCGAGTCCGGCATCCTCAACGAATGGCGAGCGACGCTGATCGTCAAGGAATCGGCCTGCTTGTCCCTGGAACACCGCCGCCAGTTGGACGCCGAATTATGCAGTGACACTTCGAAGCTCGAAGGTTGGGGTGACAAGCGAATCGCCGCCGAAGCCAAGAAGATCACCGTGCGCCTGGACGTGGAAGCCGTCGTCGAGCGCAACGCCATGGCGGCCAAGGATCGCTGCGTCTGGATCCGCCCTGCACCCGACACCATGGTGTACGTGACGGCGTTACTCCCTGTTACCCAAGGCGTCTCGGTCTACGCCTCCCTCAAACGCGAGGCCGACACCACCTTCGACGGCCGCACCCGCGGGCAGGTCATGGCCGACACCGTGGTCGAACGGGTCACCGGTTGCCCGGCCGAGTCACCGGTGCCGGTGGCGCTCAACCTCGTGATGGCCGACACGACCCTGGCTGGGGACGACAACGAGCCCGCGTGGCTGGACGGCTACGGGCCGGTGCCTGCCGGATTCGCGTGCAAGATGGTGAGTGACGCGGCGATCGACGACGCCACCAAAGTCGCGCTGCGGCGCCTCTATCGACATCCCGACAGTGGGCAGCTGGTAGCGATGGAATCGCGTTCGCGGATCTTCCCGAAAGGCCTGGCCGCCTTCATCGGACTGCGCGACCAGACCTGCCGCACCCCGTATTGCGATGCACCGGTCCGTCACAGAGATCATGCCCAACCCGCCCGCGAGCAGGGTCGAACGAGCGCACTGAACGGCTTGGGCACATGCGAGGCATGCAATTACGCCAAGGAGGCCCCTGGCTGGCGGGTGCGCACCCACGAGCAGCACGGCCGGCATCACGCGACGTTCACCACTCCCACCGGCGCCACCTACCGATCGACGGCACCGCCGCTGCCCGGGCCACCGTCGCGAAGACGGCTCAGTGTTGCCGAAGGACGACTCAGCGTCGACCTGATCACCTTCGACGCTGCGTGACCGTCAGCTGAGCGTGGCCCCGGTCGCGGCGCGCACCTCGTCGGCCGACACACCGGGAGCGGTCTCCACGAGCACCAGCGTTCCGTCACCGGCGACGTCGATGACCGCCAGATCGGTGACGATGCGGTGCACCACCCGCTCACCCGTCAACGGCAGGGAGCACTGGTCGACGATCTTCGGATTGCCTTGCTTGTCAGTGTGTTCCATCAGCACGATGACGCGGGAGGCGCCGTGCACCAGGTCCATCGCCCCGCCCATGCCCTTGACCATCTTGCCCGGCACCATCCAGTTCGCCAGATCGCCGAACCGCGACACCTCCATACCGCCGAGCACTGCGACGTCGATGTGCCCGCCGCGAATCATCCCGAACGACAACGACGAATCGAAGTAGGAGGCGCCGGGCAGAACGGTGACCGTTTCCTTGCCCGCGTTGATCAGGTTCGCGTCGACGTCATCCTCGAGCGGGTACGGTCCGGTGCCCAGGATGCCGTTCTCCGAATGCAGGGTGACCCGCACGGACGGATCGAGGAAACCCGGTACCAGCGTGGGTAATCCGATCCCCAGGTTGACGTATTCGCCATCGCGGAGTTCCTTGGCCACTCGGGCCGCCATCTCGGGCCGGCTCCACCCGCGGCTTGCTTCGGTCATGCTGAGGCCTCCCTGGTGGTGCGCTTCTCGATGCGGACGTGCTGCGGGCCGGTCTCGACGATCCGCTGGACGAAGACGCCCGGCAGATGCACCTGGTCGGGATCGAGGTCGCCTGGCTGAACCAGCTTTTCCACCTGGGCGATGGTGGTGCGCCCGGCCATCGCCGCCAACGGGTTGAAGTTCTTGGCGGTCTTGTCGAACACCAGGTTGCCCTGGGTGTCCCCGACGGCAGCGTGCACCAGGGCGAAGTCGGCCTGGATGCCGGTTTCCAGGACGTAGCGCTTGCCGTCGAATTCCCGTGTCTCCTTCGGCGGGGAGGCCACCGCCACCGAGCCGTCCGCGGCGTAGCGCCACGGCAGGCCACCGTCGGCTACCGGCGTCCCGACACCGGCCGGTGTGTAGAACGCCGGGATGCCGGATCCCCCGGCACGCAGTCGTTCGGCCAGGGTGCCCTGCGGCGTCAGCTCCACCTCGAGCTCACCGGCCAGGTACTGGCGCGCGAACTCCTTGTTCTCCCCGACATAGGAGGCCGTCACCCGGCGAATACGGCCCAGGCCGAGCAGCACACCCAGGCCCACACCGTCGACGCCGCAGTTGTTGGAGTAGACCTCGAGCCCGTCCACGCCCGCTTCGGCCAGTGCGTCGATCAATTGATCGGGAATGCCGCACAGGCCGAAGCCACCGACGGCGAGCGACGCTCCGCTGGCGATGTCGGCGACCGCCTGGCGGACGTCATTGACTACTTTTCCGGACAACGCTGTCACAACTTTCACCTCGGGTGTGTTCGCTGGACGAACGCACTGGACTTGGCAACCAGGACACCATCAATCAACTTCGCCCACAAGATTCCGTTCGCCTGACGGGACACCGGAGCCACCATGCGTCCACTGAGTGGACGCTAGACTGCCGGCATGACCGACCCCGGTGTGATCACTCGGGTCGCCGCGATCCTGCGCGCCGTGGGATCGGCCGGCGACGGAGTCACCACGACCACGCTGGCCCGCGCCACGGACATCCCCCGCGCGACGGCGCACCGGATGCTCACAGCCCTGGCCGACCAGGGTCTGGTCGATCGTGCATCCGGCACCGGCATGTGGTTCCTGGGCCCGGAGATCTATCTGCTCGGGTCGGTGGCCAGCAGCCGTTACGACGCCGCTCCCGTCGCCGACGACATCCTGCGAGCCCTGGCCCGCGACACCGGGGAGAGCGCCTTTCTCTCCGCGCGCCGCGGTGACGAATCGGTCTGCGTGTCCGCCGCGGAGGGCAGTTTCCCGCTGCGCTCGCATGTGCTGTACCCCGGCAAGCGATTCCCGCTGGGGATCGCCTCCGCCGGGCTGGTCATGCTGGCCCACCTGTCCGAGCCAGAAGAGCGCGACTACCTGGACCGCGCCGACCTCGAAAAGACTTGGGGCAGTGCACACTCGCGCGCTGCCATCGAGGAGCGGGTCCGGCAGACCAGGATCACCGGGTATTCGGTGAACCCGGGCCTGGTGGTGGAGGGAAGTTGGGGAATCGGCGCGGCGGTGTTCAACACGCTCGGCCAGCCGCAGTGGGCGTTGAGTCTGACCGGGGTCGCGGCCCGGATCGCCGACGACCGGACCGCTCCACTCGGCGAGACACTGCTGCGCGCCGCTCATGCCCTGACCCAGCGACTCCGGCGCCGGGCCTGACGCCTCACCGGGCGCTCCAGCCGCCGTCCATCGCGTACGAGGCACCGGTCACCATGCCCGCGTCGGGCGACGCCAGCCAGCCCACCAGCGAGGCCACCTCCGCGGGTTCCACCAGGCGCTTGATGGCGCTCTCCTTCAACAGGATCTCTTCCAGCACCTGCCGCTCGTCGACGCCGTGGGTGCGCGCCTGGTCGGCGATCTGCTTGTCCACCAATGGCGTTCGGACATATCCAGGGTTGACGCAGTTGCTGGTGACCCCGTGCGGGCCACCCTCCAGCGCCGTCACCTTGGACAGACCCTCCAGGGCGTGCTTGGCCGTCACGTAGGCCACCTTGTACTCGGAGGCACGCAACCCGTGCACCGAGGACACATTGATCACGCGGCCGAAACCGTTGCCGTACATGTACGGAAGCGCAGCGCGGATCAACAGGAACGGCACCTCGGTCAACAGGGTGAGCAGCGTGCGGAAGTCCGCGGGGGCGAAGTCGGTGATCGGCGCGACCCGCTGGACGCCCGCGTTGTTCACCAGGACATCGGCGTCCAGCCGCAAGTCCTCCAGCGCGGCCACGTCGAGCAGATCCACCTCCCACGCCGTGCCGCCGATCTCACGGGCCAGCTCCTCGGCGCCGTCGCCATCACGGTCCGCGACGGTGACCTGCGCACCGCGTGCGGCGAGCTCGCGGGCGCACGCCGCGCCGATGCCACTCGCGCCGCCGGTCACCAGCGCGGAGCGGCCGGTCAGATCGCTCACGCGGCAATCGCTTTCGCGTCCGCCCGGTCGATCTCGGCCAGGTCGATCCCCTTGGTCTCCCTGGCGAAATAGAGGGCGATCAGGGTGATGACCGAAGCCCCGGCCAGGTAGACCGCGATCGGCACCGACGAATCGAACTTCTCCAGCAAGCGCACCGCGATGATCGGCGCCAGTGAGCCCGCAACGATGGCCGTGACCTGATAGCCAAGGGACACACCGGAATAGCGCATCCGGGTGGGGAACATCTCGGCCATCATCGCCGGCTGCGGCGCGTACATGAACGCGTGGAACACCAGTCCGATGACCACCGCGGACATGATCACCAGGGAGTTCTTGCTGTCCATCATCGGGAAGGCGAAGAAGCCCCAGGTGCCGGTGGCCACGGCACCGACGAGATAGACCGGGCGCCGGCCCACCCGGTCGGCCAGCTTGCCGACCATCGGGATGGCCACGAAGTGGACCGCGTGCGCCACCAGCAGCCAGCGCAGGATGGACCCGGTGTCCGCATGCGCCTGCACCTTCAGATAGGTGATGGAGAAGGTGACCACCAGGTAGTACATGATGTTCTCCGCGAAGCGCAGTCCCATCGCGGTGAACACGCCGCGCGGGTAGCGCCGCAGCACCTCCAGCGCGCTGAACGACGATTCCTTGAGCTGCTCTGCTTCCCGTTGCGCGGCAACGAAAATCGGCGCATCGGTTACCTTGGTGCGGATGTAGTAACCGATCAGCACCACCACGGCCGAGAGCCAGAACGCGACCCGCCAGCCCCACGACAGGAACGCCGCATCCGAGAGCGTCGCGGTCAGCACGATCAGCACGATGGTGGCGAGCATGTTGCCGACGGGGACACCGGCCTGTGGCCAGCTGGCCCAGAAACCGCGGCTGCGATCGGGACTGTGCTCGGCCACCAACAGCACCGCGCCACCCCATTCACCGCCGACGGCGAACCCCTGGATGAACCGCAACACCACCAGCAGGGCCGGGGCCCAGTAACCGATCTGCCCGAACGTCGGCAGGCAGCCCATCAGGAACGTCGCTGCGCCGACCAGCAGCAGCGAGAACTGCAACAGCTTCTTGCGACCGTATTTGTCGCCGAAGTGCCCGAACACGATGCCACCCAACGGACGGGCCACGAACCCGACGGCGTAGGTGACGAACGCGGCCAGGATGGCGTCGAGCTCGCTACCGGACTGGGCGAAGAACACCTTGCTGAACACCAATGTCGCCGCGGTGCCGTAGAGGAAGAATTCGTACCACTCCACCACCGTCCCGGCCATCGACGCGGTCACGACCCGCTTCAGCCCCGCGGGTGTGAAATCACTGTGATCGGCAGCACACATGAGGCTGAGTATTCATGCACGCAGAGATGCGCACAATGCCTAGAAACGCAGGATCCGTCTGCAAAAATGCAGATATGGGTGTGCCCAGCGCCGATGATCTGCTGATCCTGCTCGCCGTCGGCCGGACCGGCCGGTACGTGAGCGCGGCCGAGCAACTCGGCATCAACCACACCACCATCTCGCGCCGGATCGCCGCACTCGAAGAGGCCATCGGGGCCCGGGTGCTCACGCGCGTCGGAAGCAGCTGGGAGCTCACCGATCGTGGCCGGGACGTCCTGTCCGCCGCCGAGGCCGTGGAGGCGGCGGTGCACTCGCTGGACAGGGACCGCGGCCGATCACCCAGTCTGGCCGGCGTCGTTCGGATCTCGGCGACCGACGGTTTCAGCGCCTACATCGCCGCCCCTGCCGCCGCACAGGTCCAGCGCAGCCACCCGAACGTTGCCGTCGAGATCGTCGCCGCCACCCGGCGCGCCAGCCAGCAGCGCTCGGGCGTCGACATCGAGATCGTCGTCGGGGAGCCCACCGTGCGCCGGGCGCCCGCGATCCGGCTCGGCGACTACCGCCTGGGCCTGTACGGGTCGCGCGACTACCTCGCCGAGCACGGCGCCCCGACGTCCGTCGACGACGTGGCGGCGCATCCGCTGGTCTACTTCATCGACTCGATGCTGCAGGTCGACGACCTCGATCTGGCCGCGAACGTCGCACCGGCCATGCGGGAATCGATCACGTCGACCAATGTCTTCGTCCACGTCGAGGCCACGCGTGCGGCCGCAGGCCTGGGCCTGCTGCCGTGCTTCATGGCAGACCGCTGGCCCGACCTCATCAGGGTGTTACCCACCGCCGTGTCGGCACGATTGACCTACTGGCTGGTGACCCGCGCCGAGACGCTGCGCAGACCCGAGGTGTCTGCCGTCGTCGACGCGATCCGACAGCAGGTGACCGACCAGCACGACATCCTGCTCGGTGCGCCATGAGCGAAACGCTTGTCCACGCCCACCTCAGCTGATGCAGTGGTGGCATGCCCTTTCTCGAGTCCGGCGACACCCGTGCCTACTACCGGCATTGGGCCGCAAGCGATCCCCGCGCGGCCGTGGTCTTCCTGCACGGCTTCGGCGAGCACACCGGCCTGTACCACCGGTACGGCTTCGCACTCAATGCCGCCGGGATCGATCTGTGGGCGGTGGATCAGCGCGGCCACGGGTTGAGCCCGGGCCCACGCGGGAACTTCGGCACGCTGGCCGACAGCTCGGCCCTCGGTGAGGAACTGACCGTCATCGCGGAGCGAGAACGCCCCGGCGTGCCGTTGATCGCCGCGGGCCACTCGTTCGGTGCCGTGGTGACCCTGCTGCGGGTGTTGGAGCAGCCCGGCCGCTATCGCGCTGCGGTGATTTCCGGCGCGCCGCTGATCCCCATCCCCGAATTGCTGGACACCGATTCCGAATTCGATCTCGACCCCAGCTGGCTGTCCGGCGACCCGTTCTACGTCGATTCACTGGAGAACGATCCGCTGGCCTTCGTCGAATCCGATGGCGCCCCACTGGCCCGTGCCCTCGACGCGGCCTGGGATCGTTTCGGTGCCGAACTGCCTGCACTCACGGTGCCCACCCTCGCGGTACACGGGACCGCCGATCCCGTCGCGCCGGTCGGCCCGGTGCGGGCCTACGCCGAACAGATCGGCCCACTGAGCATCGCGGAATTCGCCGGGGCACACCACGACGTGCTCAACGAGACCGTGCATCGGGAAGTAGCCGCCACCGTGATCGACTTCATCGGTAGGCATATCGACAACTGAGCGCGTCCGCAGATGGCATCCTGTAGCGCGATGGCACTCGGATTGAGCAAGGGCGCGCAACGCACCCTGGTGAAGTTATTGGCCGCGGCGGCACTGGTCGCCACCGTGCTCGGCGGGTTCGCCGCGTGCTTGTTCACGCTCGGGATGCCCGGCAAGGACGCCGAAGCACCGAAAAGCGGCCCCGCCCTGAACGGCTCGTTCAAGGTCGACATCGGCCCGACGGCGACCCCGGACGGCAAGCCCATCGCCGGGACCGCGCGCACCGAGACGTGGGTGGCCCGGTCCCTGTGTCACGAGGGCGGCGCGTGCGTGGCCACCGTGGCGATCATCGACCCGCGCAAGCCCGACGCCCCGGCCAGCGACACCATGGTGTTCGACTACATCGGCGGCGACTGGCTGATGGTCCGCGAAGACCCGACCAAGTGCAAGGTCGGCGACGTCGAGGTCGATGCCCAGGGCTGGACCATCATGAAGCTGAAGCCGCGGATCGACGGAACCTTCGAGGGCGAATACACCTGGGCCACCGCGCCCGCGCTGTGCGCCAACAAACGTGCCATGGCCTTGGTGCCCACCCGCGGTGCCGACAACGCCACCCAGCCACCGGACCCCGCCTCCGAGCCACCCCTCAAGACGGCGCGGGGCGCGGCGCTGCGCGGTACCTACGTCTACACCCAGACCTACCCCCAGACCGGTGAGGTGTTCCCGGCGCACACCTACGAGGCGACGACGTTCTGTCTACGCACGGGTGATCGATGCGTATCGCTGATGACGAGCACGGACACGCACAACCTGTTCGTGATGGTCTACGGCGACGGGCGTTTCACGGCCAACTTCCCCGACGGGGACGCGCACTGCACCGACAATATCGGCAAGGTGCGGCAGTCCTCCCGGGACGACCTGCCCCTGCCACAGGGGCCGCAGGACCCGCTGCCCGGCCTGAGCGGCAAGTCCTATCAGGATTACACCGGCGACTGCCCGGCGAAGGTGGAACTCGACGTCAAGCTGGAGCGCACGGGCGACTAGGGGATCAGAGCCACGTGTCCGACGTCGTGGCGGTGAGGAACGCGTCCAGGTCGTCGCGCCACTGCGCTGGGGTGTTCTTGTCGGGTTCGATGCCGGTGTACTCGCCGCGGTAGAACAGGAGCGGCCGAGGTTTGATCGCCTGCGGCTCCGACATGGAAGCCACCGCGCCGAACACCACGAAATGGTCACCGCCGTCATGCACCGAGGCGACCGTGCAGTCGATGTGCGCCAACGTGCCGTCGATCACCGGTGAACCCAGTTCCGAAGGCTGCCAGTCGATTCCGGCGAACTTGTCCGGCGCCTTCGATCCGAACTGAGCCGACACGTGCTGCTGGTTCTCGTGCAGCATGTTGACGCAGAACCGGCCGCTGGCCTCGATGGCCTGCCAGGCTCGCGACTGCTTGGTCGGACAGAACAGCACCAGGGGCGGGTCCAGGGACAACGCGGCGAAGGACTGACAGGCGAAACCGATCGGCACCTCGTCGTGCACGGTGGTGATCACGGTGACGCCGGTGCAGAACTGCCCCAGCACATTACGGAATGTGCGCGGGTCGACAGCCATGTCTATTTGAAGCCCACGCTGAAGTCGTGGCCCCACAACGAGACGGCGGTGCTCTCCCGCGCGACCCAGCTGTGGTCTTCGACTTCGAGTCCCTCACAACCGAACTCGATGTCGAATCCGCCAGGCGTCTTGACGTAGAACGACAACATCTTGTCGTTTGTGTGCCGGCCCAGCGTCGCCGACATCTTCACCTTGCGGCGCAGCGCGCGGTCCAGGCACAGCCCGACGTCGTCGGAGTTCTCCACCTCGACCATGAGGTGCACGATGCCGGTCGGGTTGGGCATCGGCATGAACGCCAGGGCGTGGTGGCGCGGGTTGCAGCCGTAGAAGCGCAGCCAGATCGGATCGCTGTCGGCCGGGCGGCCCGCAAGTTGCGGGGGCAGACTCATCGAATCCCGAAGCCGGAAGCCGAGCACATCCTGGTAAAAGGCCTGCGCCGCAGCGTCATCGTCACATGTGAGGACCACGTGTCCGAGGCCCTGCTCGTCGGTGACGAACTTGTGGCCGTACGGGCTGACGAACCGGCGACCAAGGAACTGGGCACCGTGGAATGCCTCCAGCACGTTGCCCGCCGGGTCGGTGAATCGGATCAGGCCTTCGACGCGCCGTTCGGATTTCTCCTCGCGGGTGCCCTCGACGAAGGTGACGCCTGCCTTGGCCAAGGTTTCGCGCAGATTCTGCAGCGCGGGGGCGTCGGCCACCTCCCAGCCGGAGATGAGCAGCCGGTCGTGTTCGCCGGGCACGATCACCAGCCGGGCGGCGACTTCGTCCATCCGGAGGTAGAGCGCGCCCGGAATGGCGCCGTCACCCTCCACCATGCCGAGGACTTTCAGCGCGAACTCACGCCACGCCGCGACATCGGTTGACTCGATACGCATGTATCCCAGTGACTTGATGCTCATGGGCTAACCCCCCAGGAAATCGATGGTGAGCTTGTTGAACTCGTCGAACTTCTCGACCTGCGCCCAGTGGCCGCACTGTCCGAACACGTGCAACTGCACCCGCGGGATCTGCTTCACCGCGACGAGCGCCCCGTCGAGCGGGTTGACGCGGTCCTCCCGTCCCCAGATCAGCAGCACCGGCTGGCGCAGCTTGTACACCTCGCGCCACATCATGCCGAGCTCGAAATCGGCCCCGGCGAAGGACTTACCCATCGCACGGGTGGCCGCCAGGGATTCCGGGGTGCTGGCGATCGCGAACCGCTCGTCCACCAGTTCCGGGGTGACCAGCTTCTGGTCGAAGACCATGATGCGGATGAAGGCTTCGAGGTTCTCGCGCGTCGGTTGGAAGTTGAACTTGGCCAGCGCCTTGACGCCCTCGGTGGGGTCCGGCGCGAACAGGTTGACGGACAGGCCGCCGGGACCCATCAGGACGAGCTTGCCCGCCCGGTCCGGGTAGTCCAGCGCGAACCGCACCGCGGTGCCGCCGCCGAGCGAATTGCCCAGCAGCGGAACGCGGCCCGTGATCTGCAGATGGTCGAGCAGCCCGAGCACCGCCTTGGCGCTGTACCGGTTGTACTGCTCGTGTTCGGTGTGTTTGTCGGAGCGCCCGTAACCGGGCTGGTCGATGGCGAGCACGTGGTATTTGTCGGCCAGCACGGCGATGTTGCGCCCGAAGTTGGACCAACTGGACGCACCGGGACCGCCACCGTGCAGCAGCACGATGGTCTGCGAGGTCGGGTCACCGGCCTCGTGGTAGTGCAGCCGCATCGCCAGTTCGCCGGCCTGGACATCCGCGTACCGCGAGGTCGATTCGAACGTGATCTCCTGTGTGACAGTCACAATCAGACCATCGTGTCTGCGGGCGGCAGACCGAACTCGTTGTTGCCGAAGATCATGTAGGCGCGCTCGGGCTCGTTGGCGGCATGCACCCGGCCGGCGTGCGCATCACGCCAGAACCGCTGCAGCGGAGCGCTCGTCACCAGCGCGGTGGCACCGGCCGACTCGAACAGCAGGTCGATCGACGCGATGGAGCGGGCCGTGGCGCGCACCTGGTCGCGGCGCGCGGCAGCCCGCAACGCGAACGGAATCTCCTTGCCCGCCTGCAGAAGTGCGTACTCGTCGCCGACGTTGCCGATCAGCTGACGCCACGCGGCATCGATGTCACTGGCGGCCTCGGCGATGCGGACCTTCGCGAACGGGTCGTCCTTGCCTTTCTCACCGGCGAACGCCGCGCGCACCCGCTTGCCCTGGTGCTCGACGTGCGCCGCGTAGGCGCCATAGGCCATGCCGACGATGGGCGCGGAGATGGTGGTGGGGTGCATGGTGCCCCAGGGCATCTTGTAGACCGGCGCAGTGTTGTTCTGGTAGCCGCCCGCGGTGCCGTCGTTCATCGCCTTATAGGACAGGAAGCGGTGCGAGGGCACGAACACATCCTTGACGACGACGGTGTTGCTGCCGGTGCCCTTCAGGCCGACCACGTGCCAGACGTCGTCGATCGTGTACTCGGTACGCGGGATGAGGAAGCTGCCGAAGTCGACCGGACGGCCGTCCTTGATCACCGGCCCACCCAGGAAGGCCCAGGTGGCGTGCTCGGAGCCGGAGGACCACTGCCATGCACCGCTGACCAGGTAGCCGCCGTCGACGACGGTTCCCGCGCCCATCGGCGCGTAGGAGGAGGACACCCGGACCGTCGGATCGTCGCCCCACACCTCGTCCTGGGCCTTCTGGTCGAACAGGGCCAGATGCCAGTTGTGCACGCCGATGATGGAGCTGATCCAGCCGGTCGAGCCGCAGGCGCTGGCCAGCCGGCGGACGGCCTCGTAGAAAAACGTCGGGTCGGCTTGTAGGCCGCCCCACTGCTCGGGCTGGAGCAGCTTGAAGAAACCGATCTCGTCGAGTTCGCTGATGGTGTCGTATGGCACCTGGCGCTGATCTTCGGCAAGCTGGGCGCGTTCCCGCAGCTTCGGCAGCAGATCGTCGATGCCGGCGAGGACCGCCTGCACGTCACGCTGTTCAATGGACGTCACTGAATTGCCTCCCGGATCGAGATCAAGCACTGGACAAAGATTAGAACACGTTACGATTTGTGTCGAGTAGCGCACTGAATCATCGGCTGGACCTGCGCATGTCCAGTTTTGTAACATGTTCTAGTTATGACGGAAATGGGGGCCCAGAGTGACCGATGAGCCGCTCGGTAGCCACGTGCTGGAACTGCAGGTGGCCCAGGTCGTCGAGGAGACCGCGGACGCGCGTTCGCTGGTCTTCTGCGTTCCTGACGGAAGCGAGATCCCGTCCGACCGGCTGCGGTATTCGCCGGGCCAGTTCCTAACCCTGCGCATCCCCAGTGAGCGCACCGGCTCGGTGGCCCGCTGCTACTCGCTGTCCAGCTCACCGTTCACCGGCGACCAGCTGACCGTGACCGTCAAACGCACCGCAGCGGGCTACGCCTCTAACTGGTTGTGCGACAACGCCCACCCCGGCATGCGGATGCACGTGCTGGCCCCGTCGGGCACCTTCGTCCCCACGACCCTCGACACCGATTTCCTGCTGTTGGCTGCCGGCAGCGGCATCACCCCGATGCTGGCGATCTGCAAGTCCGCCCTCTCCGAGGGCAGCGGCCGGGTGGTGCTGGTCTACGCCAACCGCGACGAGAACTCGGTGATCTTCGGCGCCGCCCTGCGCGAGCTTTCCGCCAAATATCCGGACCGGCTGACGGTCATCCACTGGCTGGAAACCGTGCAGGGGCTGCCCAGCGCGGCGACGCTGGCAGGCCTGGTCGGGCCCTACACCGGACACGACGCCTACATCTGCGGGCCGGGCCCGTTCATGGCCGCCGCCGAAGAGGCCCTCAAGACCGTGGGTGCGCAGCGCATCCACATCGAGGTGTTCAAGTCGCTGGACTCCGACCCGTTCGCCGCCATCGTCATAGCCGAAGACGATTCCGATGAAGGCCCGGCCACCGCGGTGGTGACGCTCGACGGCGCCACCCACGAGGTGTCCTGGCCGCGCCGGGCAAAGCTGCTCGACGTGCTCCTGGACAAAGGACTCGACGCGCCGTTCTCCTGCCGCGAGGGGCACTGCGGGGCCTGCGCGGTGATGAAGAAATCCGGCGATGTCGAGATGGAGATCAACGACGTGCTGGAACCGTCGGATCTGGAGGAGGGCTTGATCCTGGCGTGCCAGGCGCTGCCCAGCTCCGATTCCGTGGAAGTCACCTACGACGAATAGCGGCCGGGCTAACATTCGCCCCGACCGACATAGGAGAGCCGTGCAGAAGTTCTTTTCAGTGTTCGCGGCCGCATGTTCGGTCGCCGTACTCAACAGCCCGGTCGCCGCCGCCGGCGTGAACACCGCGACGACGTCCATCCCGACGCCCAACGGCACCGTCGAGATGCACGTCACCGCCAACTGTGCGGGCGGCGACGGCCGGTGTTTCTTCAACACCCAGGCCAACCTGCTGACCCCGGACGGGCCCATCGGCCTGCCCGGCGACACCTGGGCACGGCAGACCATCACGCTGCGCAGCACCGATCGCAATACCTACCAAGAGGCGTGGTTCAGCGCCCCGGCGGGCATGCCGCGCGAACGCAAGGGCGCCAACCACGACAACGTGTTGTCCAAGTCGTACAAGGCCATCACCGACTACACGATCTCGGTGACGTATTTCGGCGGCGGCCCGCTCGAGCGGTTCGCGGTGGACGGCGACTCGGTGCAGACCGACTGGGCGTCGGGCCGGCCAAACCTGAAGGGCGCCTTCATCGCCTGCTCGGATATCCAGGTGGTATTCAGCGGGGTCAACGTGACCACGCCGAGTGCCTGCGCGCAGACCACCTTCAACTGACGCGGCCCGGCGTGAGGTGCCGGGCCACCAGCCGGTGCCAGCGCCGCTGCCGGTACCGGTACAGACCCCGCGCGATGAATGCCACCACCAGCGTCAGCCTGCCTGCGTCGATGTCGACGGTATCGCTGTAGCGGCAACTCATTTGGGTTATCGCGTCCACATGCAGGGTGTGGTTCCAGGTCTTGAGCACCCCGCCGTACTCGTGGGTGGTGATGGTGCGGGTGGCTTCGTCGGCACCCAGGATCTCCAGGGTGTGCCGGTAGGCCGGTATCAGATGGAACGCGAACAACCAGCCGGAACCCCGCTCCCCCACCCGGAGCGGCGCGCTGCGCCCGTCCAGGGCCGGCATGCCGAACAATCCACGGCAGACGTAGAGGAAGGTCACCGGATATTGCATGGCCTGCCACACCGACTCGGCGTCGGTGGGCAGAATGGTCTCGACATGTATTCGCTGCATGGCCTCCATTCTCGGAAGCCGCTGCGGTGGCTGACTACTCGCTTTTGTCCAGGAGGTGCCGGTGGCCCCGACCGACCGCTTCCAGGCCCGTAAGCAGCCCAGACAGGCCCGCTCCATCGAGACCCGGCAACGCGTGCTGGACGCGGCTGCTCACATTTTCAGCGTGCACGGGTACGCCGCGGGCACCACGAATCGCATTGCCGCCGCGGCGGATATGTCCATCGGGTCGCTGTATCAGTACTTCCCCAACAAGGACGCCATCGTGTCGGCACTCACGGACGCGCACGTCGACGCGGGCGCCGCACTGTTGGCGCAACGGGCCGCGGCCGGTCTGCCCGCCGGGCTGACGGACACGCTGCGGCTGTTCGTCCGCGCCACCATCGACAATCACCGCAGTGACCCCGCCTTGCACAGGGTGTTGTTCGAGGAGGCGCCGCGCTCGCCCGCGCTGCTGGCCCGGCTGCGCGAGGCCGAGCAGCGCGCGATCGCGGGCACCGCCGAACTGCTGCGCGTGCACCCGGAGGTGACTGCGGCCGATCCGGTGCTCGCGGCGCGGATCACCGTGGCCACCATCGAGTCGCTGGTGCACCGGCTGATCACGTCGCCCGTCGATGCCCAGCAGCTCGAGGACGAGATCGTCGGGATGCTGGCGGGTTATCTAACGCGGCAGGCCCAGTAGCCGCTCCCCCGCCAGCGTGAGCAGGATCTGTTCGGTGCCGCCGGCGATGGACAGGCAGCGGGTGTTCAGGAAGTACTTCACGTCCGCGGAATCGACGATGCCCGCACCGTCCAGGGAGTCCATCACGGCCTCCGAAAGGCCTTGGCGGTAGCGCACACCGATGAGTTTGCGCACGCTCGACGGCGCACCCGGGTCGTGCCCGCCGACGGCGAGGCGGGCGATCAGCTGGTCCAGCAGCGAACCCACCTGGGCCGCAACGATCAGCGTGCCGAGCCGGTCGGCCTCGGCGCCGTCGAGGTCACGGTCGTCGAGGACCTCCAGCAGATGCTCCATCCCCTTGTCCAGCGCACCGCCGGTGGCGATGGCGACCCGCTCGTTGGCCAGCGTGGTACGAGCCAGCGGCCAGCCGCCGTCGACGGCACCGATCACCTGCTCGTCGGGAACGAACAGGTCGTCGAAGAACACCTCGTTGAACAAGGCATCGCCGGTGATCTCGCGCAGCGGGCGGATGTCGATGCCGGGGGCGCTCATCTCGACCAGGAAGTAGGTGATGCCCTTGTGTTTGGGCACATCGGGGTTGGTCCGGGCCAGGCAGATACCCCAGTTTGAGCGGTGCGCGTTCGAGGTCCACACCTTCTGCCCGGTGAGCAGCCAACCACCCTCGGTACGAACGGCTTTGGTGCGCAGGGCGGCGAGGTCCGATCCGGCGCCGGGCTCGGAGAACAGCTGGCACCAGTAGATGTCACCGGTGAGCGTGCCGGGGATGAACTTCTCGATCTGCTCGGGCGTGCCCGCCGACAGGATCGTCGGCGCCGCCCACCAGCCGATGGAGATGTCGGGGCGCGCCACGTGCGCCGCGGCCAGTTCCTGGTCGATGACCAATTGTTCTGCGGGCGTGGCATTTCGGCCATAGGGCTTGGGCCAGTGCGGGGCCAGCAGACCGGACTCGGCCAGTGCGCGCTGCCGGTCCTCCTCGGGCAGGGCGGCGATATCTGCTGCCGCGGCTGCGATTTCGGCGCGGATCGCGTCGGCTTCGGCAACATCGACGTGCAGTTGGCGCCGTACGCCGGCCCGGGTCAGCTCGGCGATCCGGCGCAACCAGCGCGACCGGCCGCCGAGGAACTGGGATAGCGCGTACGCACGCCGCAGGTACAGGTGTGCGTCGTGCTCCCAGGTGATCCCGATACCGCCGAGCACCTGGATGCAGTCGCGGGCGTTCTCCTTGGCCGCGTCGATCCCGACCGCCGCTGCCACGGCGGCGGCAATGGACAACTGGTCCCCGTCGGGATCTCCGGCGGCCGAAGCGGCGTCGGCCGCGGCCACGGCGGCCTGTTGGCTGCGCAGCAGCATCTCGGCGCACATGTGCTTGACGGCCTGGAAGCTACCGATCGGCTTGCCGAACTGTTCGCGCACCTTGGCGTATTCGGTCGCGGTGTTCAACAGCCAGCGGGCCAGCCCCGCGGCCTCGGCGGCCAGCACGGTGGACACCAGGTCCTCGACGCGCCGTGCGGGGGCGGAGAGCGCCTGGGCGGGAGCCGACGTCAGCGTGACCCTGGCCAACGGACGGGAAAAGTCGGTGGCCACCAGGATTTCGATGTCCACCCCGTCCGCGCCGGCGTCCACCAGGATCCACTCGTCACCGGCGGGCAGCACCAACACACCTGCCGGGTCGGCGCCGAGTACCCATTTCGCCGAACCGGAGGCCGTGCCGCCGCTGAACGTGATGTCGGATTCGGTGGCCAGGCCCGCGCTGCGTTCGCCTGCGGCAAGCGCCTCCAGCAGGGCCGGGTCGTCGACCACCAGGGTGGCCAGCGCGGTGGTGGCGACCGGTCCCGGGACCAGCGCGGCGGCCGCCTCGTCGATCATGCCGAGCAGATCTTCGATCGTGCTTCCTGCGCCGCCGTGCTCCTCGGCGACCGCCACACCGAATGCCCCTAGTTGCGCGAAACCGTCGTACGGGGCCTTCCACGCGTCGGGGTCACCGAGCTCCACGTTGCGTACCGCGGTGATCGAGTTCGAGCCGGCACCCCAGCTCCGGACCAGTTCGCGGGCGGCAAACTGTTCGGACGTGTCGGTCCTCGACGACATCACGGACACGGGCAACTCCTCGCCATTGGGTGAGAAGGCCACGCTTCCCACTAGAACGTGTTCTAATAGTGCCAGCGTTCGAACGTCAAGTCGACCGCCATCACGGCAGGACACGCCACTTGTTCACGGCGCCCTGAGGTGGGAAATTAGCTGTCGACATGCGTATCTTTTTTGTCAAGAGCGCACTACGAAGGAGCAGTCCACCCAATGTCGTCACCAGCACAGCCCGGATCGGGTTCTGACTCACCCCGTCAGGTGACGACGGTGGCCGTCCTCGCCGAGTCCGAATTGGGCTCAGAAGCCCAGCGTGAGCGCCGCAAGCGCATCCTGGACGCCACCCTGGCGATCGCTTCCAAGGGCGGGTACGAGGCGGTACAGATGCGCGCCGTCGCCGAACGGGCCGACGTCGCCGTGGGGACCCTCTACCGCTATTTCCCGTCCAAGGTCCACCTGCTGGTCTCGGCGCTGGGCCGTGAGTTCGAACGCATCGACGCCAAGACCGACCGGGCGTCGCTCACCGGCGGCACCCCCTATCAGCGGCTGAACATGATGGTCGGCAGGCTCAACCGGTCGATGCAGCGCAACCCGCTGCTCACCGAGGCCATGACCCGGGCCTTCGTCTTCGCGGACGCCTCCGCCGCAGGTGAGGTCGATCACGTCGGCAAGCTGATGGACTCGATGTTCGCCCGCGCGATGAGCGACGGCGAACCGACCGAAGACCAGTACCACATCGCCCGCGTCATCTCCGATGTGTGGCTGTCCAACCTGCTCGCCTGGCTGACCCGCCGGGCCTCGGCCACCGACGTCAGCAAACGTCTGGACCTTGCGGTCCGGCTGCTCATCGGCGATGGGGATCAGCCTAAGGTTTGAGAGGTGGACGACCTCCAGCGCGCGCTCGCATCCGTGGCCGAAACCCCTCGCCTTCTCGTCACCTCCGATTTCGACGGCACCCTGGCGCCGATCGTCAACAATCCGTCCGACGCACGGGCCCTGCCCGCCGCGGCCGAGGCATTGGTGGCACTCGCCGAATTGCCCGACACCACGGCCGCCCTCATCTCGGGGCGAGCGCTCGGTGTGCTGCGCGAACTGTCCGGGATGCCCGACACGGTGCACCTGGTCGGCAGCCATGGGGCGGAGTTCGACACCGGATTCGTCCGCGAGATCGACACCGCGTTGTTGGACACGATGATCGCGACGCTGCGCGCCATCGCCGATGGCAGGCCCGGGGTGACGGTGGAGACCAAACCGGCGAGCGTCGCCCTGCATGTGCGCAATGCCGCTGCCGCCGACGGGGATTCGGCTCTGGCAGCCGCGCGGGAGGCGGCGGCCGGGTGGGACGCGCATCTCACCACCGGCAAGGCTGTACTGGAATTCGCGGTCATCGTCACGGACAAGGGCGAGGCGGTCGACACCTTGCGCGACCGGCACGACGCCACCGCCGTGGTGTTCCTGGGGGACGACGTCACCGACGAGAAGGCCTTCCGGCGGATGCGGGACACCGATCTCGGCGTGAAGGTCGGGCCGGGCGAAACCCTGGCGCGCTACCGGGTCTCGACGCCCGACGACGTCGCCGAGGTACTGCGGTTCCTGGTGCAGGCGCGCAGCTGATCAGGACGGGGGGCCCGCGGTGCGCCCGCGGATCAGTTCGGTGGCCAGCATGTCGATGACGGGCAGCCCGGACCGCGGCGGATTGTGCAGCAGGCGACCGGCCCGGCGGCCCTTTTCCATGCTCGGCTGCACGACGGTCGTCAGCCCGCGTCGCAGCGCCTCGGGCACCCCGTCGAAACCCGTCACCGTCATCTGCCCGGGGACATAGATCCCCCGTGCCCGAAGGGAATCCATCGCCGAGAGCGCCAGCACGTCGGCGGTACAGACGAGTGCCGTGATGCGCGGGTTGCGCGCCAGCGCCACGTCGGCTGCCAGCCCGCCGGAGGTGGGCAGGTGGTCGTAGCTCTCGACCACGGTCACCGACGCCGGATCCAAGCCGGCGGCCGACATCGCGTCGAACAGTCCGTGCGCACGTTCGCGCTGCACGTGGAAATGGGGCGAGTTCAGCCGCTCCCGCTCGGCGACGGCAGGCACCGGCTCGGCATGCGGCCAGTCCCGGCCCAGCCGCATGGTGAGCAGACCGATCTCGCGGTGCCCAAGTCCGACAACGTGTTCGGCGAGCTGCCGCATGGCCGCGCGGTCGTCGATGCACACCCGGGAACTGCCGGGCACGTCCTTGGGCTGATCGACGACGACGACGGGAAGGTGGCGCTGCAGCACCACCGGCAGGTACGGGTCGTCGTCGGAGGCCGAGTAGATGACGAACCCGTCCACACCCGCCGACAGCACCGCCGCCGACCCGTCGGCCACACTGCGATTAGGTCCGGCCGCCACCAGTAGTAGGCCCTGCCCGGCCTCCTCGCACGACTCGGCAAGCCCGGCAACGAAATCCAGGGCCGCCGGATCGCTGAACGAGAAGTCGAGTGGTTCGGTGAGCATCAATCCGACGGCGCCGGCCCTGCGGGTGCGAAGCGAACGCGCCACCGGATCGGGTCCCGGGTAGCCCATCTCCTTGGCCGCCGCAAGCACCCGCTCCCGAAGTTCGGTCGAAAGCTGGTCGGGACGGTTGTAGGCGTTGGAGATGGTGGTCCGCGAAACCTTGAGCTCGGCGGCCAACGAAGCCAGGGTCGCCCGTCGCCTGGGCGCCGGGCTTCTGGACATGCTCTCCGAGGTTAGTGGACGTGCAGCCCGGAAGGGCCGTGTGAGGGCGCGATTCGCCGATCCGTTCCGGTTCGCTGGGCCACCGCCCACACCACCAACCAGATTCCACTGACGATCGTGACGATGACGAAGCTCGGCGGAACGTTGAACATCGCCGACAGCGCCAGGCCCGCCCACACCGAGACCAC
>JAHFVC010000244.1 GCA_023264765.1 Mycobacterium sp. | reverse complement strand
TCCGCACGAACTGGCCTACGTCCTGTTCACCTCGGGATCGACCGGCGAACCCAAGGGCGTCGAGGTCACTCACGACGCCGCGATGAACACCGCCGAATTCCTGTACCGGCACTTCGACATCGGGCCGGCCGACCGCTGCCTGGCGCTGATGACGCTGGAGTGCGACCTGTCCGTGCTCGACGTGTTCGCCACCTTGACCACCGGCGGCGCGATCGTCGCGGTCGACGAGGACGATCGCCGCAACCCCGACACCTGGGCCCGCTTGATCCACGACCACCGGGTCACCGTGCTGAACTTCCTGCCCGGCAGCCTGGAGATGCTGGTCGAGGTGGGCGCCGACCGGTTGTCCTCGGTGCGTGTCGTCCTCACCGGCGGTGACTGGGTGCGTACCGCGATGGTGCGCAGGCTGCAGGCCCAAGCCCCCGGCGTGCGCGTGGCCGGTCTGGGCGGAGCCACCGAAACCGCGATCCACGCCACCATCCACGAGGCGACCGCCGACATGCCCGCGCAGTGGACGGCGGTGCCCTACGGCGTTCCGTTCACGAACAACGCTGCCCGCGTGGTCAATTCCTTCGGCGCCGACTGCCCGGACTGGGTGCCCGGCGAACTGTGGATCGGTGGCCGCGGCATCGCCTCGGGTTATCGGGGTAAACCCGAATTGACCGCGGAGCGCTTCGTGCGGCACCAAGACCGCACCTGGTACCGCACCGGCGACCTGGCGCGCTACTGGCCCGACGGCACCCTGGAATTCGTGGGCCGCGCCGATCACCGGGTGAAGATCAGCGGGTACCGCATCGAACTCGGCGACGTCGAGGCGGCGCTACAGCGCATCCCCGGCGTGCGGGCCGCGGTCGCCGGGATCGTGCCACCCGCCGGCGCGCGGCGTAACGACGTGCTGGCCGCCCTGGTCAGCACCGACGATCCTGGGCTCGACGTCCGGCAGATCGCCGATGCCGTCGCCGATCTCGTTCCACCGCACATGATTCCGCGTCACATCGAACTCGTCGCACGCATCCCGTTCACTCTCGCGGGCAAGACCGATCGACGCGCCGCGGCCCGGACGCTGGCCGAGGTCGTGGGGGACGGACCGGACGCCGAGCGCAGGATGCCGTCCACCGTCGTGGAGCGGGCGGTGGCCGCCATCATCGGTGAACTGCTGGGTGCACCCGAGATCGGCGTCGACGACGACTTCTTCGCACTCGGCGGCGACTCCGTGCTCGCCACCACCGCCGTTGCGCGGATCAGGGATTGGCTGGACACGCCGACCGTGATGGTGCCCGACATCTTCGCCACCCGCACCGTCGAGGCGCTCGCCGCACGGCTGACCGACCGGGAGGGCGGCAGCGACCGGCTGGATCAGGTCGCCGAGCTGTACCTCGAGGTCGCCGGGATGGACGACGAGGATGTGGCGTCCGCCCTCGAGACCGCCGCAGCATCGTGACCGCAGCCGACCTGACCTTCGCGCCGTGGGTGAAGCGATACCCGGGGAGTGGTTCCGGCGGGCCGGTTCTGGTGTTCCCGCACGCCGGCGGTGCCGCGCTGGCGTACCGCGGGATGGGTACCGCCCTGGCCGCGGCAGGTTCCGACGCGTACGTCATGCAGTACCCGCAGCGCGGCGACCGGCTGCCCCATCCGGCGCCGACCACTGTCGGGGAGTTGGCGACCGACCTGTTCGACGGCGGCAGCTGGGATCGGCTCGGACCGCTGCGCCTGTTCGGGCACTGCATGGGTGCCGTGGTGGCCTTCGAATTCGCCAGGGTGGCGCAGCAGCGCGGGGTCGAGGTGAGCGCGCTGTGGGTGTCCGCGAGCGAGGCGCCCTCGGCGGTCGCGGCCTCGCCGTCGTTGCCGATGGCGCAGTCCGAGATCATCGCCGAGATGGTCGATCTCGGCGGCACCGACCCGCAGCTGCTCGAGGACGAGGACTTCGTTGAGCTGCTCCTGATGGCGGTGCGCGCCGACTACGCGGCGTTCAACCGGTACAGCTGCAACGATGACGTCCGGATCGGCGCCGATATCCACACCCTCGGCGGCAGCCGCGATCACCGGATCAGTGAGAACATGCTGCGCCGCTGGGAGTCTCACACCACCGGTGCCTTCACCTGCTCGATCTTCGAGGGCGGGCACTTCTACATCAACGAACAGACCGCGGATGTGGCGGAGCTGATCCATGAGCTCTGATCACGACGATCCGGTGGTGATCGTCGGGATGGCGGTCGAGGCTCCAGGTGGTGTGGACACCGCCGATGCCTTCTGGGACCTGCTCGCCGAACAGCGTGAGGCGTTGGGGCACTTTCCCACCGACCGGGGCTGGGCCATCGCCGACCTGTTGGACGGCTCCCGTCGCGACGGGTTCAAGCAGATCCACGACCTGGGCGGATTCCTATCCAGCGCAGGAAGTTTCGACCCCGCGTTCTTCGGCATCTCGCCGCGCGAAGCGGTCGCGATGGACCCGCAGCAGCGTGTCGCGTTGCGGTTGGCCTGGCGTGCGATCGAGAACAGCGGGATCAACCCCGACGATCTCGCCGGGCACGACGTCGGCTGCTACGTGGGTGCCTCCGCGCTCGAATACGGACCGGCTCTGTCGGAATTCTCTTCGCACAGTGGACATCTGATCACCGGAACCTCGCTGGGGGTCATCTCCGGGCGGATTGCCTACACCCTCGATCTCGCGGGCCCGGCGCTGACCGTCGACACCTCCTGCTCGTCGGCGCTGGCGGCGTTGCACACCGCGGTGGCGGCGGTACGCGCAGGGGACTGCGACATGGCGCTGGCCGGCGGGGTGTGCGTCATGGGCACCCCCGGCTACTTCGTGGAATTCTCCAAGCAGCACGCCCTGTCCGACGACGGCCACTGCCGGCCATACAGTGCGCACGCCAGCGGCACCGTGTGGGCCGAAGGCGCGGGAATGTTCTTGCTGCAGAGCAAATCAGCTGCCCTCCGCGCCGGTAGGACGGTGCTGGCCGAGGTACGTGCCACCGCAGTGAACGCCGACGGGCGCACCGTCGGACTCACCGCACCCAGCGGCGATGCGCAGCAGCGGTTGTTCGCACGGGCCATCGCCCGGGCCGGGGTCGCAGCCGAGGACATCGGCATGATCGAAGGCCACGGCACCGCCACCCAACTCGGTGACCGCACCGAACTGCGCGCCCTGGCCCAGACCTACGGCGCCACCGCGCCCGGCGCCGGTGCGCTGTTGGGGTCGGTCAAATCGAACATCGGACACACCCAGGCCGCGGCGGGAGCCCTCGGCCTGGCCAAGGTGATCATCGCGGCCGACCGCGGCTCGGTACCCGCCAGCCTGCACACCGATGAGCCCAGCCGGGAGATCGACTGGGAGGCCCAGGGTCTGCGGCTGGCCACCAAGCTCACCCCCTGGCCCGCCGAGAACGGCCGACGGATCGGCGCCGTGTCGGCGTTCGGCATGAGCGGCACCAACACCCACGTCATCGTCGAGGTCCCGGAGGCCGTCCGATGACCCTGCCCGACGGACGGATCCCCGTGCTGCTCAGCGCGCACGCCGAGGACCTCCTCGCCCAGGACGCCGCCGACATCCTGCGCTACCTGGAACGCAGGCCAGACGTCACTGATCCCGCCGCTGTGGCCGGCGCGACTCTGCGCACCCGACGGATCCGCAGGCACCGCAGCGTGGTGCGGGCCGCCGACATCGGCGAGTTGACCGACGCGCTGCGCGCGATCGTGGCACGGGAGGACCACCCGCTGGTGGTGCGCGCGCCAGGCCGTGCGACCGAAGCGACTGGTGTCGCGTTCGTGTTTCCCGGCCAGGGCAGTCAGTGGCCCTCGATGGGTGCCGAGGCCTATGACCGGCTGCCGGACTACCGCGCCGAGGCCGATCGCTGCGCCGCGGTGTTCGTCGCCGCCGGGCACGCGTCACCTCTGGACTACTTGTTGGCCGAACCCGGTTCCCGCACCAATGATTTCAGTCAAGTGCAGATCCAGGGCGCCCAATTCGTGCACGGTGTCGCGCTGGCCAGGGTGTGGCGGGCCTGCGGTGTGCTGCCCGATATCACCGTCGGGCACAGCCTCGGTGAGATCGGAGCCGCGTACATCGCCGGGACGATCACGCTGACCGCTGCCGTCGGCGTCGTCGCCGCGCGCGCGACGCTTCTGGACCGTCTCACCGGTCCCTACCGGGTCGCCGTTCTGGGGCTCGCCCCGGACGCGGCCCGGGAGACCATCGCCGCGGTCGAGGGTTGGGCCGAACTGTCGGTCGTCAACTCGAATTCCTCGGTCGCGGTATCCGGTGACGCCGCGACGATCGCCGCGCTGGTGGCCGAGGTCAGCGCCGCCGGCTTCTTCGCCCGCGAGATCGAGATGTGGTTCCCCGCGCACACCACCAAACTCGACGCGATGCGAGCCGAGCTCGAAACACTTTTGCCAGCTGGCGAATTCGTCGAGACGCCGGTGCGATTCGTCGGATCGGCCACCGCCTCGGTCGTGGCCGCGGGCACGGATTTCGCCGACTACTGGTACACCAACCTGCGCAGTACCGTGCGATTCGATCGCGCCGTCGCCGCCGCGGTGGAGCTCGGTGCACGCACTTTCGTGGAGCTGTCCGCGCACCCGGCCCTGTTGTACGCACTGGGCGACATCCTCGAGGACGGCAATGACGCGCTCACGGTGGGATCTGGACGGCGCGACGAACCGATCGTCGACCGGATCGCCGCCAACATCACCGCAGTGGCCATCGCCGACCCGGCCTACCGGTGGTCCGATCAGACTCCGGCGAACGCGATCACGCTGCGCGACTTCCCGTTCGCCCCGATGCGGGCCGAACACTTCTGGGCCGCCCCGGCGCCGCTGCCGCCGGTGGCGGGCGTCACCGTCGCCGTCGAATACTGGTTGCCGCAGATCCCGGTCCCCACCACCAGGACCCGGCGAGCCGCCGTCATCGACCTCGACGACGGAAGTGCCCTCGGCGGTGAGGTCATGGCCGCGGTCTCGGCCCGACTGGAGATCGTGACGCCGGGCGACGCCGACCTGCTCATCGTGGTGGCACCCGCGCTGGACACCCCCGACGCGGTGGCTGCCGCCGAAGATCTCGCGTCCCGAATCGATGCCGGACTCCTCTGCTACGGCGACCTGCTGCGCGGCACCGACCGCGACGTCTGGCTGATCACCGTAGCGGGGGAGCAGGTGGAGGCAGCCTCGGTGCCGCGGCCCGGCCACGCCGCACTCGGTGCCGTGCACCGCAGCCTCGCACTCGAATTCCCCGATCATCACTTCGGGCACCTCGACCTGCCGTCGCGCACGCTGGATCCGATGGCCCTGGACACCCTGCTCGGACCTGCGGGCGAATTCGCCGTCCGGGACGGTGTCGTGCATCGCCGTGCCACCCGCGACGAACAGACGACCGCGCCCGCCTGGACCGCGGAATCCGGTGTACTGGACGAGGTGATCATCACCGGCGGCGGTGGCGCCGTAGGCATGGCGCTGGCGCACCACCTCGCCGAGTGCGGCGCCCGCCGGATCGTGCTGCTCAGCCGCCACGGTGTCGACCCCAACCACCTGGCCGAGATCGGCACCGAGGTCATCGCGCCCCGGTGCGACATCACCGACCCCGCAGCGCTCGCCGCGACGATCGCCGACATCGGAGCGCCCGCAGCATCCTTGGTGATCCACGCCGCCGGCGCGGCCACCATCGCCGGACACCGGCAGCTCACCGGCTCGGCCTTCGCCGACACCGTATCGGCCAAGGTCCTCGGATTCGAGCGGTTCTCCGCATCGTGGCCGATGCGCTCCGACGCACGAATCCTGCTGTGCTCATCGGTATCCGGGCTGTGGGGCGGCAGCGGGCACATCGCCTACGCCGCCGCCAACCGGCTGCTCGATGTGCAGGCCGCGCAGCAGCGGGCTCTCGGGCGCCGATGCACGGCAGTTCGCTGGGGGCTGTGGCCCGGGAGCGGCATCATCGACGACACCGAGGTCGCCCGGGTGCAGCGGTCCGGGTTGCTGCCGATGATCCCGGACCGGGCAGCACAGGTCTGCCTGCGCGACTGGGAGGGTGACCCTCTGGTGTTCACCGCCGACCCCGACCGGTTGCGCTCCTTCCTCGGCGGCGACCAAGGCGCGCACATCGCAGCGGAGCCACCCGCGCCGGCCGTTCTGGCCGGTGACCCGGCCGGCGCCGTGCGCACCGCCCTCGGCGCGGTGCTCAAGGTCACCGACACCGCGTCACTGGACCTCGCAGAATCGCTGCTGGACCTGGGCGTCGACTCGCTGCTGGCCCTCGACCTTCGCAAGAAGCTCACTCAGGCCACCGGACACAAGATCCCGCTGGCCAAGATCCTCGGCGGCATCACCGGCACCGAACTGATCGAGCACCTCATCGAGACTGACAAAGAAAGCACTGTTGCGTGACTGATATCGCTGACAACCCCCGCCTGGAACTGATGCGCCGCAGGCTCGCCGAGCGCGGACTGTCCGCGGGCGACACCGAGGTGCCCGAACCCACCGGGTTGTCCGACGGTCAGCAGCGGATGTGGTTCGTGCAGAGCGTCGACCCGTCCGGGGTGCTGCTCAACGTCTGCGTCTCCTACCGGCTCACCGGGCCGGTAGATCCCGAGCGGCTGCACGACGCGGTCGACGCCGTGGGGCGCCGGCACCCGATCCTGCGTACCACCTACGCGAGCGACGAGACCGGCGAACCGCGGCCGGTGGTGCATGAGGACCTGTTGCCCGGCTGGGCATTCCACGACGTGTCCGACAAATCCGAGCGCGCCCGCGCGCTCCGGCTGGAAGTGCTGGCGCAGCGCGAGTTCGGCACCCCGTTCGACCTGACCACCGACTCACCGCTGCGGATCACCCTGGTGCGCACCGGTGCCGACGACTACGTCATGCTGCTGGTGGCCCATCACATCGCCTGGGACGACGGCTCCTGGCGGGTGTTCTTCACCGACCTGACCCGCGCCTACACGGGTGCGGCCCTCGGACCGACCCCGCCGCCGCCCGCGCAGGCCGCCGACACCACCGCCGAGGACCTTGCCCACTGGCGTGGGGTCATGGCGGATCCGCCGGAGCCGCTGGAGCTCCCGGGCCCGTCCGGGTCGGCCGTGCCCACCGGGTTCCGTTCGCAATTGAGCACGTTGGCCCTGCCCGCCGGCACCGTCGAGAAGGTGACCGCGCTGGCCCGCGAAACCGGCGCTACGCCCTACATGGTGCTGCTGGCCGCGTTCGGCGCGCTCATTCACCGCTACACCCACACCGACGACTTCCTGGTCGCCAGCCCCGTCGTCAACCGCGGCACCGACGAGGCCATCGGCTACTACGGCAACACCGTGGCGATGCGGCTGCGCCCGAACGGCGCCAACGGGTTTCGCAAACTCGTAGCCGAGACCAGGGACACGGCCGTCGCCGCGTTCGCCCACCAGCGCGTCAACCTCGACCGAGTGGTGGCCGAACTCAATCCCGACCGCAGGCACGGCGCCGAGCGGATGACGCGCGTCAGCTTCGGCTTCCGCGAATCCGACGGCGGCGGCTTCCGTCCCGAAGGCATCAGCTGCGCCCGCGCCGAACTGCGCAGCCACATCACCCAGCTGCCGCTGGGTTTCATGGTGGAGTGGAACTCCGACGGCGTCACCGTCGAGGCCGAGCACCTCACCGAGATCATCGATGCCGACCTGGCCGCCAACATGCTCGCGCACTATGCCGTGCTTCTCGACAACGCGCTGGACCAACCCGACGTGGCGCTACAGCGCCTCGGGCTGTTCTCCGCCGACGACGAAGCATGGCTGCGCACGGTCTCCCACGGTGAGCAGTTCGACACGCCCGCAACCACCTTGACGGCTCTGGTCGGTGATCAGGTGGCGCGCACCCCCGACGCGACGGCCGTCGTCTACGAGGGCAGGCACTACAGCTATCGCGAACTCAACGAAGAAGCCAACCGGGTGGCGCACTGGCTGATCGCCCAGGGCGTCGGCACCGAGGACCGGGTGGCGGTCCTGCTGGAGAAATCACCGGAACTGGTCATCACCGCACTGGGGATCGTCAAGGCGGGCGCGGTGTATCTGCCCATCGACCCGACCTACCCCGAGGACCGGCTGACCTACATCCTGTCCGATTCCGATCCGAAGGTCGTCATCCGCGAACCGGTCACCGGTCTGGAGGACCACCGCGCGGACGACCCGACCGACGCCGACCGGGTCCGTCCACTGCTACCGGAGAACACCGCCTACCTGATCTACACCTCGGGATCGACCGGGTTGCCCAAGGGCGTGCCGGTGCCGCACCGGCCCATCGCCGAGTACTTCGCCTGGTTCGGCCCCGAATACCAGGTGACCCAGGACGACCGACTGCTGCAGGTCGCCTCACAGGGTTTCGACGTGTCGATCGGCGAGATCTTCGGCATGCTCGCCGCCGGCGCACGCCTGGTCATCCCGAAGCCGGGTGGGCTCAGCGACATCGGCTATCTCACCGCCCTGCTGCGCGACGAGGGCATCACCTCGATGCACTTCGTGCCGTCCTTGCTGGGGCTGTTCCTGTCCCTGCCCGGTGTCAGCGAATGGCGCAGCCTGCAGCGCGTCCCGATCGGCGGCGAGGCGCTGCCCGGCGAGGTCGCCGACAAGTTCCACGCCACCTTCGACGCGTTGCTGCACAACTTCTACGGGCCCACCGAGACGGTGCTCAACTGCACCCGCTTCAAGGTCGAGGGCAAACAGGGCGCCCGGATCGTGCCGATCGGCACACCGAAGATCAACACCACGATCCATCTGCTCGACGACGCGTTACAGCCGGTCCCGGTCGGTGTGATCGGCGAGATCTACATCGGCGGAACGCATGTCGCGCACGGCTACCACCGCAGACACGGCCTGACCGCCGAACGCTTCGTGGCCGACCCTTTCAACCCGGGCGGCCGGATGTACCGCTCCGGTGACCTCGCGCGGCGCAACGCCGACGGCGACATCGAATTCGTCGGCCGCGCAGACGAACAGGTGAAGATCCGCGGCTTCCGCATCGAACTCGGTGAGGTCGCCGCGGCCATCTCCGTGGACCCGTCGGTCGGCCAGGCCGTGGTCGTGGTCAGCGATCTGCCGACCCTGGGCCGCAACCTGGTTGCCTACGTAACCCCAGCCGGGGACACCGAGAACGTACAGATCGACCGAATCCGCGCCCGGGTCGCCGCCGCGCTGCCCGAGTACATGATTCCCGCCGCCTACGTGGAGATCGGCGAGATCCCGATCACCTCACACGGCAAGATCGACCGAAAAGCATTGCCGGATCCTGAGATCACCGCGGGCACCGAATACCGCGAACCCGGCACCGACACCGAACACGTCATCGCCGGACTGTTCGGCGAGCTCCTGGGTCGCGACACCGTCGGCGCCGACGATTCGTTCTTCGACCTGGGCGGACATTCGCTGCTGGCCACCAAACTGGTGGCCGCGGTGCGGTCACGGTGCCGCGTCGACATCGGCGTCCAGCAGGTGTTCGAACTGGCCACCGTCGCCGACCTGGCCGCCCACATCGACCACGTGCGGGCCACTGGCGGCGGCAGTGCCCGGCCTGCCGTGGTGCCGATCGACCGCGACGGACCGCTGCAGATGTCGGCTGCTCAGCTGCGCCAATGGTTCCAGTTCCGCATCGACGGCCCGAACCCGGTCAACAACATCCCGTTCGCGGCACGACTGACCGGTCCCAGCGACGCCGACGCGTTCATCGCCGCGGTCAACGACGTCGTCGACCGGCACGAGATCCTGCGTACCACCTATCGCGAGATCGACGGTGCGCCTTATCAGGTCGTCAACCCCATTCAGCCCGTCCCGGTGCGCCGGGCCCGCGGGGATGGCGACGAGTGGCTGCAGCGTGAGCTCGACGCCGAGCGCCGATTCTGCTTCGACCTGGAACACGACCGGCCGATCCGGGCTGCGGTGCTGTCCACGCCCCAGCATCATGTGCTGTCCCTGGTGGTGCACCACATCGCCGCGGATCACTGGTCGGCCGGAGTGCTGTTCACCGATGTGCTCACCGCCTACCGGGCCCGCCGCGCGGGTGCAGCGCCGGACTTCGAGCCACTGCCGGTCCAGTACGCCGACTATGCGGCCTGGCAACTGGAGCTGCTCGGCGGCGACGAGCTTGCCGCCCAACGCGACTACTGGGTGGACCAGCTGGCCGGACTCCCCGAGGAGAACGGGCTGCGTCCGGACTTCCCCCGCCCGCCCGTGCCGTCCGGTGAGGGTGACGCGCTGAGCTTCACCATCGACGAGGACACCCGCGCCCGCCTCACCGAGCTGACCCGCGAACTGGGGATCACCGAGTTCATGCTGCTGCAGGCGGCGGTCGCCGTCGCCCTGCACAAGGCCGGCGAGGGCACCGACATCCCGCTGGACACCCCGGTCGCGGGCCGCACCGAACCCGAACTGGATCAGCTCATCGGGTTCTTCATCAACATCGTCGTGCTGCGCAACGATCTGTCGGGTAACCCGACGATCCGTGAGGTGCTGCGCC
>JAHFVC010000243.1 GCA_023264765.1 Mycobacterium sp. | reverse complement strand
CACGTCGAGGTCATGGGCCTCCATCTGCGCGACGGCGCGCGCACGACGACTGACCCGCAGTGCGCGGTCGTCGGCTTCGATGTCAATTCCCACTGGACACCTCATAGGGGTCGTACGGATACGAGGTCAACGGCATCCAGCCGCCTTCGGTGACCACCACGATCTCCTCGCCGCGGTAACCGCCGGTGCCGTCCTCCCACACCACGGGTTCGAACACGAGCAGCATGCCGGCGGGGAAGATGAAGTTGTCGTCCCACTCCTGGCCGAGATCCGTTCCGATCATCGGCATCTCGGCCGCACTGGTCCCGATCCCGTGACCGAGATAGAAGTGCGGTAGCCACGGCTTGCGTCCCCCGGCCGCCGCGGTCGCCGCGCGTCCGAGGTCACCGCAGGTGGCCCCGGCCCGGGTCACCGACAGCACCGCGTCGACGATCACGCGCCACTTGTCGAACTGCTGCTGCTGCGCGGCGGTCGGATCCTGACCGACGATCCACGTGCGGCCGTGGTCCGAGCAGTACCCGCGATAGGCGATGGACACATCGGTCCACAGCACGTCACCCTCGGCGATCTCGCGTTCGGTGGTCAGCAGCGGCAGGGCCAGATCACCGGTGGTGGTCCAGGTTCCCTCGGCTTTCGACGCGGGCATCACCTGCCAGATCGAGTCGAACATGTTCGTCGTCGCACCGAGTTCGAAGGTGCGGCGCACGAATTCGGCCGACAGGTCGACCTGGCGCACACCGGGCACCAGGGACCGGTGGATCTCGGCCACCGCCTGCTCGGTGATCTGATTGGCGCGGCGCAGGCAGGCGATCTGGTCGATCGTCTTCACCAGCTTTGCCGCGCCGACCACCGACGCCGCATCGACCGGCGCGCCGCCGGGGAACAGCGCGCTGCCCGCCCGGCGCATCGACCCGGTCAGTTCGTCTACCGCGACCGTCGCACCTGCCGGAATCAAGCCGGCCAGTACCTTGGCGAATTCGGCGACGCCCTCGTCGAATTCGAGGTACACCGGTCCGTGCAGATGGTCGTCGGGCAGGTCAGATTCCGTCGCCGCGCCTTCACGGAACGGCAGGAACAGGTGTGGGTGCTCGTCGCCGGCCAGCACCACCGCGACGGGCCGCTCGACATGGGACAGGCCCGCGTCCGCCAACGGCCAACTGATGCCGGTGGCGTACATGACGTTGCTGTTGCCCAGCAGGACCAGCGCGTCGACACCCTGATCGGCCATCGCGGCGTGCAGACGCGCGCCGACTTCGGCTCGCAACCGGGCGAAGTCCGGCTCTTCGGGAATGTCCAGCCACGTCAACCCGGACCGGGCGATCTGTGTGACGCCCGTACGAGTGGATGTCGTCACGCTATGCCCAGGAACTTCTGGATGTTGGTGGAGACGATCTTGACGGCGTTCTCCGGTCCCACCGCTTCGACGACGGTGGCCAGTGACTTCTCCGAGTAGCCGAACGTCGATTCGTTGTGCGGGTAGTCGCTGGACCACATCACGTTGTCGACGCCGATCTGGTCGATGAGGCGCAGCCCCAACGGATCCACCATGAACGACGCGCTCATGTGGTGGTCCCAGTAGTACCGGACATCATGCTGCAGCTCGTGATTGAACATGTGCCGGTAGGAGGCGAGCATGTGCTCGGCGTCCTGCAGGGCGGTGGGTACCCACGCGATGCCACCCTCGAACCAGCCGACCTTGAGCGACGGGTGCCGATCGAGGATGCCGGAGAACACGTACTTGGCGAACTGCTCACGGAACGAGTCGACGTTGACCATCATGCCGACGACGACGCTGTTGTTCTGGCACGGCGTCTTGGGCGGCGTCTCACCGATGTGGTGGCTGACGGGCAGGCCGGCGGCCTCGATCTCGTCCCAGACCGCATCCATCTCGGTGCTGCCGTAGTCGTAGATGTTGCCTTCGTCGTCCTTGCCAGGGTTCAGCGGCAGCAGGAACGTCTTGAGCCCCAAGGATTTCAGCTGCTCCAGGGTGCTGCGGGTCCCGGCGGGGTCCCACCAGTTGATCAGCCCGACACCGTAGAAGTGGCCGTTGCTGCTGTCCTGCAGTTCGGCCATCACCTCGTTGTAGATGCGGAACACCCGCTCCCGGATACCCTTGTCCGGGTAGTGGAACAGGGCCAGTACCGCGTTGGGGAAGGCGAGTTCCCTGTCGATGCCGTCCTCGGCGAGTTCACGGATGCGGGCCGCGATGTTGTTGGTGGCCGCGCCGGCCAGGTCGTCGTACTGCATGAGGACGCGTCCGAAATCGCCGCCGGTCCAGGCCTTGCCCTTCATCCCGACCATGTAGGCGCCGTCTTCGTACCAGATCCGCGGCGCAGCGCCCTTGAGGTCGTCGGGGAACCGCTCGTAGAAGATGTCGTCTGCGACCGAGATGTGATTGTCGGCGGAGAAGATCTCGGTGCCGACCGGCAGGCCGAGGTTGCCCGTGGCGTGACCTTTCCGGTTCTTGGGCGCGCCGAAGCCTTCGGGCGGGTAGAGCGTTGTGCTCAGAGACATGTCAGGACTCCATTCAGTGGGCTGAGGCTGTGGGTCACCAGGTGACGGGGAGTTCGTAGACGCCGTAGGCGAGGCGGTCGTGCTTGAACGGGATCTCGTCGAACGGGATCGCCAACTTCAGCGTCGGGATGCGCCGCAGCAAGGTCTGGAACACGATCTGCAGTTCTGCGCGTGCCAGCTGCTGACCGACGCACTGGTGGCGGCCGTAGCCGAAACCGAGCTCACCGCTGGCGTCCCGGGTGAAGTCCACCTTGTCCGGATTGGGGAAGGCGGTGGCATCCCAGTTCGCCGGCGCGAGGTCGATGATGATGCCCTCACCCTTGCGGATGGTCTCGCCACCGATCTCGATGTCGTCGAGCGCCACCCGGCGCTGGCCGTTCTGGATGATGGAGTTGTACCGCATCAGTTCCTCGCATGCATTGGCGACGAACTTGGGGTCGTCGGAATCACGTAGCAGGGCAGCCTGTTCCGGGTTTTCCAGCAACGCCAGCACGCCGATGCCGATCATGTTGGCGGTGGTCTCGTGGCCTGCGATCAGCAGCCCGGTGCCCAGCTGGGCGGCCTCCTTCACGCTGATCTCACCGGCGGTGACCCGCTCGGCAAGATCGGATACCGCGTCCTCGGCAGGATTGGCCTGCTTCTTCTCGACGAGGTCGATCAGGTACTGGTGCAGGCTCATCGCGCCCTTCTGCATGGCGTCCGCGGCAGCGAAGCGGGCCAGGCCGGCGTTGGCGTGCTCCTGGAAGAACTCGTGATCTTCGTAGGGGACGCCGAGCATGTCGCTGATCACCTTGGTGGGCACCGGCAATGCCAGCGCCGAGACGATGTCCGCGGGCTGCGGGCCCGCCAGGATCGCATCGATGCACTCGTCGGTGACTTCCTGGATGGTCGCTCGCAACCCCTCGACGCGCCGGAAGGTGAACGGCTTGGACAGCATGCGGCGGAAGCGGGTGTGCTCTTCGGCATCGGAGGTGAACACCGAGCGCGGCCGCTTGTTCACCGTGGAGAGCATGTGCTCGTTCCAGTGCGGGAACCCCTCGATGCGGTCGTCGACGCTGACGCGCGCATCGGCGAACAGCGACCGCGCCTCCTCGTGTCCGGTGATCAGCCACGGCGTGCTGCCGTTCCAGATCTTCACCCTTTTCAGGCCTTTGGCGTTGCCGAGCATCTGCGGCGGCGGCGAGAACGGGCACCGCAGATCGCGTTCCATCGGGTAGTCGGGGATGTCTACTTCGGTCAGCGTTTCAGACATGTGGTGATCTCATTCCTCAGGTCAGTCTTGAATGTCGATGGCCAGGGCTGGGCAGGCCGCCGCGGCGCGGCGGGCGTTGTCGAATTGATCGGGGCCGGGCTCGGGTTCGAGCAGTTCCACGACACCGTCGTCGTCGCGCTGGTCGAAGAGCTCCATCGCGTTGAGCACGCACTGTCCCGACGACACGCACTTGTCTTGGTCGACGGTGATCTTCACGCGACTTCGCCGATCTCGGTGACCGGCGCCAGCCAGAGGCCGACGATCGCGTCGATCAGGCCGGCGCCGGCCGCACGCCACGACCTGCCTGCCACCACGGCGCCGCCGGCGGCCAGTGCCCGCTCCCGGTCCGCACAGCTGTGCATCAACAGGTTGCGGGCCATGATGTTGCGCTCGAAGCGGACCTCGGCGGGCAGATCGGGCAGGCACTGGTTGATCCGGTCGATGACCTCGACCAGGGAGGACGAGCTCAGCGCGTCCTTGACCACGATCGTGTGGTACTCGGGGTCGGTCATGGCCTGGGCCGCAAACCGGGCGTACCAGGTGGGGGTGCCGAGTTCGGCGAGGTGATCGGTCAGCGGGCAGACCAGGCAGGCCACCCAGTCACGCAGGTCCTGGGACCCGGACACTGCGGCGATCATCCGCTGGCGCAGCGTCTCGATGGGCTGACGGTGTTTCTGCTCGATGGCCCGCACCAGGTCGGCCTTGGTACCGAAGTGGTAGCCGACCGCGGCGTTGTTGCCTTGTCCCGCAGCCTCACTGACCTGTCGATTGGACACCGCGAAGACGCCGTGTTCGGCGTAGAGCCGTTCCGCGGCGACCAGGATCGCCTCCCGGGTACCGCTGGCGCGCTCAGTGCGCAGGGATCTGGCTGCCGTCACCGTTACAGTCAACGCCCCTCCTGTAATTAAGTCAAGCAATTGATTTAAATTCCGCCCACACGCACAAACGGGCCGCAAAGTGCGAGAAAGACCCGCCCGAACGCCCATCTCGGCACTCAGGATTTACGCACGATGACCTTGCCCGCGACGGTGCCGCCGTCGATCGGCAGCACCGTGCCGGTGACATAGCGTGACTTGTCGGTGGCGAAATACAGCGCCGCCTCGGCGACGTCGTCAACGGTGCCCTCCCGCTTGAGCGGCCGGTCGTGACGCATCTGGGCGCGGATCTTCTCCTCGAATTCCTCCAGACGCTCCCGGTCCTCCGCGGAGGCCGATTTCGCGACGATCGCGGTCCGGATATTGCCGGGGGCGATCGCATTCACCCGAATCTCGTAGTGCGCCAATTCGATTGCCACCGACTTGGTGAACTGGATGACCGCCGCCTTGGACGCCCGGTAGGTCTGCACTCCCCCGCCGGCCTGGATCCCGCCGATGGAGGTCAGGTTGATGATGGATCCACCACCGTGCTCGGCCATGTGCCGGGCGGCGTCGCGGGTGCCTGCCATCACCGCGCGCACGTTGACCCGCATCACCGAGTCGAAGTCGGCGAGGTCGTCCTCGAGGAAACGCCGGTGCATGGTGCCCGAGACGCCGGCGTTGTTCACCATGACGTGCAGCCCGCCGAACTTCTCGACGGCGGCGTTCACCAGAGCGGCGACCTGCTCGAGGTCGGTGACGTCGTTGCGCAGGAAGTGCGTGTCGGGGCCGAGCTCGGCCGCCAGGGCCGCGCCGTTGGTCTCGTCGACGTCACCGAACACCACCTTGGCACCTTCGGCGGCGAAGCGGCGCACCAGGCCCGCTCCGAGTCCGCCGGCGCCGCCGGTGATGACGGCGACCTTGCCGTCGAGTTCCTCACTCATGCGCGATCCCGCTCCGCATCTGGCTGATAGTCATGAAACCTCTTTCAGGAAGTTCAGCAGCACCTCGTTGAGCGCGTCGGGCTGCTCGATCTGGGGGCAGTGCCCGGCACCGTCCACCACGGCCGACCGGCCGTCGGAAATCTGGCCCGCGATTCCAGCGGCCCAGCCGGGCGCCAGCAGCTTGTCCCCGCCGCCCTCGACGACCAGGACGGGCACCGCGATGCGTTCGTAGGCGCGCTTCGAGGACGGCGTCGACGGCGCCTCCAGGCCGGGACGGCGAAAACGCGCTGCCGCCAACGATTCCCAGGCACCGGGCGCGATGCTCGATTCATATCGCCGTTGCACGTATGCCTCGTCGGCAGGGTACGACGGATCGAAGAACAGCGCGGTCACGATGCTGCGCATCGATTCGAAGGTGGCGTCGTACTCGTAGAGCGCATTGGTGTGCTCGTTGCGCTGGATGTCACCGCCGCCGCAGATGGCCACCAAGCTGCGCACCGGCAGGATCGGCGCCTCCGAGGTGGCGTCCACGAGGAGGTTGATCGCCCCCATCGAGTTCCCGACGAAGTGCGCCGACCCGATCCCCAGCGTGTCGCAGAACCGGGCGATGTGACGGATGCGCATCCCGCGGCCGTCGTTGAAGTCGACGACCTTGGCCGACTCGCCGAAGCCGAGCATGTCGGGAGCCAGCACCCGGAAGTGCTGCGCCAGCGCGCCGATGGTGCGCTCCCACCCGATCTCGGCACTGGCACCGAACTCGCCACCGTGCAGCAGCACCACGGGGTCGCCGCCGCCCGCTTCCAGATAGCCGGTCGTCAGGCCGTCCACGGCGACGGTCTTGCGTGCGAAGTCCACGGGCACACGATACTGATGTTTTCCGGAATGAAGAACCGCATTCTCCGAATACGCGGATTGACCAGAGTGCTTATTCGGCAGCGTCATTGGGGCCCATGCTCACTTGATCGCGATGGGACTGACGGGCGCACCCACCGCGCCGACCACCTTGAGCGGCGGCGCGATCAACTGGAAGTCGTAGACCCCGTCGGCGCGGCAGTCGGCGGCCAGGCCCGTCAGATCCCAGTACTCGCCGAGCATCAGCCCCATATCGCGCAGGCAGAGCATGTGCATCGGCAGGAAGGTGCCTTCCACCCCGTTGGCCGGATCCGGATCCTCGACCATCAGGTTGTCCGATGCGACCGCAGCGATCCCGTGGTCGTGCAGCCACGAGGCGCACGTCCAGTGCAGGCCCGACCCGGGTTCCTGCCCGTCACCGGTGGACAGGAAGCGTGTCCACCATCCGGTGTGCACCACCACAATGTCGCCGGTGCCGATCTGCATGCCCTGTGCGGCGGCGATGTCGTCGAGCTCGGCGGGGGTGATCGGCCGGCCCGGCTCGCAGAACACCTCCTCACCACGGTGGGCGACCACGTCGAGCAGGACCCCGCGCGACACGATGCCCTTGCCGTCCACCTTCTCGATACCGCAACGCGAAGCCCCGAAGCTGGTCACCGAATCCGCCGGGAAGTCGTTGTACAGCTTGTCCTCGTAGTACACGTGCGACAGCGCATCCCACTGGGTGGCGGCTTGTAGGGACATGGTGATCATGTCGTCGTTGAACCGGAAGATGTTGTCGACGAAGAACGAACTGAGTTCCTGGGCAACGGAATTGCGGGCCCATTCCGGGGCGTACTTGACCAGCGTCTCGGCGTCGCCGCCGTCGACGGTCATCACGTGGATCGGGTTGAAGCGGAACTTGAACGCCCCCTGCGGCCCGTTGGAACCGAAGTCGCCACCCAGCGAGATCACCTTGCCGGCCTTCACCAGCGACGCCGCCTCGGCGACCTTGTCGGCGGTGATCAGGTTCAGCGTGCCGAGTTCGTCGTCACCACCCCACCGGCCCCAGTTGCGCACATCATCGGCGACCCGGCGGAAATCCTTCATGGTGGACATTCAGTGCCTTCCCTCGAGTGTCGCTGCGATCCGGCCCGCGACGGTCCCACCGTCCACCCAGATCACCTGTCCCGAAATGTAGCTTGCCGCTGGGCTGTTGAGGAAGGCCAGCACCGACGCCTGCTCGTCGGGACCACACACGTGCCCCAGCAGCTTCGGAAACGAGTCCAGGTAGTCCTGACCGTATGCGCCGCGCAGCTGATCCAGAATGGGTGTCTCGGTGACGCCGGGGCCCGTGCAGTTGATCCGGATTCCGCGCTCTCCCAAGGCAAGTGCCCGCATCATCCCGTAGAGGATGATCGCTTCCTTGGACAATCGGTACCCACCATCGGCCAGGGCCGCCGGGTTGCGCTCGCACCAGTCGATGCCCTCGGCCATCGAAGTGGTCGCCAACAAGCCCGCCGTCACCGCGGTGTTGTCCAGGTAGTTGGCGGCGGCCAACGACGAGACGTTCGCGATGGCAGCCCCGGCAGGCATCTGCGGCAACAACGCCTCGGTGAAGTGCCGCATCCCGAGGAAGTTGATGGTGACCACCAGCAACGGTTTACCGATACCCGACGACACCCCGGCCACGTTGAACAGCGCGTCGACGGGCCCGTCGATACGCGCGACCGCAGCGTCGATGGCGCCGTTGTCGGCGAAGTCCACCTCGATGAATTCCGCCGGTGCGCTTTCCGGACGACGCAGATCCAGTCCGGTGACATGAGCCCCGAGCTCGGCCAGTTGGCCGGCCAGGTGCGCGCCGATACCCGACGCACACCCGGTGACCACCACTCGGCGCCCGTCATAGCGCCAGCGATCCGACATGACTACTGTTCAGCCCCGCGCTTGTCCTTCTCCAACTGCGCCGCCTTGACGCGGCCCTCGTTGATCTCGGCCATCGCCTCGGGGATCTCGCCGGCGGTGAACTTGCCCTCTTTACCGGTGGGCAGGCCACCGAAGGCGTAGTTCTCGTCGAAGTCCGGTGCGTTGTAGGCAATCCGGCGCGCCTCGACCTTCTCGATCACCGGTTCGAGCCGCTTGGCCTTGGCCGCCACGGCCTTCTCGTCACGCTCGATGAACTCGGGCAGGATCTCCTTGCCCATGATCTCGATGGATTCCATGGTGCCCTCGTGGCTGCGCGGGTTGAGCAGCAGGATGATCTCGTCGACGCCGCTGGCCTCGTAGCCGCGCAGGAACTCCCGCACGGTCTCTGGGCCGCCGATGGCGCCGCGGCCAGGTCCGTACGCCAGCGTCGGGTCGTCCTTGACGGCCTGCTCGTAGAGATCCCAGACGCCGGTGCGCCCGGGGGTGTGCATGCCGGTCAGGTAGTAGTGCATGATGCCGAACGAGAAGAACCCGCCGCCGATACCGAGGCGCTTGATCGCCTCGTCATCGTTCTTGGCCACCATCATCGACAGGTCGCCGCCGATGGCCAGGATGTTCGGGTTGATGGCCGGCGTGATGGGCGCACCCTGCTCGGCGAATTCCTTGTAGTAGCCGTCCACCCGGGCCTTGAGCGCCTCCGGTCCGGTGTAGGCGAAACTCAGTGCGCCGATGGCCTTCTGGGCGGCCATCTGCACCGAGGACGGGCGGGTGCAGGCCACCCACACCGGGGGGTGCGGGTTCTGCCGCGGCTTGGGGATGACGTTACGGGCGGGCATCTCGACGTGCTCACCTTTGAAGCCGGTGAACGGCGCCTCGGTCATACAGCGAATCGACACCTCCAGCGCCTCTTCCCACATGGTGCGCTTGTCGGCAGGGTCGATGTTGAAGCCACCCAGTTCTGCGACCGAGGAACCCTCGCCGGTGCCGAACTCGACACGGCCGTTGGACAAGTGGTCCAGTGTGGCGACCCGCTCCGCGATGCGCGCGGGATGGTTGATCGGCGGCGGCAGGTGCATGACGCCGAAGCCGAGCCGGATGTCCTTGGTGCGCTGGCTGGCCGCGGCCAGGAACATCTCCGGCGCGGTGGCGTGGCAGTACTCCTCCAGGAAGTGATGCTCGGTGAGCCAGACGGTGGAGAAGCCGGCCTTGTCAGCGGCCTCGACCTCGTCCAGCCCGTCCTGGAACATCTGGTGTTCGTCGTCGTCCGACCACGGGCGGGGCAGCGCGAATTCGTAGAACAGCGAGATCTTCATGCGGTTACCTCTCGATTGGAGTTGTGGGAGATGTGTTCTGCGGCGACGTAGCCGAACGTCATGGCGGGTCCGATGGTGGCGCCGGCGCCCGCGTAACTGCGGCCCATCACTGCCGCCGAGGCGTTGCCGGTGGCATAGAGGCCGGCGATGACGGAGCCGTCCTCGCGCAGCACCCTGGCGTGCTCGTCGGTGCGTAGCCCGCCCGAGGTGCCCAGATCACCGAGGATGATCTGGAAGGCCAGATACGGTGCCTTGCCCAGCGGCGCCAGATTCGGATTCGGCAGGGTCTGGTCGCCGTAGTAGTTGTCGTAGGCACTGTCGCCACGGTTGAAGTCGTCGTCGTGGCCCTTGGCGGCCAGCTCGTTGAATCGCGTTGCGGTGCGCGCCAACTCGTCTGCGGGCACCCCGATCTTGGTGGCCAGCTCGCCGATGCTGTCGGCGGCCACCACGATGCCGGAGTCCAGCCAGGCCTGCGGGATCTTGCGGCCGGTGGGTACCGGTGCGAACGGGATCTTAGGGATGGGCAGATGCCCGCCGACGACGTACCGGTGGAACGACGAGATGTCGGTGACGAGCCAGCACGGGATGTGATCGATACCGGCCTGCTGGCCCTCGATCATCGCATGCGCGAAGTCCATGTACGGTGCGGCCTCGTTGATGAACCGCTTGCCCGCTCCGTTGACGACGAACTGCGACGGCATCATCCGCTCGTTGAGCATGAACTGCAGTCGGCCGTCGGGCCAGCACATGGCGGGAAACCACCACGCCTCGTCGAGCAGGTCCGTGGCAGCACCGACCTTCTCCCCCGCGCGGATACCGTCGCCGGTGGCCGCG
>JAHFVC010000513.1 GCA_023264765.1 Mycobacterium sp. | reverse complement strand
CGTGTGGGGTGTAACGCAGGGGGCTTCCGGCCGCATCCACCAGCCCCGTCCGCCCGAGGGTCTCATTCAGCCATGACTGGATGGTATTTGTGGATGGGATGTACCAGTTTCCGCCAAGCCGGGTCAAGCCCCTGGAAGTGGTGTAACTGAATGGTGATCCTTCGTGGGTGGTCAGGCGGGTAGTTGCATCAGGTCATCGGTGCTCACCTCCGTCGGCGAGCTGGTGGCGGGGTCGGTGGTCAGGGTGAGTCGGCAGCGGCTGAGGACTTCGAGACCGAGGTAGCGGCGGCCTTCGGCCCATTCGTCGGTCTGCTCGGCCAGGACGGCGCCGATGAGGCGAACGATGGCATCCCGGTTCGGGAAGATCCCGACCACGTCGGTGCGGCGTCGGATCTCCCGGTTGAGCCGCTCGGTTATCCGGCCCTCGGCGCCGGATCAACCCCTGGTGGTCGACTCGAGTCAGCGGTCGAGGCGGTGGAGGTGGTCCGTCAGTGCGTCGGTGACGCGGTGGTGGCGGGCGGCTTCGTCGAGCCAACCACGGTCGCGGGCGTCGGCCTCGAGAGCCTGGATGTCGGTGCGTTGCGCCTCGAGCGCGCCGCGGAATTCCGGTCCGGTGACGAAGTTGTCGCAGGTTTCGCAGATGTTGGCGTAGGGGCAGGCGCCGGCCGCTTCGTGGCGGGAGCAGTAGCCGTGAGCGACGCGAGTTTTGAGCATCTCGCTGCCGAGCCAGCTGACGGTGTCGGGGACGATGGGTTTGCCGACCGGGGTGAGGGTGAACCGGCGGCGCATCTTGCCCATGGCCTGGTCGTAAGCATCGCGCAGTGTCGGCGAGGCCAGGGTGGCGTAACGCAGAGTCATCTGGGGAGTGACGTGCCCGAGCAGCGCCATCAACGCTTGCAGGCTCATCCCGGCATTGGCGAGTTCGGTGGCCCAGGTGTGGCGTAGCTGATGCGGGGTCACGACCAACGGTGCGCCGCCGGTCCCGCGCAGTCCGCAAGACTCGACGGCGGCGAGGAGTCCGTTGCGCAACCGGGTCTGACCGAGACGACGACCGTGCGCGACGAACAGGAAATCGGTCAACGCTCCGGTGCGGGGATGTGGCAATGGTCGGCAGACACCGCGCCCGCCGGTCCATTCATCCAACGCCGTGAGGGTGGTGGCCGAGAGCGGAACCATGCGTTCGGTGGCGAGTTTGCCCAACGGCACCTTGAGCCAGGTCCCGGCCGGTCCGTAATCGATGACGCTGCCGAGTTCGAGATCGAGTAGTTCCCCGACCCGCAGACCGGCTCCGCGCAGCACCGTCAACCCGATGCGAGCGAACGAATCATGCAACTGTCCAACCGCATTCATTACTGCGGCATCGATATCGGGTGGCAGGGCCCGCGGAAGGGGTTGATCGAGTTTCGGGACGTCGGCGGCGAAGACGAGCCGGCGGGTCGGTGCCTGCTCCCAGCCCCATTCGGTGAGATCGTCGAGCAGGTTGCGCACGCTGAGCACGGTCGATTGGATCACGGCCTTGGAGATGGTGCGTCCGGCGCCGGCGGCGGCGCGTTGTCCACGCCAGCTGCGGGCGCGGTTCCAGGAAAGGAAGCCCTCGATGTGACTGCGGTCGAGATCTTGGAGGGAGGTGACCTCGGGATGGTTGGTGGTGAGGTAGTCCGCGAACGGCAGCAGGTCGTTGATCAGCGATTCGACGGATTTCGGGCGCAGCACCGATGCCCGGACGGTGACGTAACGCAGCAATGTTGCGCGGATCGCGTCGGCCATCGCCACGTCGGCGAACCGTTGGGTGTAGCTGCGGGCCCACCGCCGGCGCCGTGGTGGTGTGTCGACGATGCGGGCCTGAAACAGTATCTGCCGCATTCCGGCGATCCGGTTGCGGTAGGCCCGGCGCGTCGACGGCGGAATAGATTGTGTGGCAGCCAATGCCGCGTCGAAATCGTCGATGGTGTTGTCGGTGATGCCGCTGACAAATCCGCCGTGCCAGGCGAGCAGCACCGCCAGGCACTCGCCCAGGACGGTCTCGACCCAGGACGGTGTCCAGCCCAAGGCCAGTCCGGCGGCACGGACGGCGGCGAATCCGACTGGGTCGCGGGCTTCGACGGCACGTCCGAGCCCGGTGAGGTTCTTGACGGCGGCGAACTCGAGGTCCAGTCGCAGCTCATCGTGACCGATGACGTGACACAGCAGCGGCCACGCCCCGGTGCTGCGCAGTTCGGTGAGCCGGTCCGCTGCCGGCCGAGTCATCCAGTCCCGCAGATCCGGGTGCTCCGCCAGAAACGCACCCGCGATGCGGGCGCGATCGCGGACAGCTCCTCCGCTCAGCCCGAGGGTGGTGACGTGGTCGAGATAGCCGGCCAGCACCATGTCCGGCGCCGCCACAGTCGTCGATGCGGTGATCATCGCCGTGCCCCTGTCAGGCTGGCCCGGGCTGCGCCGTATTCGGCGGCGAGTTGTTCGATGGACAGGTGCACGTATCCGGCGGTGGTCTCCGGGGACACGTGTCCCATCAGTTCCCGCAGCGCCATCAGATCAATTCCTGCAGAGGCCAGTTCGGTGCCGTAAGTGTGGCGCAACCGATGCGGACGCACCCGAGAAGCACCGGAGAGCTCCCGGTGCCGCCGGAACAGCGACCGCAGTCCCGCCTCGGTCACCGGCGCCCCCGCGGTGGGGCCACGCAGCACCACGAAACACTCCTCGGTCGCCAACCCCGGCGGCCGTTCGAGGCGCAGATAGGCCGACAGTTCGGTGAAGAACACCGCATCGACCGGCACCACCCGTTCCTTCGAACCTTTGCCAAGCACCCGCAACCGACGTCGACCGAAATCCACGTCTGCCAGCCGCAGGGACCGCACCTCGGCGCTGCGCAGGCCCCCGAACAGCATGCCCCACACCATCGCCCGATCCCGATGGGTGCGCAGCGACGCCGCAAACTGCTCGACCGCGTCGGCGTCGAGGGATTCGGGCAGCAACCGCGGTTGGCGCACCAGCCGGCCCCCGGCCCGGGGTCGGCCCGGCCCGAGATGTCCGAGCAGTCCCCGCGCCTGCGGTCGCAGGCCCTGCCCGCGCCGCGGTGAGGGCACCGGATTGTCGCTGCGCATCCCGGTCATCACCAGGTACTCGAACAACGCCCGCACCGCCGCGACTCGCCGGTTGATCGTCGACGCCGCCGTGCCCCTGCCGTTCCTTCTCGCCGTGCCGGGGCGGGGTTCGCGGCGCACGTCCTGCCAGTCGATCCACTCGAACACCTCCACCGGCGTCACCGCCGCCAATCGGAGATCGTGGTCGAGCAGAAACCGGGCCAGATTGAGCACATCGAACGCATACGCCCGCACCGTCGCCGCGCTGAACCCGCGCCCGGCCAGATGTTTCAGGAACGCATTCGCCGCAGCGCATCCCTCCCACTGGCCGTCGATCGCATAGCCGTCGCTGCTGGTGCACACCCGAACGGTCATCACCTGCCCCTTCTCGATCGAGCCGACACCGCCAGCATGCGCCCCGCATCGCCGTCGGCCTCGGACCTCACGCCGCACTCATGATCGTGTCGTGGGAGGGCCGGTTAACCGATAGGCTCAACAAGGAGATCCGCCGTCGGACCGACGTGGTCGGTATCTTCCCGGACCGCACCGCTCTGATCCGACTTGT